>JAAELW010000376.1 GCA_024226235.1 bacterium
GCCCCTATCTTAACGGCCCCCTATCTTGACGGTCATCTTGTCGGCGAGTTGGGTTGCTGCTCGTTGACCGCTGACTACTGCAGCTTCTGCGGTGGGGGCGATCCGGTAGTCACCCGCGAATACGAGGTGCCGTCCGCGGGCGAGCTGGTCGGCTTCGACATCGCGCAGGCGCTGCAGGTCCCGATACCGACCCACATCGAAGCGGGGGAAGGCTCGCCGATGGCGCAACACGCGGCTGAAGCGCATGGCATCCGGCGCGCCGGGAAGCACCCGCCCAAGTGAGCCTGCGAGTGTCTTCGTCACGACATCATCCGGTGCGTCGAAGTGGGCGGCACTCCACTCGGCGCTTGCCACGAGCACCGCGCGCTCGCAGCCCTCGGGTACGAGCCTGCTCGGGGCTCCGCCCGGCTCGACTGCCATGCTCACGACGGGACGCCGCTCATCGGGGCGAAAGCGGAAGCGAGAGGCCTTCTCGGCGAAGTCTCCCTCGAGAGCCGCCACGAGCACCAGCGCAGGGACGGACTGGGCGGCCTCGAAGAAGCGGCGCTCGGCGCAGCCCAGCGACGCTCCGGCCAACGGCAGGACGAACTCGGCAGGCGTCGCCAACACGACACCGTCGGATTCCTTCGTCTGCTCCGCACCGTTCTGCTCGTATGTAACCCGGAAGCCCGGGCCCGCCGCCTCTACGTTTCGGACGCTCGCGCCGAAACGATCCGACTCTTCGGTCAGTGCACTGGCCAACTCCCTGAACGAGCCTCGCAGGGAGCCCACGGGTGCCTCGTGACGAGCCAGGTGGAGAAGTATGAAGAGGAGTCGGCTGGTCTCGTGGGGATCGGCGAGTGCATCACCGGCCATCAGCGGCGCGGCCCAGTGGTCGAGTGCACTGGCGCCAAAGTACAGGCGCACGAAATCGGCCAGGCTGCGATCGTCGAGGCGCGCGGCGAGCACCGGGTCGGCTGGGTCGATCAGCTCCTCGAACTTCGCCAACAACCGCGGAAGACGCCGAAGGCGCAGAGCATCCCGCCAGCGCACCCCGGGGATGCGGGCGATGCCGAGAGTACCTGCGGGATCGATCGGCACGGAACTGCCACCGCTCACCTGGAAGAGCCGCTCCGGGCGCAACGGCAGCAGCTCCGCAGCGAGGCCTGCCTCCGCAATCAGAGCTGCCAGATTCACATCCCGGGCGGAAACCGCATGGGCGCCACCGTCCCAACAGAAGCCTTCGTGCTCGCCCCCTGCGGCTCGGCCACCGGGCCCCGGTGCCGCCTCGAGGACGGTGGCCTCACAGCCACGTGCTCGCAGGCAGCGGGCCGCGGTCAAACCAGCCAGCCCTCCTCCGATGACGACGACGCTGGGGCGCACGACTCCTCCCTGCAGGCCCCCGGGGGCATGCCTCGGGGTGCGAGCGCGGGTTATAGCAGCCCCCACGAACCGGGCCCGCGATCGGGCCGTAGTAGCTCGAAACAGTGGAAGCCATCGCCCCCTGGATCGCAGTCAGCGGACAGGGCATCTCACATGCACAACGAACACGGCCCCGGGCTTTGATACCGTCGGCCGCAGTGAGGTCGGACGAAGACCTGATGGTACGGGTCCAGGCAGGAGACGAAGCAGCCCTCGAGACACTGATGGGCCGCTTCAAGGGGCCGCTATTCGGCTTCCTGAACCGGCGAGTCGGAGCCTCGGCCGCAGACGACCTCTTCCAGGAATCCTGGATCCGGGTGGTGAAGGCACGGGACCGTTTCGATCCGCGGCGTCGCTTCTCCACCTGGCTGTTCCAGATCGCCAACAACCTGTGCCGGGATCGTGGACGCCACCTGCTGGTGGAGGCTCGCTATCGCGACCGGGTAAAGGGTGAGGCCGCAGCCGAACCGGCTCCGCGGCCGGCTGCACCCGCAGCGACTGAACGCATGGACATGGCTCGGCATCTGGCGGCGCTCCCGGATCCGCTGCGTGAGGTTCTCGTGCTTCGCTACTACCAGGATCTTTCGGAGCGCGAAATCGCCGAGGTGCTGGGTATCCCGCGCGGCACCGTGAAGAGCCGTGCCCATGCAGCCGTAAAGGCCTTGCGCCAACAGGTCGAGTCGCACGACGAGACGACCGAGGAGACCGCAGATGCGTGAGCCGCGAGACGAGCTGGAAGCCGATCTGCGAGAGCTCATGCCGATCCTCGAACGCGACACTGTGCCCGAACCCAGCGATGCCCTGGTCTCCGCCACCCTCGAGCGGGCCTCCACATTGCTACGCACCCCTGCACCGATTCCGGCCCACACCGAAATTCCGGTTGGCTTCAAGCGCGAGCTGGCAAAGCTGATCGCCGCGGTAAGCGTGCCGTTCTTGTTCGTCCTCGGCTGGAACGCCTTCGTGATACTCCGGGTTCCGGGGTTCCTGGGCACATGGCTTCCGGATCCCCTGGCCTGGGCCCTACCCGCCGCCTACGTACTGGGTGCGGCAGGATGGCTCACGCTCGTCTTTGGCAGCCTTCCGGTGGTCGCTCACCGGCGTGCATGGTTGCGCCACCAAGAGGTCCTGACATGAATAGCAGCAAGCTGTGTCCCTACTGCGCAGAAGAGGTGCGTTCGGAGGCCATCAAGTGCAAACACTGCAGCTCGTTCCTGCGTGCCCGAAGCTCGACTTCCGAGTGGTTCCGCACAGCTGACGATCGCATGGTGGCAGGCGTCTGCAGTGGCCTGGCCATCCAGTTCGGGTTGCCCACCGCGATCGTCCGCTTGGCGTTCGTGCTGATGAGCATCTTCATGGGCGGCGTCGGCCTCGTGATCTACGCCGTACTCTGGTTCGTGATGCCCTTGGACGATTGGGCAGACGAGGTGGACATGGCACGCACCAGCCGGTTCCACGAGCCACCGTAGGCAGAAACACTTCTACGAGTGTTGCCCTCCGGCTTCATACTGTGGGTTCGTTCCGTACGCGTGATACTGGTTTTGATCCGCCCAGATCGGGATCGAGCCCGTCGCGTGCCAGGTTCCCGCGGGACGAGTTTGGGATAGATTTCACCGACGCATGGCTTCCCCGAGATCCCGCATACAATCGCCCCGTGCCCGTTTCCTGCTCGCCCTCATCACTGCACTCGTGTGGCTCTTGCCCGGCTGCGACGGAGGGACGCAGGAGCGATCGCCGTCGCCCAGCGCGTCCGCACCGATGGCCGCCGTGCCTCCGGGTCAGGGCCACGCGCGAATGGTCGAACGCCTCGCCGCGATCGCGTCTCGCGCGTCGGACGAGAACCCGATCGTCGGCAACCGCCGTCTCCGCAAGACCCGTGAGAGAGTCGCGGCTCTTGCCCCGGACGCGCCCGCCACGCAGCGCCTCGCGATAAACCTGGAGCTGGCCCACCTGGAGATGTGGGAGGGGAACCTGGAAGCTTCGATTGCGCGAATCGAAGACGCGCTCGCCTCGGCTAGGCGGCTCCCGCCGAACGAAGGACGGCTCCGGCGCACCGAGCTGCTCTTTTGGCTCGGGGTGGCCCACCTCCGCCTCGGCGAGCAGCGCAACTGCCTGGCCTATCACACGGCCGAGAGCTGTATCCTCCCCGTGCGAGGCTCGGGTGTCCACCGCGACAAGCAGCCGTCCCGGCGCGCCCTCGCGCTCTTCTCAGAGGTGACGGCTTCCACGTCACCCCCGTCGTGGCTGTATTATTCGGCCCGCTGGCTCGCCAACGTCTCGGCGACGACGGTCGGGGTGTATCCCACCGGCGTCGCGCCTGGCGAGCGGATCACCTTCGAATCCGAGACGCCCTTTCCTCGCTTTCCCAACCGGGCCACGGCCGTCGGACTCGACGCCTTCGACCTGTGTGGAGGGGCGGCCGTCGAGGACTTCGACGCCGACGGACGCCTCGACGTCTTGACGTCGACCTGGGATCCCTCCGGACCCCTTCGCTACTTCCGGAACGAGGGTGACGGCACCTTCACCGATCGCACCCGGGACGCGGGCCTCGAGGGTCTCTTCGGCGGCCTCAACCTGCTTCACGCGGACTACGACGGAGATGGCGACTTCGACGTGCTGGTCCTACGCGGAGCCTGGCTGAAGGACGCCGGACGGCTCCCCAACTCACTGCTCCAGAACGACGGGACCGGCCGATTCGTCGACGTCACCCACGAGGCTGGGCTCACAGCGGTGGACTATCCGACCGGCTCGGCCGCCTTCGCCGACTACGACAACGACGGCGATCTCGATCTCTACGTCGGCAACGAGGCCCACGACCGGAGGGCGGGCGAGCCCTTCCCGAGCCAGCTCTTCCGCAACGAGGGGGACGGCCGGTTCGTCGACGTCGCTGGCGAGGCCGGCGTCGAGAACCAGCGGTACGCCAAGGGCGTCGCCTGGGGCGACTACGACGGCGATGGTGACCGGGATCTCTACGTCTCAAACCTGGGCAGCCCAAATCGCCTCTACCGCAACGATGGGGACGGAACCTTCCGCGACGTGGCCGAGGAACTGGGCGTCGCCGAACCGATCCAGAGCTTCGCTACCTGGTTCTGGGACTACGACAACGACGGGGCCCTCGACCTGCTCGTGAATCCCTATGCGCCCGAAGGCGGCAACCTGGAAGTGCCATCGCTATGGGAGGTGGCTGCGAGCTACCTGGGCGATCCCAGCCCAGGTGAGACGCCGCGGCTGTATCGCGGAGACGGTCGGGGTGGATTCCGGGACGTCTCGAGGGACGCCGGCCTCGATCTCGCGACGCTCCCGATGGGAGCCGGCTTCGGAGACCTGGACAACGACGGCTACCTGGACTTCTACCTTGGAACGGGGTACCCGGGCTACGAAGGGCTGATCCCGAACGTGATGTACCACAACGACGGGGGCAAGCGGTTCCTGGACGTCACCTATGCCGGCGGCTTCGGCCACCTCCAGAAGGGACACGGAACCGTATTCGCGGATCTGGACGACGATGGAGACCAGGACGTGTTCCAGCAGGTCGGCGGCTTCTTCCGCGACGACGGCTTCCGCAATGCGCTCTTCGAGAACCCGGGCTTCGGTCACCACTGGATCAAGATCCGGCTGCGGGGGGTTCGTTCCCACCCATCGGGTTTCGGCGCGCGAATCCGGGTCGACCTCCGAGGCCCGGAGGGTCCGCGCTCGATCCATCGCCACGTCGGCAGCGTCGGGAGTTTCGGCAGCGGGCCGATCCGCCAGGAGATCGGCCTCGGCGCCGCCACGCGGGTCGAGGCCATTGAGGTCGTCTGGCCGGCGACGGGGGAGGTCCAACGCTTCGAAGGGCTGGAAGCAGATCACACCTACGAGATCGTCGAGGGAGCCCGCGAAGCGGTGGCCCATATTCCCGAGCCGATCCAGTGGAAGTCGGTGACCCACGATGAGCAGGGACACGCTCACTAACGCCCGTCTAATACGCTGCATCCCCCGGCCCTCCGAGGAGGAACGATCCCAACTCGATGATTCTGAGGCCGGCTCCGCCTACGCTCGCCGTAGCCACAGATTCGCCACGGATTGGTCAGCCCTGGGGCTTCTCGGACCTCAAAGACCGCTCTTGTGACAAACCCGTGGTAGAAGTGCGAAGGCCGACAGGCAGTAAGCAGCTACCTGCCGGCCTTCACCTGGAGTCGGTAGATCGCAAAGCCCTGGGTCCCATTCGGAGACCGTGAACAAGCACGGGTCCTCGGGGCCGCTCCGCGATCCGGGCGGCGAAGAGCGCGAGGACCACGAGGACGAGCGCAGACCCCAACAGCACCAAACGCCGACGACCGGCCCTCTTCTCACCCTCGCTTCCCAGCTCGACCCGATGGTTCACGTTCTCTCACCGGAACTCGCGAGCTGCGGCCGGGCTCATGGAGGGGACGTCTCTTCGCGCGGCAGCGGCTCGGCCTCGAGTTCTGGCTCCAGGTAGCCGAGAGAACGGAGCATCGCCTCCGCCTCGGGCGTAATCGGAGGCGGTTCGACGGGATCTTCAGGCCACAGCCGCGCGCGTTTCAGGTACGCATCGGCCACCGTCTCGAGTTCCCGCCTCCGCTCCGGCTGCATCTGCGCGAGGTCGGATCGCTCACCGGGATCCCAGCTCAGGTCGTACAGGGCGCTCGGGTATCGCTGATGACGGATCAGCTTGAACGGATACCGCACGAAGCTCAGCATCTCTCCGTAGACCCGATCGTTGCGGCCGCAGTCACCCCGCATGACCCGGGGGATGGTGGCGAACAGGGCACCGCCGGCTTCGGCGGGCCAGTCGGCGCGGTGGGCATCGCTGTAGGCGACTACCAACTCCCGCTCGCTCGACCCGGATTCCGCTGTCAGCGGCAACGGCCGTCCGGGAAGTTCCGGATCTCGCGGCGCGCCGATCCAGGTCAGCACCGAGGGAACGATGTCACCGAGCTCGACGGGAGCGTCGATCGCGGTCGGCACCACACCCGGGAGCCCGTGCACGACCAGTGGCACGTGGAGCAGCACCTGGTCCACGCTGAACTGGTGGTCGAGCAGGCGCCGCTCGCCCAGGTGCTCACCGTGGTCGGAGGTGACGATGGTGATTAGGCGATCGCCTCCAGGCAGCATCGCGCGGATCGCCGCGAACTTGGCGTCGGCGGCCGCGACCTCCCCCCGGTAGAGAGCGCGGAGGATCGCCAGTTGGGCGGGGGGGGGGGAGTCGTCCACAGATCCGGAACGGTGACTGCTTCACTGCCCGCGCTTCCGCCTCGCCGACGCCCGCAGGGAGCGCCGCCGGGCGGACCCGGTAGGGAAGGTGCGCGTCGAAGAGATTCACGAACAGGAACATGGGTCGCTTCGCGTCACGATCGGCGAGCCAGCCGCGCACGCGCTCGAGGACTCCGAACTCGTCCGTGCGATCGGAGGTCGCCGCTTCAAAACGCTCGAAACCCTGATCGAAGCCGAAGAGCGGCCCTATCAGGGGGTTCTCGGAAAACCCGACGGTCTCGTAGCCCTGCTCGGCCAGGCGCTCGGCCAGCATGAGCAGAGCGCCCGGAGCGACGACACGCCCCCCAATCCCCACGCGGTGCTTTTCGACCGCAAGCCCCGTAAAGAGATTCGCGTGAGAGGGGAGAGTCCATGAGCCGCCAGCAAACGCCTGACGGTAGAGGAGCCCCTCGGCGGCGAGTTCGGCGAGTTCGGGCGTGGTCCCGCTCGCGGGCGCCATCGCAGAGACGGAATCCGCCCGAACCGTGTCGAGCACCACCAACAGGAGATCCGGTGGTCGCGAGCGGGCGGGCTCGCCGCACCCGACCGCGACCATGGCCGAGACGACCAAGCACGCGAGGCCCCGGGCTGAACGCCTATTTCGCTCCGATCGCATAACGAACCGAGCTCAGCCTAGCCCAAGCGGAGGCGGGTAGCCCGATGCAGAGAGACGCGTGATTCGGCGATAGGGAGTTATCGGACACAGCCGAAAACGGGGCTTCTTATTCCTACTGGCTCTTCCGCCAGTGGGTCACTTATCGTTCGGGGGATCCCTCAAGCGGACCTTGCACTCCCGCCACACCCTCGAACGGATGCTCGATGCGCTGACAGATCTCCCCGCGGCAGATCCCGAAGACGATCTTCCCCGAGACTCGCCCTGGGCGATCTGTGGCGCGGTCCAGAGGCGCCTCAAAGCGCACGAGATGCTCGTCGATTGCCTCGGGCGTCCACGAGGAAGACTCCCTCTCTTCGAACCTCAGGTCGAGCCGGTACGGAAAGTCCAAGCTCAGCTTCCACTGCTCCGTTGGACGAACCCGGGCCTCCAACATTCCCTGCTCGCCGCCTCCGCCCGCCGGAGTGGCTCCGACAGTCACCCGGTAGCGCCGCTCCGAGTGACTGTAGAGCGATGAAAAGGCCGTGACTGAGTCACCCGCCTCGACCCCCTCACCCGAACGAGCGTCATCAGCCGGAAGCGATGGCTCGACTCCGCAGGCAACCAGGACGCCCGCGACCGTGGCCCTCACAAGGGCCAGGAAGCGAGACCCGTGCCTCACCTCGCCAGTTTCTTTGCGGGCACACCCGCCACCGTAATGTCTGGCTCCAGGATGTCCTTCACCACGCAGCTCGAAGCTCCCGTCACCACCCCCCGTGCGATCGTCACCCCGTTTCGGATGACCGTACCCGCGCCGAGCAGGACGTCCTCTCCCAGCGTCACGTCGCCGGAGACGCGGCAGCCCGGGA
>JAAELW010000377.1 GCA_024226235.1 bacterium
GGTGCACGAAATCGAAAGCCTTGCGCTGAGTGAGTACCGGATCCTCGCCCCGACGGATCTCGAACTTCTCCTCGTCGAGCTCGAAGTCGAAAAAGCGATAGATCATCTCAGATTCCGTCCCATGCGGAGCCAGCCCCTCATCCTTCGGGCACGTTGTCACGACTCCTTGCACCGGATGTGGAGGCAGGTCTTGTCTCGCCTATCCGCTCGATGAGAAGGAGCCGGTCATGGATGAAGGTACCACGCGTGTCGGGTTGGACGCACTGGTACGTCGGCGAGGAACACTCCGAAGCAAGTGCCGCGGATACGCAAATCGGAATTGCCGCGGAAGACCTGGTTGGACTACTCGCGATTCCGCTCTGCGAGTTCATGGCCGAGACAATCGAGCCGCTTGCTTCGCGAAGAGCTGCCTGCAGTGCCTCTGCTCGGGCGGTCCGATCTGTGTGCTTCCCTGTGCGCCGAGAGAATCCCGTGGCTGAATGGGCTTCCCGGCCCTGTACACATCGACGATCGCGGGCGACTGACGTCACGAAGTGGTGTTCGCGTCGTCCAGCACGATGGCCCTCGCCGCTTCTAGCAGGGTCTCCTTCAGCCCCGCCGCCTGCTTGCGAAGCAGGTTGGGCCGAGAGGTACTCAACGTGATCCATGCTCCGAGTGTGAGCGTCAGTAGCTGATAGGACTTTCCCCTGCATGCCGCAGGTGAGCAATCGGGTCGCGCCTGCTGGACGATGGCCGCGTAGGATCGATGCAGCCACTGGTACCACTCGTCGCGTAGAGCACGTTGCTCCGGATTCCGTGCCCAGTACGCGAGGCTCTCGAAGAAGTACCCGTCGGCCCCCTGCATGATGAAGCCCAGGTGCAATGCGATGCTTTCTTCGAGCTGCGCTGCGGGGTCGGCTCGGGGGGCGTCCAGGATCGTGGAGATCGACTCACCCATCTCCGCCAACGATCGGTGGAAACACGCCGCCACCAATTCGTCCTTCGTCGGGAAATAGTGCCGAAGCGTGCTCTGGGAAATCCCGGCCCGCTTGGCCACGGCCTCCTGGGAGAGGGCCGCGAACCCGTGCCCCGAGACGATCTCTACCGCCGCGTCGAGAATCGCTCCGAGAGTGCGCTCGCCCTTCCGGGTTCGCGCGGAAGACAGATTGCGTCTGGGAGCGCGCCCGCCGTCGAGTTTCTTCTGCTTGGCCACGAGCCGTAGAATGCCTGTCCGAAGCAGCGATCACAATCCAAAAAACCACTTGAACAAGTGGGTTTGTCAGTCTATCCTGGCGCAACTGCGGAGACGCGCTCCGCGGTCAAGACGGAGTAGACACAAATGGCCCGAACGAACGTTTCCCCGATTCGATCCCGTGCGTGTTGGCGAGCGCAGAGCATGCTGGAAGCGACGAAGGACTGGATCCATGAGCTGACGCCTGCCGAGATCGATGAGCTGGATGCCGGGCTGGCGCATGCCAAGAGCAAGGGACTCTCCGGCACGCAGGTGACCCGGGACGACTTCCCGCTTCCAACCCTCGGCCAACTCCTGGACTGGGCCAACGACGAGGTCAGCCGAGGTCGCGGGCTCTTCCTGATCCGAGGTCTACCGGTCCGCAACTACTCCAAGGAGGATGCCAGCACGATCTTCTGGGGAGTGGGCACCCACGTGGGGAGCCCCTGGCCGCAGAACCTCAACGGTGACCTGCTCGGCAACATCTGCGATACGGGCAAGAAGCCCGACGACGCGAACGTCCGCTACTACCAGACCAACGAGAAGCTCGGGTTCCACACCGACGGCGCGGACATCGTGGCGTTGCTGTGCCTGCGGGTTTCCAGGAGCGGTGGGGGAAACCACTTCGTCAGCTCGATGGCGGTCCATGACGAAATGGTCCAGACAGCCCCGGATCTGTTGCAGTGCCTGTATGAGCCTTTCTGCGTTGATTGGCGCGGTGACCAGGCGCGCGGTGCCAAGCCCTACTACACGATGCCGATCTTCACGCGTCACGAAGGGCACGTCAGCAGTTTCTACCTCGGCGAGTACATCGAGAGCGCCCAGCGCTTCGACGAGGTCCCCAAGCTGACCCAGCGCCAACGCGAGGCGCTCGAGTGCTTCGAATCGCTCTGTTGGGACGACGAATTCAGGATCGACCTGGAGCAGCAACCCGGTGACATGTCGTTCATCAGCAATCTCGTGACGCTCCATTCCCGCGAGGCCTTCGAGGATTTCGACGATCCGGAGGAAATGCGCCACTTGCGGCGCCTCTGGCTTGCTTCGACCAAGACCCCGCATCGCTCGCCCCTGCTCCAATTCCTCTATGAAACCCGCATCGGGGAGGCCAAGAAGGAGATGGCGCAGCCTGGAACGTAAGGGGGTTCTACCCGCAAGAACTGCGTCTCGAAAACCCAGACCAATCGGAGTCCGCCTGCCGGTTGCCAGTCTGTCTTGGCCACCAATGCCGGTCGCTCCATGTCAGTTGTAGGTGCCCTTACGAGTGATCCGAGCCTGGGCCCCTGATGGGAATAGGGCGTTCTAACGCGTTCTGGCTCGACGCCAGAGTATGGTTGTTAGGACACGATCGTGCGGTGAGCCCCGCGACGGGCGCTGGGTCACGTCAGTGCATTCAGCTCTCGAGTCAGGGGCCGGGGGGCCCCGATGCCGACTCGTGGAGACGACCTCGAGGGCATCCACCGCTCCCGGCTCGACTCTGCTGATCCACTCCGCGGCCGTACCCATGAAGACACCACCCACGATCATTCCACTTCCGGCCCCCGTCACCTGCACCGGGCCGGATGGTCCTGGCGGCGGCGCTGCAACCGGCTCGGTGGTGGGTCAGATCGCGAAGATCAAGGGATGCCGCGCAATCGGGATCGCCGGCTGACCCGAGAAATGCGCCTGGCTCACCGACAAGGCCGACGTCCAGAAGGGCTTCGAGAACGCACCCCATACGCTCTTGCGACTCTACAGCGGTGCGAACTTCGGCAAACAGCTGCTCGAGCTCTAGAACCCATCGCAACAAATCCCGTAGTCGGAAAACAGCGCCTTGCATTCCTCTAGACGCTCGGGTTCGTAGAAGCTTCCGAGTCGCCTCTCGAGTGTGTCGGTCTGCGGCTGGCCCAGGTGGATCCCCTTCTCCAGCCAGAGCGGGTTGTTGGGCAATAATGCGGCTTGCTTCACGCCGTGCCCACGCAGGAAGTCGGCAATCGCGTGGAGGTTGGTCTCCGTGTCCGTGACGCCAGGGATCAGCGGAGTGCCAGGCAGGATTTCGAAACCCACGGAGCGGGATCGCTCTAGCAGCGCGACGAAGTTCTCCAGGATGGTCTCGTTGCTCGTGCCGCAGTAGCGACTGTGGAGTGCCGGGTCCATGAGCTTGAGGTCGAAGTAGATTGAATCGAGCCACGGCAACACCTCGGACTCGAAACGGGCGAGATCGCAGCCTTGGGACAGGTTTCCATGCAGCTACCGTCCCGCACGCAGCGTTCCGGCTCCCACCACAGCTCTTGGGAGGTCTCCTTGCCTTCCGGGTTCTGGCACCAGAGGCAGTCCAGCGCGCAGCCCTTGAAGAAGATCACGGAACGGATCCCCGGGCCGTCCTCCAGGGA
>JAAELW010000378.1 GCA_024226235.1 bacterium
CCAGGCCTGCGCCGACCGCATCGGCTACCTACCCGAGGAACGCGGCCTCTACCGTAAGATGAAAGTACGCACACTGCTGTGCTTCCTTGGCGGGCTCAAGACCACCGCGGATCTCGACGCCGACGTCGACCGCTGGATCGAGCGCTTCGACCTTGGCAAATGGGCCGACACCAGGGTCGAGAAGCTCAGCAAGGGCATGAGCCAGAAGGTGCAGTTCATCGCCACAGTCGTCTCCAAGCCAGACCTGCTGATCCTCGACGAGCCATTCACGGGCCTCGACCCGGTCAATACCGACCTGATCCGCGACGCAGTCCTCGAACTGCGCGAGCAGGGCACGACGGTGATCTTCAGCACCCACGACATGGCCACCGCCGAGAAGATGTGCGACTACATCTTCATGATCTCTGCGGGCAGGAAGGTCCTCGATGGCACACTGAATTCGATTCAGGACGAGTATGGCAGCGACTCGATCCGGGTGCGGATCGACGGCGACTCCTCGGCTCTGCACGATCTCCAAGGCATCGAGCAGGTCATCGACCAGGGACGGATGCAAGAACTCAGGGTCTCCCAGGGTTGCGATTCGCAGGACATCCTCGCCGCGATCATGGCGCGCGGGCGCGTGCGGCATTTCGAACTCATGAGACCCAGCCTGCACGACATCTTCGTGCGCATCGCCGGCCTGCCGGCTGAGGAGACCAGTCGTGCGTAAGGTCATCCGCATCGCCTTGCGCGAGTACCTCGAGGCCGTCAAGACCAAGGCCTTCTTCATCGGCATCGTGGTGGCGCCGATCTTGATGTGTGGCAGCGGTCTCGCCTTCTGGCTGCTCAAGGATCAGGTGGACCTGACCGACAAGCGGTTGGCGATCATCGATCACTCTACCGTCGTCGTCGAAGCAGTCGAGAAGCGGGCCACCGAGCGCAACTCGAGGATGGTTCGCGACCCGGACACGGGAAAGAAGATCCGGCCGGCGTTCATGATCGAGAGAGTCGAGCCCGCCGAGGACCTGGCAGTCCAACGCCTCGAACTCTCGAACCGGATCCGGGCCAAGAGCCTCCACGCCTTTCTCGAGATCGGGCCCAACGCTCTCACCCCGAACGCGAAGCGCGAGGGCGCGAAGGTCACGTACTATTCGCGCAGCACCCTCGAAGACGAGGTACTCCGCTGGCTCGAGCGCAACAGCCCGATCAACTGGCCGCTGATGAAGAAGCGCGGCCTGCGCCAGGGTCTCGAGCCCGAAGCCGTCGATCAGGTCCTCCGCTGGTTGAGCATCGAGCGAAGGGGCCTGGTATCCATCGACGAGACCACCGGCCAGGTCGGCCCCCCAGCACGCGCCAACCGCGAACTCGCGATCCTGCTGCCGGTCGGCCTGACGATGCTGTTGCTCCTCATGATGCTCACGGCGGCGATACCCCTGCTCAATTCGGTGCTCGAGGAGAAGACGCTGCGCATCGCCGAGGTCATGCTGAGCTCGGTGCGGCCCGGCGAACTCATGTTCGGCAAGCTCCTCGGCAACCTCGGCGTGTCGATCACCATGTCTGGGGTCTACATCATCGGCGGCATCATCGCCTGCCTCATCATGGGCTGGACCGAGCACGTTCCCTTCCACCTGCTGCCCTGGTTCGTCGTCTACATGATCGCGGGGATCTTCATGATGGGATCGATGAACATGGCCGTCGGAGCTGCCTGCAACGACAGCAAGGAACTGGCATCCCTCACCTTCCCGGCCATGCTGCCGATGATCCTGCCCATGTTCGTGATGATGCCGGTGCTCAAGGAGCCCGGCAGCACTTTCTCGGTCGCAATGTCGCTGTTCCCGACCTTCACACCCACCCTCATGCTGCTGCGCCAGGCCTCGCCCGGGGGTGTGCCCATGTGGCAGCCCATCGTCGGTCTCGTCGGCATCGCCATGTGCACGATGTTTGTGGTCTGGGCCGCCGGCCGGATCTTCCGCATCGGCTTGCTCACCCAGGGGGCGCGGCCGCCACTCCGCGATCTGCTGCGCTGGATCCTGCGCGGCTGACGGTCGGCCAGGGAACCTCGACGGACCGAACGCGGCCACTCGAGCAATCGAGGATGCCGGGCGTGCCCTGCGACCACAGGATCGCGACCAGAAGCAACCGGGTCGGAGATCTCCAGCACCGTGATCGAGTCGCCGCCACTCTCCTCTTTCCATAGACCCGTGCCGACTACCGGAACCAAACCACCTATCCTCTTGCCCACATGACACTCGCCTTTCCCAGTGGCCACCTGGTGCGTCAACTCCTCGCTCTGCTCCTCTTGGTCATCCCCGGCGCCTGCCAGGTCACCACGGCGCCGCCCCACATCATCCTGGTCATGGCCGACGACCAGGGCTGGGGTGACACCGGCTACAACGGCCACCCTTTCGTCAAGACGCCGGCGATGGACGCTATGGCCCGCGAGGGCTTCGTGTTCGACCGCTTCTACGCTGCGGCGCCGGTCTGCTCTCCCACCCGGGCCAGCGTCTTCACCGGCCGTCACCCGATCCGCAGCAACGTCCTCGATCACGGCCGCTACCTGCGCCCGCACGAAGATACGCTCGCCGAAGCCCTCAAGCGCGCCGGCTACGTCACGGGAATGTTCGGCAAGTACCATCTCGGATCTGGCCAGCCCGATTCCCCGGCCAACCCGGGTGCCGCCGGCTTTGACGAGTGGGTCATCGGTCTCAACTTCTTCGACAACGACCCGTATCTGAGCCGCAACGGAACCGTCGAGCACCGCGAGGGGAAGGGCTCGGTGCTGCTGGTCGACGACGCCATCGCCTTTCTGGAGGAGCACGCCAAATCGAGCCAGCCGATGTTTGCCGTGGTCTGGTTCCCTTCGCCACACGATCCGTTCAAGGAAGTGCCCGATGGCGCC
>JAAELW010000379.1 GCA_024226235.1 bacterium
CGGGGCCTGGCAGCCCGATTCTGACTCCAATCAGGTCACACTGCACGCGGACGAGCTCGATCTCGGTACGCTGCTGGAGCAGGTGCAGATGGAGGGGCTTTCGGGGAGTGGGCAGCTCGCGGGCCTCGTGCCGATCTTCCAGCACGGTGACCAGATCCGGATCGAAGGCGGGCGCCTCGCGGCTGCGGGTCCCGGACGCATCCGCCTGGCTCCAGGGGCCGTGCTGGGCGCGGCGGCCGGCCAGCGGGAGGAACTCGGGATGGTCTTCGACGTCCTCGAGGACTTCCACTTTGAGGCGCTCTCGATGGATCTGGACGGGGATACCCGCGGTGAACTCGATCTGATGGTCCATTTGAAGGGGAGCAATCCGAATTTCGAGGGCGGTCGGGCCGTCGAATTCAATCTCAATCTGGAAGCACATTTGGCCGATCTCGTGCGAACGGGCCTTTCCGCCTATCGTTTGCCAGAGACGGTGCAGGAGCGCCTCGATGCGTTCCAGGCCGCCCAGGAGGATTCGCGATGACCCGGCTTCTCAAGCCTGCGCTGCTCGCCATGCCCGCTCTGATTGCGTGCGGGAGTTTCGGCTGCACGCCGACTGTGCAGGTGCAAGCTCCGGACAAGCCGATCGTGATCAACATGAATGTGAAGATCGAGCATGAGGTCCGCGTCAAAGTGGACAAAGAGCTCGATCAGGTATTCGAAGACGAACAGGATATTTTCTGATGATGATCATTTCGAACGAACGACGACGAAATTCCGGATGGCAGCCCACAGTCTGGGTGCTCGCGATGGCATGCTCCATGTTCCTGCTGGCGGCCACGGCCTCGAGCGCCGGTGAACTCGACGCGGCCCGGGATGCCGGGGTCGTGGGCGAACGGCGCAACGGCTATATCGGGCTGGTCGTCGAGAACCCGACCGAAGAGCAGGCGGCCCTGGTCAAGCGGGTGAATACCGCTCGGCGAGCGCAGTATCGGAAGGTGGCCGACAAGTCCGGGGCCACCGTGGAGCAGGTGGCAGCTTCAGCCGCCGAGCGCTTGATCCGCGAGGCCAAGTCCGGGAACTACGTGCAGGGTGCTGACGACGGCTGGGTCCGCAAGCCCTAGCCGGGATCCGGCCGGGGTCGTCGTCTGAACCACGCCCGGGGGGAGGTGCCCCCATCCCCTCCAGTCTTCAGATCGACCCAGGGTTCGCCGATCCAAAGCCGGCATGTTGCTGCCCTGGAGTCATGAATCGACCGAGCTGCGCCGGCGTCCGTGGATCACGCTCGCGCTGATCGCGATCTGTGTGGTGGTGCTGGTCGCCAGCCAGAACGACCCTGCGGTTCAGCAGTTCGAGAAGGCGATCGGCGATGCGCATGCCTTCTGGCAGAGCCATCCGTACCTGGAGCCGGGCAGACTGCTGGCCAGCCACTTTGGTGATGATGGTGTGGAGGCACGCGAGGAGTTCCGTGCCGATCTGGCTGCGGGTCGCGTGCCGATCCCGGCCTCTGCGGTCGAGGCGGAGCAGCATGAGCTGGACGAACTCACCTCCCGGGCGGATGCCGCGCTCGAGCGCCACGTCTGGTATCGCTTCGGCCTGGTGCCGACGGCGCTCCGATGGCAAGGCGCGTTGGGCCATATGTTTCTGCACGCGGGCTGGGCCCACCTGCTCGCCAATCTTCTCTTCCTGTTCCTGACGGGGCCATTCATCGAGGATCGGTGGGGCCGCTCGGTCTACCTGCTCTTCTATCTCGGAGCCGGCGTGACGGCGGGGCTGGTGTTTGCATACCAGAGCCCGGAGATGACCGGCCCGTTGATCGGCGCTTCGGGCGCCATCGCCGGGGCGATGGGTGGGTTCCTCGTGTTGTTCGCGACGGTTCGGATCAAGTTCGCCTATTGGCTGGGCTTCTTCTGGGGGACGTTCGCGGCTCCGGCCTGGCTGCTGCTGCCCCTCTGGTTCGTCGGCGAGCTGGCTTCGGCACGGCTGATGGACGTGGCCGGAGCGAGCGATGGCGTGGCCTACTGGGCCCATGTCGGCGGTTTCGGATACGGCGTGCTGGTCGCAGGTCTGATGCGGCTGTGTGGGGCGGATGCATGGATGCTGGCCCGCAACACGGCCCGGAATCTCGCCAACGCCGAACCCGAAGACTCCCCGAGCGATGCCCCAGAGCACATCCGGACTCCCGAAGCCCCTGCTGCACACTCCTTCGGCCGGCTCTGGACAGCGGTGGCCAAGGTCGATCGAGCCGCCGCGCTCCGTGAATGGTCCAAGCTGACGAAGGCCGGGCTGAAGGTTTCGGGAGGCGATGCGGACGTGACGCTGCGGCTCGCGGGTTGGTTGGCCGCGACGGGCCAGCAGACGCCGGCCAGCACCATGCTGGCCGAACTCCTTCCTCGCTGTGACACGGATGTCGTTCGTCGCATCGCTGGGGTCGCTCGTCGCATCGATCCGGAGCTCGCAGTGCGCGCAGCCGCACGGCTCGAGCCTGGGACCTCTTCCGGAGGCGGCCCGCAACCGATCGGAAAAGTCGCACTGACCCAGCGCCGGCTGCAGCAGCCTGCTGCAGCCAACGCTTCGGCCCAGACGCCGGTATCGGACGTTTCTGCCCGATCGGGGCCGTCGGTTTCGTCCCCTGCTTCGACTGCGGCGATCGATGACCAGGATCTCGATCTCTTCGAGGTCGCCGACATCGATTTCACGAAGGACGACGAGGCTCTGGTCGATGCAGAGCTGGAGGTGGATCTCGGCCTGCCGGGTAGCCATGGAGACGATTCCAGCGCCGCGGCGGAGCTCTTCGATTCCGAGGCCTTCGACTTTTCCGAGGAATAGCGGCACGGCTGCGACCCGGCATGAGAAGTGCGCGCCGCGAGCTACGATCACCCGCCGATGCGCGAACGGGTTTTCGGAATCGAGACGGAGTATGCGGTCGTCTATTTCCCCGCTCGCGGCGAGGAGAAGCCGCCCACGAACCTGTCGCTGTATCCGCTGTTCGAACGGCACCTGGCCTCCAGGGTTCCGAGCGTGCCTCGATCGCTGTCGCTCCTGCGGGCGAAGCCGGGTCGCTTCCTGGCCAACGGAATGTCCTTCCACTACGAAGCGACACCTCATGCGTTCGAGCACGGACTGCTCGAGATTGCCAGCCCCGAGTGCCGGGATCCCTTCAGTCTGCTCGCCCACGAGCGTGCCAAGGACGAACTGGCCGAAGAGCTTCGCCTCGACGTGAACCGCGAGCTTCGGGTGCGTGGCTGGCGCGGCGAGGTGCGGATCTTCAAGAGCAACGTCGATGCTCACGGTCATACCTTTGGCTCCCACGAGAGCTATTGGATCGACGATCCCCTGCCCCTGGGCCGGCGACTGGCGTTGGCTCCCCTCTGGGCGCTCCTGTGGCTGGCGACCCTGCCCCCGTTGCTCTGGCTCGTGGCTGTGAGTCTGCTGGTGTTGGCAGCTCCGCTGCTGCTCCTGCTATTGCTGCCTGCGCTGGCGAGCGCGATCCGCTTGCTTGCATTTGCATTGAGGCGGCACTGGCCCGAGCTGGCGCAGGGATGGCAGCGTGCCGCCCATCGGCTCTCATCCGTGCCGATCCGGGTCGCTGCCCGGCTCCAGTCGGATCCAGGTGCCCTGGCCCGGCAACTCGCGTGGGTGGATTGGCCAATACGGCCATTCATGCACCTGCACGCTGTATTTGCGCGCAGTTTCTTCTTCCGCGCCGCGATCCGCGGAGTCATGGCCCATCTCGTGACACGTACACTCTATTGTGGAGCCGGCCGGCTCGTCTTCGAGGATGAGAGTCTCCTGCAGTGCAGCCAACGCGCAGACTTCATCCGCGTACCAACCCATATCTTCACCCACGGCGAACGCAGACCGCTGGTCGAACTGCGAGATCTGTTCTTCCGTCCCTGGAGTTTCTTTGGGCGGTTCCGGCGGTTGCACCTGATGCTGGCCGACGCCACGCAATGTGATCATGCGAGTGTCTTGCGGGTCGGCAGTACCGCTCTCGTGCTCGAGGCCATCGAAGCCCATCCCGATGCGCCCTGGCCGGTGCTGGACGACCCAGTGGGAAGCCTCCGCGCGGTGAGTCGCGACCCAGAGGCCCGGCTCGTGCTCCGCGATGGAACGACTGCCAGCGCGCTCGAGATCCAGCGGCAGGTGCTGCAGTGCGTGCGCGAGCGTCTGCCAGGGACCGCTGGTGGCTGGAAAGCGCGGGTGCTGACTCTCTGGAAGGAAACACTCGACCTGTGGGAACGCGACCCGGAGGCACTGGCAGATCGGGTCGACTGGATCGCCAAACGCAGACTGTTGCGCCTTGAATGCGCCTCCCCAGACGATTGGACCCGGATCGCAGCCGTCGGAGAGCGGCTCATCTCGTCTGGTGCCAGCGAGCCAGAGGAGGAGAGGCTTCGCAAGCTGGCCTTCCGGTTACTGCGCACCGACCTTCGCTACCACGATCTCGGGCCGCGCGGAGGTCATGGCCGGCTACGGCGGCGCGCCCGCGTGCGCGAGTTGGTGGCGCCGGAGGAAGTGGCCCGCGCCCACACCCACCCGCCCCGGGATACTCGCGCGCATGCTCGGGGTCTGTCCATTCGCGAAGCGCTTGAAGCCTCGGTCCCCGGGGCGGCCACTTGGCATCGGGTGCGCGTCGGCCTCTGGGATTGGCGCTGGTTGCCCGATCCTCTCGGTTCGGGCCCAGGCCTCAACTTCTTCGGCAGGCCTCGACGAAGCCGCGGAACAACCGGATCCGACCCGGCCCAGGGAGCTTTTCCGGATGCCACTGCACCCCGAGTCGGAACTCCGGACCTGCCGCCTCGATCGCCTCGATGATCCCATCCGGGGCGCGGGCCGCGACCCGGAGACCCTCCCCGGGTTCCGCAACGGCTTGATGGTGCAGGCTGTTGACCCGGGTCGGCGCATCTCCCAGCCACCGCTCGAGCCTGGTGCCAGCCTCGACGCTCAATCCGTGGCGGCCATCTTGCTCGTCGAGTTGGTGGGCTTCCGCATCCGGGCGGTCGTGGGGAATGTGGTAGAGCAGGCTGCCTCCCGCTTCGAGGGCAAGCAACTGCATCCCGTAGCAGATGCCGAATACGGGTAGTCCGCGGGCTCGCGCAGATGCCAGGAGCGCCGTATCGAAGGTCCGTTGCTCGGCAGGGACCAGGGTGAAGGGGGCCGTGGGCGGATACGGAACGGGGGGCGGGAAGTCGTCACCGCCCGGAAGCAGCAGGCCGTCGATTCCCTCGAGAGCCGCGTCCGGCGAACTCGGCGAGGGCAGGTAACACGGCGTGCCGCCCGCCTCGGCCACGGCCGTCGCATAGGCTTCGTCGATGTAGTGATAGCGCCGACCCGGCCGGATGCGATCCGCCGTGTCGAGACAAAGGGAGATGCCGATGCGCGGTTGCGCCATGGGACCAGACTAGCCGAGGGAGCTGTGCGAACATTCAACCTCACGGAGCAAGGAGATGCCATGACAACGCTCGGCGATGAGAGCTACGTGAGCCTGGCGACTTTCCGGAAGTCCGGCGCTGAGGTGCGGACACCGGTCTGGATCGCGCCGAGTCCGACTGGAGACGTCCTCTACGTCTACACGAATCGGACGTCGGGGAAGGTGAAACGCATCCGCAATGATTCGCGGGTGTGTCTGGCGCCCTGCACGGCTTCGGGCCGGGTCACCGGCGATTGGTCGGAGGCCCAGGCCCGCATGCTCGATACCCCGAATGAGCGGGACATCGGGCTCGATGCGGTGGTCCGCAAATACGGGCTGCAGATGCAGATCGCGCTCTTCGCGTCGCGAATTACCGGCCGTCATGCAGATCGGACCGCCATCGAGATTCGGGTGAGCGGGTAGGTAGCGTCAGCTTCGGAGCCGTGACCGCATCGGTCACGGCTCCGCGGTAGCCTGCAGGCATCGTGGGGGTTCGATTGGGCGGGAAGATCGGTTTCGAGGCCCCGGTCGTCGCGGCGCGCGGAGCCCGTGCGGCCGAGGATCGACTCGTGGCTGCGGTGGTCGGCCTGGCCGATGCCGCTGTTCGCAACCCCGGAGGCCTGCTGCGTCCGGTCCGCGTGATCGTGCCCTCCGCAAGCCTGCGCCAGCACTTCTCTGCCCGACTCGTTCGCGAGCGGCCGGCCCTTCTAGGGGTGGAAATCCAGACCCTGGCAGCGATCGCCCAGCAGCTGGTGCAGCAGGACCGGCCCGAGCCCCCGGCTGCGGATGGTGATCTCCTGCTCCCGGTGCTCGTGCGAAGAGCCGCAGCCGAGGAGCCGGACCTGCTCGGCGAATTGCACGAATCGAGCGGCTGGGGTGGATCGGGCGAGCCGTCCGGGGGCGAAGGTGCGCTGCTCGGGGTCGTGCGCGACCTGCTCGATGCTGCTTTCCTGCGTCCTCACGAGCAGGGGGTTTGCGAACGCCTGGCAGGGGTTGCGACTGGCCGCGTCGGGGCCCGAGCCGAGGCCCTGGTACGCGTCGCAAGCCGAGTGCTGATCGCTTGTGAAAATGGCGGGCTGATGCCCCGATCGACCGTGTTTCTCGAAGCAAGCGAAAGGCTCGAAAGGGAAGGCCCCGAGGCGCTTCCCTCCAGCGCGGTCTTCATTCACGGCGTGGCGGACGCAACCGGGGTAGCGAGTGATCTGATCGCGGCGCTGGTGCGCATCCAAGGCGCCCAGGTCTGGCTTCC
The DNA here is from genome assembly GCA_024226235.1 of bacterium. Lineage (GTDB taxonomy): Bacteria > Myxococcota_A > UBA9160 > UBA9160 > UBA6930. The sequence goes on from JAAELW010000379.1 coordinate 6,642, forward strand.
GATGCCCACCGATCCAGCCTTTCCCGACAAGCAGGCTCCCGGGCACCGCTTCACAGAGCGCCTGCGAGAGCGTCTCGGGGAACCGGAATTACTCGAGGGCGATCCCGGACTGGAACCAGAATTATCCGAGGGCGATCCCGGATTCGAGCCGGTTCGATTCGTGATTCAGCGGGCTCAGGGCGCCAGGGCAGAAGTGCGCGCCGCCGCCGAGCGCGTGCGGGTCTTGCTCGATGCAGGGGCGGTGCCCGAGCGCATCGGTTTCGTGGCGCGGGATCTCGCGGGCTACCGCCTGGCGCTCTCCCAGGAGTTCCGAGCCTTCGGAATACCGTTCTCGGGTGGCCAGGGGTTCGCCACCCGCGAGGCCCGACGGGTACGAGCCTTGCTAGGTCTGCTTTCCGAAGGTGAGAATTGCGTCACGGATCTATGGCTCGACGCCACGGATCGTTTGCGTGGGGCCGAGTTCGGCGATCTGCGTCTTGGCCTCCACCGCCTCGGAGTCCGACGCCTTCGCGACCTGGCATCGCTCGATCTCGACGAGCGGTTGGGACGGGACGGGCGCCTGCGGCTGCCCTCGGTACGCGGAATTGACACAGACCAAGAGGTGCCTTCCGGAGACGACTCCGAGAGTACCCGGGTGCGCGTACCGGGCCGACTGCTGAGGCGGGCGATTTCCCGGGAAACCCTGGTCTGGGCGGTCGATGCGGCCGGCGCCACGCTGCGCTGGCTCGAACAGGCATCCGAACCGAGCGCGCTGGAGGCGCAACTCGTATGGCTCGACGAGCTGCTCGCCGGGCCGCTTGCGTGGACGGCCACGACCTCCGGCAGGGATCCAGTGCTGGCGGCGGGCCAGAAGCTCGCCCAGCGTGTACTGCCGAAGTGGACCTTCGACGGCTCCGAGGTCGCGCTGCTGCTCGGTCGGTTGCTCGAGGGAGCAGGCCGGGCACGGCTGGGAGGCGCCGGAGCCGGGGTGCAGGTGCTGACGGCGATGGAGGCCCGTGGCCGCAGCTTCGACCTGCTCTTCCTGGTCGGCCTGAATCGCGACGTGTTCCCTCGCTCGGTGGGCGAAGATCCGCTGCTTCCCGATTCACTTCGTCGGGCGCTCGCTCAGCTGTTGCCGGGTATTCCGGTGAAGAGCCGCGGCTTCGATGAAGAGAGACACCTGTTTGCCTGGCTGTGCGGTGCGGCTCCCGAGGTGGTGCTTTCCTGGCAAGCGGTCAGCGAGGATGGCAAGGAGCGGCCGCGGTCGCCGCTGGTCGAGCGCATCCTGCTCGCGCGCCCCGAACTGCCCGTGCACGACGCGTTGGCACCTCTCGAGGCAGATTCCCGCACCCGGCCCCTGGCGGAACATCTGGTCTGCACCGCGCTTCGCGGAGGAGCGGGCCCACAGAGTGCGCTGATGCACGCCCTCGACCCGATCCGGGGTGCGGCACGCACCGCGGTGCTGGATGAACTCGAGGCACGGGGCCCGCGCTGGCAGCGTCCCGGTCCCTACTCGGGCTTCATCGGAGAAGATTCGACGCGTCTCCAGCGGCTCTACGTGACCCGGCTCGAGGGCCTCGCCCGGTGCCCGTGGCAGAGCTTCCTGGGGCGCAGCCTCGGCCTCGAGCCCGTGCCCGACGCTCTCGCCGCATTCCCGGATGCGAACCCTGCGCTGCTCGGCAACGTGGTTCACGACACACTGGAGGCGATCGTCGCGCGATCGGGCGCGCCGACCAGGGGATCGTTGCAACCCCTGCTACCCCGGACGCCGGTCGATGTCGACTGGCCTACGACGGAAGAACTCGAGGCGTTGCTGCAGAACGCGGCCCACGAGGTAGCGATGGAGGAGGGCATCGTGCTGCCCGGCTTTGCGCGTTTCCTGGCGCGGCGGGTCCGGCCCATCCTTCATCGCATCGGTGAGCTCGAGACGCGAGGGGGAGTGCTGCCGAGGGTCGTGGGCGCCGAACTCGACGCGCGCCTGTCGATCGTCGGCCCCGGCGGTGTCCCGCTCGAGCTGGCCTTTCGTGCGGATCGGGTCGATGCGGGCGAGAAGCAGCTCGAACTGATCGACTACAAGACGGGGAAACCCGTGTCCACTGCGAAACGGGCCTCGACGCGGAAGGATCATCTGTTGGCGGGTATTCGCGAGGGACGCCGCCTCCAGATTGCCGCCTATGCGGCATTCGAGGCCAATGGCAATTCGAGCGCCGGGAGTTTCGTATTCGGCGGGCCCGCTACAGAGGAGGAGCAGGCTCGCGTACGCCTCGAGCCGGGCGACACGGCTGCGCGGGTGGCCTTCGACGACGCTGTGGCGACCCTGCTCAACGCTCTGGCAGCCGGTGCGCTGCCGCCGCGCCTGGTGACGTCAGCACTCATCGAAGAGGCAGGGGCCTGCGAGTACTGCGAGCTGGCGGAGGCCTGCACGCGGGGAGACAGCGGCGCTCGGCGTCGTTTCAGCGCATGGATCCGCGGCGAAGCCGGCTCGCCAGCCGAACGCGCGGCACGCGCGGTCTTCGATCTCGGAGGTGGCAGCGGATGATCCGTCGCAACGATGAATTCAAGAGCGAACGCCGATGACCCGCCGCAACGATGCATTCAAGAGTAAATGCCGATGACATCTCGAATTGATGACCAGCAGTCGGGAACCCCGATGACATTCCGGACTGATGACCAGCAAGCTCGAATGCTCGCCCAGCGCCAATTCGAGGTTCCGCTCGTGCTCGAAGCTGGCGCCGGGACTGGAAAGACGGCGGTGTTGGTCTCACGCATCGTGGCCTGGTGCCTCGATCTGGGCTGGCTGCGGGCCGAGAAACGCGTCGCGGAGCGCGGGTGGGTCGGAGCTCCCGCGCCTACCGAGGAGCAGATTGCTGCAGAGGCGTTGCGCGGGGTCGTCGCCATCACGTTTACCGAGGCCGCTGCCGCGGAGATGGCCTCGCGGGTCGGTGCCGCACTGCTCGCGCTGCGCCGCGGAGAGCTGCCCGACGGCTTCGATGAAGACGTGTTGCCCGCTCTTCCGCTTCGGAACGCTCGGGCAGAGGCGTTGGTAGGCGCACTCGACCAACTGGCGGTGCGGACCATTCATGCCACTTGTCGACGCTGGCTCTCGGCCCACGCGGTGGACGCGGGGCTGCGTCCCGGTTTCCAGATCGATGCGGATGGCCAGCGGCAGGTCGAGATCGTCCGGGAAGTGCTCGAAGCGCATCTTCCCGAGGTGTACGGCGAGCCTTTCGATCCGGATTTCGCCGTACTGACGGATGCGGGCTTCGGCCCTCAGGATGTCGAGCAGGCCCTCGTCAGGCTGCTCGGCGAGGGGGTCCTGGCCGAGGATCTGGCAGCCGATCCGGTGGGGCCCGATGCGCTGACCGGTTTGGCGAGGCAGCTATGCGAGGCCTGCGACGGATTCATCGCACTCGAAAGTGGACGGCTGCTGGCACTCGGCGGTGCTGCCTCCGCGGTCGTCGAAGCAGTCGAAGCGGTGATGGCGACCCGGACTGTGCTCGGCGCAGAGCTTCCGCGGGATGCCGAGGCATGGGATGTGATGCGCGGGGAGATCGCGAGCTGCTGGGAGGTTCGGCGCCCGAAGCTCGCGGACTTCGCGCGCGGCGGCTTCGGAAAGAAGGGAGAAGCTGCGCTGGGAGAGGATGCCTCCGGTCTGGCCGACGCCGGACGCCGTCTGAAGCTCGTACTGGGTCACGTGTTGGACTTCGATCCGATCCTGCTCGCTTCCGGCCGCCGGGTTCTGGAGCGCCTGCTCGCGCTGGCGCACGAACGGTTGCGTGATGCCGGCACTGTGACCTTCGGAGGCTTGCTGCGGGGCGCGCGGGATCTGTTGGTCCGGCGGCCGGATGTGGCCGCGAAGCTGCGTGGCGAGATCGATCAGATCCTGGTCGATGAGTTCCAGGATACGGATGCGCTGCAATGTGAGATCCTCGAAGCGCTGGCACTCGGCGATGATGCGGGGGAGCGCCCCGGTCTCTTTCTCGTCGGGGATCCCAAGCAGTCGATCTATGGCTGGCGGGGCGCAGACCTGCGGGCCTACGAGGGCTTCGTCGCGAAGGCTCGTGCAGCGGGTGGCCAGGTGCTTCCATTGGTCGTGAACTTCCGCTCGACCGCTGCCGTGCTGGATGAGGTCGAGCGCGTGGTCGGGCCGATCATGCACCAGGTGGCTGGGCTCCAGCCCGCCTTCCAGCGCCTGTTGCCCCGAGAGGGAGAGGTCCCGGAGCCGTTGCCCGAAGGTTGCCATCCGGTGGAGCATTGGTTGAGCTGGCCTCTGGACGAACAGGGTCGGCCGGTCACGGATCGGGCCAAAAGGTTCTCCACCGAGCTCGAGGCCCGGGCGGTCGCGGCCGATCTGCAGCGGCTGCGAGCAGCCGGGGTGTCGCCCGGCGACGTCGCTTTGTTAATGCGCTCCTCGAGCGACTTCGATGTCTACCTCGGTGCATTGCGCGAGGCTGGTATTCCCTTCGTCGTCGAGCGCGAGGAGCAGCACGGGCGCCGCCGTGAAGTGGTGGACGTGATGGCCTGGTTGCGCTGCCTGCTCGATCCGAATGATTCGCTGGCGCTGGTGGCCACCTTGCGTTGCTCGCTGGTCGGCGTCCCGGATGCTGCGCTGGTTCCGCTCTGGCGGATCGGTTTCCCCGAACGTGTCGCCCGCCTGCACGGCTCGGAAAACCAGGAGCTCGAAACGCTGAGTCGCGAAGTATGCGAGGTGGCCCATGCGCTGCCCAGCGGAGTGCCCGGGCTCGAGAGGATTGCCGGTTGGGAGGAGGGCCTGGTGGCCTTCCTCCGCGAGCTCGGTCCACTGCGTGCGCTGGCGGAAGAGGGGCCGGTGGACCTCTTCGTGGAGGCATTGCGCGGGCCGTGGGGGCTCGAGGTCGGCGAAGCCGGGCGGCACCTCGGTGCGCATCGGCTGGGCAGCCTGGACCGGGTCTTCCGCGAGCTGGCAGATGCGCTGGAGACCAACGGCGGTTCGCCGACAGAGGTGCTCTCCCAGCTGCGTCGTGCCGGAAGCCGCGACCTCGAGCATCGCGAGGGCCGGCGCCGAGCCTTCCATCAGAATGCGGTGCATGTGATGACCGTGCACAAGGCCAAGGGCCTGGGCTTTCGTCACGTCTATCTGCTCCAGGCACACAAGGGCGTGCAAGCGGACACGTTGGAGAGCACCACATTGGAGCGTCGTGAGGGGCGCTGTGAGTACGTGCTGTTCGGGGCCGCGACCCCGGGCATGCTCTCACTCGCGGAAGAGAAGGCCCAGAGAACCGCTTGCGAAGGCGTTCGCGTGCTCTATGTCGCGGCGACCCGCGCCAAGCAGCGGCTCGTGATCGTCGGGCACCGAGCGCCCGGCGCGAGCAGGGACGAGAGTGCGGGTCGAAGTACGAACGTGAGCTTCAGCGCGCTGCTCAGTGCCCGGCGCGGCGGTCCGGAGGATCTGGCCGCGCGCGGGGAAGAGGCTCTGGCGGCCGGGGGTCGGGTGCTGGACGGTGATGGCGTCCAGTGGGTGCTTCCGGCTCTCGGGCCTCCTCTGACCCCCGCCGGACCGGCGGCGGATGCCCCGGGAATCCCATTCCCCGACGAGGTACTGGCCCAGGAGAAGAGCCTGGTGGCGAATCGCAAGCTCGCGTCCGCACGCCAGGCCCGGACGTATGGCGGCACCGCTTCCTCCCCTCACGACATGCCGGCACTTTCCGGCGACGGGTCGGGAGATCGGGCGGCTCGAGACCGGGCGATGCAGGTTGGCACTGCATTCCACACAGCTCTCGAACGACTCGAATTGGCTGCACCGGTGGACACCTGGCGCTCCGCGTTGGAGTCCAGCCTGGACGAGCAGGGCCTGGATCCGGAAGGCCTGGCGCGCGGTCGGGCGCTGGCGGAACGCTTCGTCGCCAGCTCGCTGGCCGAGCGGTTGGCGGGCCTGGGTGAGCGCCTGGTCGGGCGCGAGGTGCCATTGTTGCTGGCCCCCGAAACCGGCGAGGACGCACCGGTCGGGTATGTCGCGGGAGTGATCGACCTGCTCTATCGAGACGAGGACGGGCAGGTCGTCGTGGCGGACTACAAGACCGATTCGATCGGGCACCCCGAGGAGTTGGACCGCCGCGGTCTGGCCTATGCCAGCCAGGGCAGGGCGTACGTACGCGCTGTCCAGGCGGCGCTGGCTCTGGCAGAGCCGCCGCCATTCGAGCTCTGGTTCGTGGATGTCGGCCAGCGGATCCGGATCGCGGTTTGAGCAACCGGATCGTGACCTGACTCCGGAGTGAGCCAGGTCACTTGGAGCGGAGCCGAGCCTGCCGTTCTTCCTTGAAACCCCGCCCAAGGCCGTCGTTCGGCCCAAAGTGCCTCAAGCGAATACGGGGGCAGGACGATGGAAGTCGCGATGGGGAACACCGGATGAAGAAGACCTTTCTGGTCCTGCTAATGGTCGGATTGGCGTTGTCGGGCCTTTCCGTGTGGTCCGGCCTGCGCGTCGAGGCGACCCACCAGGAGCTGATCGCGGCTCTCGAAGAGCGCCCCCAGCTGCGGGTGCTCAGCAGTGAATTCGAGCGCGGGTTGTTGGACTCGACAGCCAGGACAGAATTCGAGCTGCGGGGTGCAGCCGGCGCGCTCTTCCAACGGCCCCTCGAGTGGGCTGGCCAGCATAACGTCCGCCAGCGCATCGGCTTCCATCTCGAGCATCACATCGAGCACGGTCCGGTCAGTCTCTGGAGGTGGTTCAGCACCGGTGCGGTGGGTACGCCCATCGTGGCCCACGTGCACTCGACCTTGACCCTCGATCAGGAGGCCTGGTCCGAGCTGGCAGCTGCCTTCGGAAAGCTCCCGGCCGCGCAATTCCACGTGCGGGTCGCTGCCGATGGACACGTGAGGGGCCGCCTCTCGATGCCGGCTGCCGATCTCCAACCCAGGAATGTCGAGCCCGGCGATACGCCGCGCTGGGTCGGTAAGCTCGCAGAAGTTCGTGGCGACCTGGAAGTCGTGCCGGAGAGCGATTTGCTGCAAGTGGCCCTCCAGGCCGGGGGGCTCCACCTCGGTGGCAATGACATGAGCCTGGATGTGGGCGAGTGGACCTTCCATCTCAGGCTTCCGCTCGGCGAGTCGACCCATCCGAGCCGCGGCGAGCATGTCGTCCAGAAACTCGCGGTGGCCTGGCCGGCTTTGGAGCCGACCGATCCGATGCAGGCCATGGGTGGGCCCACCAGGATCGCGCTCGAAGGCATCGCCTGGACGACCGAAGGCCGCTCCGAAGAGCTGTGGGTCGAGGCAGGCTTCGATCAGGTCCAGTGGAATTCACTCGAGGCCACGGACGTGCGGATCGGAATCGAGGCGATTCGCGATCTCGATCCTCAGGAACCCACTCCCGAGGCGCATCTGGCAACCCTGCTGGGTTTCCTTCCGGAGCTGAACATCACGGATTTCGGTGGCCAGACGTCCGAGGGCCCGTTCCACGTTTCCGGTCGGGTTCGCTTCGATCCGACCGTCGCCGAAGGCGGGTCCAATCTCGAAGGCGAGCTCGAGCTCCGTCTGCCGAGTGTCTGGACCGATGCCCTGGCCGGGGACGACGAGGCCGTGCTAGGCGCCTGGATCGACGCAGGCGAGCTGGAGCGAGACGCCGAGGGCTACCTCGGGGATCTGCGCTTCGAGCCCAGTGAGCCCGGAGAAGAGAGCGAATCGAATGAGTTGGCCACCCGCCTGCTCGGCCTGCTCCCCGAGCTTCCCGTAGGTAGCCTGGCCGAGGAAGCGGAAGAGGAAGCCTCTGCAGTCGACGAGGTCGCTGCCGAATCGCCTGCTGTCACACCCGAAGACGCGCCCGGGGATCCTGCACTCGTGGTGTCCCAGGAAGAACCGGCCGCCCTGTCTGCGCTTCCAGAGGAGCTTCCGGAGGAAGCCGGCGCGGCCGCACCTCCCGCAGCCCCAGCCCCGTAGCTCGTCACGGTCTCAGGCGCCCAGCCCCGTAGCTCGTCACGGTCTCAGGCTGTACTGACGCGGCCCACGCAAAGCCTCGAGCCCGGGTGCGCACAGCCGGATCCATTGGCAGAGCGCCGGGCGGGTCTCGCGCGGGTCGAGCAGGTCGTGGACGCCGAAGGCTTCCGCCCGAGGGTAGGGGCTGCGTTTCGCGGCGAACTGCTCCTCTAGTTCGGTGCGCCGCGCGACCGGATCTTCAGCAGCCTCAATCTCGCGCCGAAACGCCACCGCGACCCCTCCCTCGATGGGGAGAGCGCCGGCTTCGGCGGAGGGCCACGCGAAGACCGTACCCTCGGGTCCGAAGTGCGCGGCGGCGGCCACGCCGTAGGCCTTGCGCACGATCACGGAGACCATCGGCACGGACGACTGCTGCACCGCGAACAGCGCCGCTGCACCGTGGCGGATGGTTCCGGCCCGTTCGGCTTCGGAGCCGATCATGAAACCGGGCTCGTCGACGAAGGCCACGATGGGCAGGTGGAACGTGTCGCAGAAATCGACGAAGCGGCGGACCTTCTGTGCGGCATTCGCCGTCATTGCGCCGGCGTAGAAGCGCGTGTCGTTGGCCCAGATGCCGACCGGATGGCCGTCCAGACGGGCCAGCCCCGTCACCTGGGAACGGCCAAAGCCCGGGGTCATCTCGAAGAAGGAATCGCGATCGACGATATGACCGACGAGCTTGCGCGCATTGTAGACCCGACGGCGCTCTCGCGGGATGATCTCGGCAAGGGCTTCTTCGCGGCGATCTACATCGTCATCACAGGCGCCGACCGGGGGAAGCTCCCAGACGTTTGTCGGCAGGTAGGAGAGGAAGCGACGGATCGCCTCGAACGCTTCTTCTTCATCTTCGACCACGTTGTCGACCACGCCGCTTCGAGCGTGCAGCTTGGCCCCGCCGAGTTCGTCCTTGGTGAGATCCTCACCGGTGGCGCGGGCCACCACGGCCGGTCCGCCGATCAGGATCTGGGACGTGTGGCGGGTCATCAGCGAGAAGTGGGAAGCGACCAGACGCGCAGCGGGGAAGCCCGCAACGGCGCCCAGAGCCGCGGAAACGACCGGAGCAGTCGCCATCACCTGCATGATCGAGCGAAAGCGCGGGGCCGCAAAGACCGGGTCGCCCATCGGCCGCGGTGCACCCTTGCCGCGGCTGCCCGTCACGCTGCCGCCGCCCCCCTCCAGGAACCGGATCAGCGGCAGCCGATATTGGAGGGCCAGGGTTTCGGAGTAGACGCTCTTTCGCAGACCTGCAGGGGAGGGCGACCCACCGCGTTGGGTGAAATCCTCACCGCCCATCACGACCGGCCGACCGTCCAGATGGGCCGTCCCGAGCACATAGTTTGCGGGGGAGAAATCCGTGAGGCGGCCGTCTTCATCGACTTCGCCATGGCCCGCGATCGGGCCCTGCTCGTGGAAGCTCCCCGGGTCGGACAACTGGTCGATGCGTTCGCGAACCGAGAGCCGGCCTCGTTCGTGCTGCTTCGCCACCGCTTCGGCTCCGCCCATTTCGAGCGCTCGGCGGCGACGCTCCTCGATGCCCTCGATTTCAGATTTCCAGCTCACGGGTCCTCCAAGGTGGGTGTCTAGCGTACCCCGGTCTGGGTGGGATCCGCGCGCCAGGGCAGGCTCTCGAGCCGGGCCAACCAGGCGGCAGGCAGGTCGTGTTGGCGGGCGCCATCGAGGATCATTCGGCGGTACCAATCGAACGGGACCGGATCATCGCCGCGCTGGTCGGAGCGGTAGGTCAGAGCCTGCCAGCGGGTCGAGCCTGCTCCCTCCCGAGGGCGGTCGACGTGAATCTCGACGCGTTCGTATCCGCCCTCGTAGCGGTCGAGGACTGCGAGTTGGCCTGGATCGAGCTGGTAGAGGGCTCCCCACACATGGTCGGCCGGATCGGGGACCAGGTTCGCTTTTGCGGATCCATCTCGTCCAGGCTTGTCGCAGACCCATCTGTGACCGCCGAGACGAGCAGCTCCGATCGGGAGTGTCGTGGCCACGCGCTTCTGCAGGCGTTGTACGGAGAGGTTCGATCCGTAGGCGAAGTAGAGGAGCTTCATCGGGTAAGGAGAGCCTGCACGCCGACCGAGCGCTCCGGATCGATCCGTTCCGGTCGGCGGTCAGTGAGCGGAAACTCGGCTGTCTTCATGGTGCCCTCCATGTGTTCAGAAGTGGATCAACTCTACTTCGAAGCGTGCCAGGTCGACGATGCCGATCGCATTCCGACCCTCCAGCATTCCAGCACACTCGCCCGGGTTGAAGTGCAGGGTGCCGTCCTGTTGCCATTGTTCAGAGGTCCGATGGGTGTGGCCGTGGAGGGCAAGAGTCCCCGAGCGGAGCTCCAGGCGGGCGAGATCCCGTGGGTCGTGGACCACCACGATGTCACGTTCGTGCCAGCGAAAGCGAAGTGGAGGGTCGACGAGTCGGAAGCCCAGTTGCTCGGCGGTCTCGTCCAGGCTCGGTCGCTCCTGGTCGTTGTTGCCATAGACGCCCACCACTGGGCAGATCAACGGCGAGAGGGCGTGTAGCGTCTTCGCCTGGGTGATGTCGCCCGTATGCACCACACGGCTCACGCCGGCCGCGTTGAAGAGCTCGACGATGCGCGCCACGTTGCGCAGATGGTTGTGGGTATCGCTGACCACACCAATGCGCATTGAGTTCGGCTACTCCGGAGGAGGGATGGCTCCTCGACGGTACCCGGTCACGTAGGATGGCGCCTGCTGGGTCGGGGGATTCCGTTCATCGGGGATGGGTTTCCCAGCTTGCAGCTGCAGCGGAATGACACCAGCCCACACCGGCAGCGCCAGGTCGGCTTCTTCGTCGCTGGGTGGGCCCGTACGCATCTTCGCGGAAGCCTCTTCGATCGGGACCGCGAGAACGCGAGTGAACGCGACTTCATCCGGGCTCCCCGGCCTCACGTCCGCCGAGCGGCCAGGCGCCACCTGCTCGACCAGGGCTTCCAGGATTCGGGCCTTCTCCGCCCGATCGTCCACGCGGCGTGCGGTTCCGAACACCACGACCGAGCGGTAGTTCATTGAGTGATGGAGCGCAGAACGTGCCAGCACCACGCCGTCGAGGTGTGTGACCGTGACACAGACCGGAACGCCCTTGCGCAGTTCCCTCATCATGCGGCTGGCAGGGGATCCGTGGAGGTAGAGGACGTCGTCGATCCGTACGTAGGACGTGGGAATCACGAATGGCTGGCCCTTCACGACGAAGCCGACGTGGCCCACGAGGCCTTCGTCGAGAATGGCATGAACGGTGGGCCGGTCGTAGCAGCCCCTTTCGGGTGCGCGCTTCAGCGTGCTTCGGGGACCCGGAGGGTAGTTCGACTCAGTCACTATTTGTACCACTACAAAATGAAAAACATATTGTAACAATAATCTCGAGGGACACCACCAAGACCCCGAAGGAGACGTAAGCGGTCGCTCGGAAGCGAGCCCTGCGTGGCGTTGACCACCCCACCCCCCGTGCGACCCGCGTTATGGTTGAAGCATGAGACGCGCCATTCGAGTCATTGCGTTCAGCCTGGTCGGGCTTCTGCTTGCGGCGACCCTGTTTCTCGCCAAGACCCTCTGGACGAAGCCCTTCTCGATCGACCATTTCTTTCTACGTGAGATGGTCTTGTTGGTCGTCGACCATCCGATGTTGCTCTCGTTTGCCCGGGTGCTCGAACCCTACGATCTCGACTACTACTCGGATGAACTCGAGGACTTCTCGCTGGAAGCGAGTCGCCGCGAAGCGCAGCGGGCGCAGCGTGCGCTCGACGGCCTGCGCGAGTTCACGCAGGACGATCTCGATCCGGGTCAACGGGTTTCCCACGACATCCTCGCCTGGTGGCTCGAGCATCGGATCGAGGGCGAGCGATTCCTGCAGCACGCCTACCCGGTAAACGCATTCGACGGCTTCCAGAGCTTCCTGCCCGATTTCATGGTCAACACGCACCAGGTAAACGATCTCGGCGACGCCCGGAACTACCTGGCACGCCTGGAAGCCATCCCGGCCGGTCTCGACCAGCTGACCGAGCGGGTCGAGACCGCCGCGGCTGCGGGCATCCTTCCGCCCCGGTTCGTGTTGACCCGAGTACGTGAAGGCCTCGTCGAGCTGACCGAAACGGACGCTGCGCAAAGCCCCCTGGTCACGAAGTTGAAGACGCGCCTTCCCGAGCTCTCCGATGTTCCGGATCCTGACGTCTGGGTCGATCGCGCTCGTTCGGTCGTCAGCGAGAGCATCCAACCGGCCTACGTCCGGATGGATGCAGCGCTTGCGCGCCTGGAGGCCGGAAGCAACGACGATGCCGGCGTATGGAAGCTTCCCGAGGGTGACGCCTACTACCGGTGGGCACTTCGCGGGCACACTTCGACATTGCTCACACCAGACGAGGTCCATCAACTCGGGCTTCGCGAGGTCGCGCGTATCCACGGCGAGATGAAGGAGGTGTTCGCCGAACGCGGCACGCCGACCGAGACCCCGATCGCGGCACTCCAAGCGCTGGCCCTGGAACCCACGCAACGCTATCCGGATACCGACGAGGGTCGTATTCGGATTCTGGCCGACTACCAGACGATCATCGACGACGTCTGGAACCGTCTGCCCAACTGGTTCAACACCCTTCCCCGGGCCCCGGTCGCGGTGGAGCGGGTGCCGAGTTTCCGCGAGAACGGCTCCGCTGGCGCCTACTACAATCCTCCTCCCCTCGATGGGTCGAAGCCCGGGATCTTTTACAAGAACCTGGCCAACGTGGAGGAGAGCCCGCGCTTCGGTATGCGCACCCTCGCGTTCCACGAGGCCGTGCCCGGCCATCACATGCAGATCGCATTGGCGATGGAGAATCCGGACCTGCCGCTCTTCCGCCGCTTCCTTCCGTTCACCGCATTCGTCGAGGGCTGGGCGCTGTATGCCGAGCGCCTGGCCTCGGAGGTCGGGCTGCTACCGACGCCCGCCGATCATCTGGGCCAGCTGCAAGCCGAGAACTTCCGCGCCGTCCGGCTGGTGGTCGATACCGGCCTGCACGCCAAGCGTTGGAGTCGGGACGAAGCCATCGAGTACATGGTCGCGAAGACGGGGATTGCCCGCAGCGATGTGGTACGGGAGGTGGAACGCTATGTGGTCGCGCCGGGCCAGGCCTGTGCCTACAAGATCGGCCAGCTGAAGCTGCTGGAGCTTCGCGCTCGCGCCAGGAAGGCCCAGGGCGACGCCTTCGATCTGAAGGCCTTCCACGATCTCGTGTTGGGCGGCGGCTCCAGGCCATTGGAGATCCTGGAGCAAGAGGTCGATGTCTGGATCGCGAACGCTGGGGAGTGAGAGCACATCGGCAATGCGGTTGAACGCCACGTAGTGGAAGCAGAGATCGAATCAGCCCTCCCTCCATACTCGGGCTGATTCAGCTGATGGTGCGCGGTGCGAACGACATCCGGTTGAGGTCGTTCTTGTACTCCGACTCTCCGGTCTTCTTGACGAAGGCGACCCCCAGCTTGAAGCGGTAGCGATTGCTGATGGGATCCGGCACTCGGGGCACCAGTGCGTTCGCCGCCGCCGTCTTGCGCAGGAAGTTCATGAACGTCACCCCCTTCTTGATCGCCGGAGTCACGACCGCCACCGCGGGGACGCGGGCCTCGGTCAGTTTGATCAGCCCCTTCTTCTGCAGCCCTGTGAAGCTGAGATCGGAGCCCTCGGCCACGAGGCCGCTACCCATTTGGACGGGCACTCGATCGCTGGTACAGAGCACCTCGTCACCGCTCTCGATACCTCGCTCAGCGGCGTCTTCGGGATGGATCTCCAGGAAGTTGTCGGGCCAACGCTCCGTGATGTACGGGCGCCGCAGGACATCATCGAAGCCCGACTGCCAGATCTCGTTGATCCGACCGTTGGTGACCCAGAGTTCTTCTCCCTGCGGCCTGATGAAGTCGAAGAAGTCCCCGAAGATCTCCCACGGGCTCTTGATGAAGTTGGCTTTGCCGGTATGCGAATCGAATGCATACTGCGCCTTCGTCACCACTGTCGGGCCCTGCGGCGTCGGCACCGTCAACGTCGAGTCGTGCAGCCGCTTCGTGCCCACCAGTCCTTCGTATTCGTAGCGCACGGGCCCCTGGATGCCGTTGGTTCCGTACGCTGAGAGCAGGTCGTGGCCCTTCTTGCCGTCCTTCTTGGCCTTCCAGACGATCGGGTAGAAATCGGTTCGACCTCCTCGGCTGAAGCGGGCACTCTCCTCGAAGACCTCGTTCGAGTCCTTCCACTCGTAGCCCTCGAAACCCATCTTCTGGGCGAACTGAGCCACCGCCCACCAGTCCGGCTTGGACTCACCCGGTGCATCGTAGAAGCCCTGGAAGACGCGCATTCGCCGCTCGCCATTGGCCCGGGTGAAATCGTGCTCCCCCCAACCGGAGGCGGGCAGGACGATGTCGGAATATTCCGTCCCGATCGGCGCGACCGGGTAGATATCCGAGTTCACCACCATCATGCCGCCGTCATCGATGCGTTTCTTGAGCGCGGCTACGGCGCTCGAGACGTCCGTCGAGGTGATCTGGCTCGCCTGCTCGATCGTCATCCGTTTGAAGGCGTTGTCGAGATCGACCGAGCCCGCCATCGCCTGGATCCATGTGGTTCCGATCACCCAGGCGAAGCGCAGGTTGCCTTCCACCATCCAGCGGTCCAGATCGATGGGCCGCGTTCGCCCACCGTTCACCTTCTCCGGACTCTCGGCCCCCGGATGGCCACCGGCGGAGAGTTCGCCCCGCTGGTGGCCGCCGAAGCTCGAGATCATCTGGCCCGGGCGGTTGCCCGCGCCGCACACCAGCCCGAGGCACGCAAAGGACGTGCTGTTGGTGTAGTTGTTCGACCAGTAGTTGCCCTTCTCCAGCCCGAAGCTCGCCTTCGGACGCCTCTCGTTCACCGGCTTGGCGAGCATCTCGGCCGCCTTGAGGATCTTCTCCTTCGACACCCCGGTGACCTTCGAAGCCGCGTCGAGTTCTGCCCACTTCTGGGAGAGGACCCACTTCTTGTAGTCATCGAAGTCCTTGACTCTGAACGTCCCCCAGGTGGTTTGCCACTGCGAGGGCGTGTTCTGCGTCCCTTGTCCGAAACTGGAGTCGGTGTCCCACTTGTTGTTCGTGTACTTCGCGATGAACTTGTCGTCCTCCCAGGCGTTCTCCAGGATGATCCGGATGATCGCCATGTGGAGGATCGTGTCCGTTCCGGGGAAGAGATCGAGCCAGAGGCCCCCGTTCTTCTCCGCGTAGGCCACGCCCGCGGTGGCGCGCGGCAATGCGTAGATGACCTTCTGTCTGCCCGAATCGATTGCCGGCTTGATGTACTCGTTGAAGATCATCGTCTTCGTTTCGTAGGGGTCCGTCCCCGAGCAGAAGAGCACCCGCGCCGAGCCCCAGTCGTCGTAGCTGGCCGAGAACTTGTCGATTCCGACATCCCGCAGGCCGATCGCGTCCCCGCCCGGGCCCGGCTGGTTGTGAGGCGAGTAGCAGGGCGTCTTGACGCTGCGGAATGCGAGCTTGGTGATTGCGTAGGTGTTCTCCCAGAACTCGTAGGAGAAGGTCTTCATGCCCCAGGCGTGTACGCCGAACTCATCCAGCACATACCTGGAGACCTGCGCCATGATCTCCGTGGCGTCGTCCCATGAGATCCGCTCGAGCTTTCCGTTGACGCGCAGGCGCGGGTACTGGAGTCGGTCGCGCGTCGGAGTGTCGGGGTTGTAGCACTTCTGCGCGATGCAGCCGCCGCGGATGGAGTGATCGCCGCCCTTGTTGATGTGCCTCATGCCGGGATCGGGCAGCACGATCACATGCTGCTTCTCCCCGTCTGCAGTCACGATGTTGTGCATGCTCGGGCTGATCCAATTTCCCGAGAGGGTCGGGGCGGGTATGTCCACTCCAAGCGCGTTCTCGCTGGCCTTTGCTCCGCCGTTCTCGTCCGATACGGGCCAGCGGAAAACCTTGTAGCCGCAGCCCGCGACACAGTAGTCGCAGCCCGTGGTGAAGACGTCCGCGTCGTTGGGCGGAAGGGGAACTGCGTCCTCACGGATGTATTTGTCTCCGTCGTGCTCGTTCGACATTCCCTAATCCCTTTCCAAGACCGTGTTCCGGTCGAGGCCGTAGATGAGACCCATCACGGCTGTGGCGTAGATCTCACCATTTTCGATCTCCAGCTTCACCTGCGGCAGCGTCTCGGTGCCATGCCCCGAGACCACCATGCCATGCTTGCGTAGATCGAAGGTGGTCAGATGCAGGGGACAGGGCCCCACCACTGCGTGCTCGCTGCGGTACTGACCCGATAGCGGCCCGCCCATATGCGTGCAGGTGCCGTTGAATGCGACGATCGAGTCGTCCACTCCGACGCCGCCGGCCGCTGCCCCGTCCAATTGGACCAGGAAGGAGTCGTAGGCGGCACCCTCCTCCGGATAGCTGAAGTGGATGGGCTCGTGTGCCTGGATGCCCTTCAGGCTGGCGATCCGCTTGCGCGGGTACTCGACCACCTTGAGGGCAGTTCCCTCCCTGAAAGAGATCCCGGCACAGCCTACGGCCAACACGACCGTCGCGCTGGTCCCCGCCAGCAGGAAACTGCGGCGCGAGAGGCACGGGAGTGCCTTCATTGCGGGCTCGATCTTTTTGATGCTCTTCTCTGTCATCAGTTCATTACCTCGTAGGGCGGAAGCTCGGGCGCGTCGACGAGGATTTCCTCACCGGAGAGGGTCTCCAGGAAGGTCAACAGATCCCCCTTCTCGTCATCGGAGAGCCCGAGGGGTCTGAGCAGCGAACTCGTCACGGGCAAACCCTGCCCGCCACCTTCGTTGTAGAAATCGACAACTTCCTCGAGCGTGAAGAAGGCGCCGTTGTGCATGTAGGGCATCGTGTACTTGGTGTACCGGAGCGAAGGAGTCCGGAACTTGCCGATGTGCTCATCGCGCTTGCTCCGGTAGTAGAGACCGAGGTCGGTCCGAGTCGTGCGATACAGCTCTTCCGATACTCCCTTGGCGTAGTTCTCGAAGCGCCAGGTGATCTGCCTCAGCGGATCTTCTTCGAAGACCGGATTCTCCGGCACACCCAACCTGTGAAATCGCTCGTCGGAGAGGAGTGCGCCCGAGTGGCACTGCCAACAGCCGCCCTTGCCCTCGAAGATCGCCAGACCACGCTTGGCGGCGTCGTTGATTGCGTCCCGATCCCCTCGCATGAAGTCGTCGAAGGGCGTGTCGGGCTGGATGATGGTTCGCTCGAAGGCCGCGATGGCTTTCCATGCGTCCTCGATATGGGGCCGCGCGCCGAAGACGTCCTTGAAGCGCTTCACGTACTCGGGGATCTGCCGAAGCCGTTCCTCCACCATTTCGCTCTCGCCGTTACCGGTAGCGCCGCCCTTCGCGGCCGAAGGCGTCTGCTCCTCGAGTGAGGTGACCGACCCGGCCCAGAACAGCTTCTTGTAGAAAGCGGAGTTCACGATGGTCTGGGAGTTGCGCCAGTGGATGGTGCCCGGATAGCCGCGGGAGACGTCGTTGCCCTCGCCCCAGGCCAGGGTCGGATCGTGGCAGGTGGAGCAGGCCACGCTGGTATCGC
Source organism: bacterium (assembly GCA_024226235.1). GTDB lineage: Bacteria > Myxococcota_A > UBA9160 > UBA9160 > UBA6930. The sequence goes on from JAAELW010000379.1 coordinate 24,122, forward strand.
CACCGAGCCGCGTGTCGAAGAACAAGAGCTTGCCCAATTCGACCTTGGCGTCGGTCTGGGGGTTGTCCGCCGGAATCGGAGCGGTCAGCGGAAGTGCCGCGAGCGGCTCCGTGGCGGCCGGCTCATCCAACTCGATCTCGGGGTGGATGAGATCGGCCAAGTCGCCGCCGGGCCTTCCCAGGGGCAAGATGCCGTACTCCGGCGAACTCGTCGGAATCTCGACCTCGGGCAGCTTGCCCGAAAGCCCCTCCTTCAAGAAGGTCACCAGGTCGGCTTGTTCGCTGGAACTGAGCTCGAGCCTGGGGAGACCCGAGTCCGGGCCACCGCCGCCATTGTAGAACGCCACCACGTCTTCCAACGTGGCCAGGGTTCCGTTGTGCATGTAGGGCGCGGTGCGGCCTACCTCCCGAAGGGTCGGCGTGACGAAGGCCCCGCGATCGGTCTCTTCCTTGGTGACTCCGAAGACGCCGGGGTCCGTCTTGAGATTCTCATAGTTGAGCAGGCCAAGGAACTTGTTCACGGCGCGCAGTGTGATGTGTCGAAGTGGATCACCCACCACATCGGGATGCTCGGCGAGGCCGTGTCCGTGCGGCTGCCAGTCGGTCAGCATCGGACCGTTGTGGCAGTTCGAACATCCGGCCTTGCCCGTGAAGAGCTCGAGCCCGTTTCCGGCTTGGGCCGAGAGGGCATTCTCGTCGCCCCCGAGATGACGATCCAGGGGCGCATCTCGGGTGACCAGCGTCTTCTGGAATTCCGCCACGGCCTTCAGCGTCTTGCCGAAGCTGGGCTCGCCTCCGTAGGCCTTGTCGAAGAGCGCTACGTACGCGGGTACCTGGGCCATGCGCTCCTGCAGGATGCGGCCATCGAGGTTGAGGATGTGGGTCTCGGTGATCTCGTTTCGCACCATGCTCGCCGGATCGTCACCGCCCATGTGCCCGTCCCAGAAATAGAAGCGGTTGTGGGTGGTGTTGAGCAGCGACTTCGAGTTGCGAAAATGCAGCGAGCCCGGGTAGGCCTCCGCCAGCGGTTTGTCGTCGCCCCAGGCCTTGGTGGGGTCGTGACACGTCGCGCAGGAGATCGCGACGTTGCCCGAGAGGCGGACGTCGAAGAAGAGCTGTCGCCCCAGCTCCGCAGCCGCTTCGTTGACGCTCGGCGCCGGGGGCATGGGGGCCAGCTCCGTGCAGCTCGCCGTGCTCGCAATGGCGCTGCCCGGGAACCCCAGGGCCCAGATTGCCGCGGCCAGAGGGCCGGCCAGCATCAAGAGTAGAGACACTCGTCTCCGCATTAAAAGCTCTCCTCGAAATCGACTTCGATTCGGATCCGGAAAACAGTCAAGAAGAACACGCTCGATCGCGAAGGCTTCTAAAGGGTCTTGCGGCGGACCGAAGCCCTGGCCTGTAGGCGGAAATTTGTGTGCCAGAGAGGGGCGTTGAGGGTACGAACGATTCCAATCGTCCGGGAATCACTACTTGCAGTGCTCCGATCCACGGAGCCAGCTTGGTCACGAGTGGGCAACGTAGGGGATGATCCAGGTCAGCGAACCTCCTGGCAGCCCATCAGAGAGCCCGCGATGAAGCAGCAATGGCACGCCTTCTCCCCCTCGGGGCTTCCGACATGAGTCGAGCGAGTGAACCTGTCAATTCCTGCTTCAACCCTGGCGGGGTTGATGGGGAAGTCCAGCGAGGTTCCGGTTCTGGTCCTGGCATTGGATGCCTCAAGCCTCCCCACCGCTCCGCCGATCCGTCCTCGACGGAGTCCTGGGAGGCATACTTGATGCGATGGGTGTTCTTCTTGCTCTGTTTCGTTCTGCTCGTGGCCTGCGGGGCCACTGGGTCGAAGCAGACTGCGATGTTGTATGCGAATCCACTCGATTCGCCGGATGGCGTGATCGCCCGCTCGAGCGTGACGCTTGACCCGGCCACGTCCTGGGACGATGGCGGCTCGCTGCGCATCGACGCCGCGCAGGCGACGACCGTGCGTCTGTTCGAGACCGGTGACGTGGACGCGGAAGATGGCGTCGTGATCTACTCCGCGAGGATCCGCACGGAAGGTGTCGACGGGAAGGTGTATCTGGAGATGTGGGCGATCCTGCCCGGCGAGGGGGAGTTCTTTTCCAGAGCCCTCGATCAACCGATCTCCGGGAGCGTCGAGTGGACGAGCCAACAGACTCCGTTCTTCTTGAAGGCAGGCCAGAACCCGGAGAACCTCAAGCTCAACGTCGTGATCGAAGGCACCGGGACGGTGTGGATCGACGACATTCGCGTGACCGCCGCCGGATAGCTCTCGATCGACCCGGTCGCGCGTTTGGTCCGGGAGTGTGAGCTGACGCCCAGAGTCAGCGCGAGCTGACGTCTGGAGTCAGCAATAGCTGCCGCTGCTTGGGCCGGCGACAGACCGCGGGGTAACCTCCTGAGGTGGCCACCCCCGCCTCGTCGATCCTCTCTGCTTTCGGTGAGCCTGCCCGCCGTTGGTTCGAAGCTGGCTTCGATCGTCCGACTCCGGTGCAGGAGGAAGGCTGGGCACGGATCCTGGCTGGCGACCACGCGCTTCTGATCGCGCCGACCGGCAGCGGGAAGACCCTCGCCGCTTTCTTTGCGTGTCTCGATCGCCTCGGACGGGTGCCAGCGGAACCCGGTCCATCCGAACCCGCTCCGACCGCTGGCGTACGGGTGCTCTACATCTCGCCGTTGAAGGCTCTGGTCTACGACATCGAGCGCAACTTGCGTGCGCCTCGGGTTGGAATCCAGCAGATGGCCGAGCGTCTCGGCCAATCGGATGCGTTTCGCGCACCCCGTGTCGCGGTGCGAACCGGCGACACTCCCCAGAAGGAACGCCGAGCGCAGGCTCGGGATCCGGCCGAGATCCTGATCACGACGCCCGAGTCGCTCTATCTGATCCTGGGTTCCCGACAACGCGAGACGCTGCGCACCGTCGAGACGATCATCGTCGACGAGATCCACGCGTTGGCACCGACCAAGCGCGGCTCTCACCTGGCGCTCTCGCTCGAACGGATCGCCGCCATGACCGGAGAGCGCGACCCGCAGCGCATCGGTCTTTCTGCCACGGCTCGGCCTGCCGACGAAGTGGCGCGCTTCCTTGGGGGCGATCGGGAAGTTGCGATCGTCGATACGAGCCGGGTGCCACGGATCGATCTCACGCTATCGGTACCGGTTCCCGACATGACCCGCCCCGCGGATTTTCGGCCACCGCGACAGAGTGAACCCGCGAACGTGGACGACGCTTCGAGCCCGTCGCCGGGTCGGCTGCTCACACCGTCCTCGGACGATGCGGATACCAGCCTGTGGCCCGCCATCTACCCGGAGTTGATCGCTGCGATCCGCGCGCATCGCAGCACGATCCTGTTCGTGAACAGCAGGGGCCTGTGCGAGCGTCTGGCCCAGCGTCTGAACGAGCAGGCCGACGAGGATCTCGTGCGCGCCCACCACGGCAGTATCGCGCACGAGAAGCGCAAGGAGATCGAGGAAGGCCTGAAGCGCGGCACGTTGCGGGCGATCGTCGCCACCAGTTCGCTCGAACTCGGTATCGACATGGGCGCCGTCGATCTGGTGCTGATGGTCGAATCGCCAGGTGCCGTGGCGCGCGGTCTTCAGCGGATCGGGCGGGCGGGGCACCAGGTGGGCGTTCCGAGCAAGGGGAGGGTGTTCCCGAAGCACCGCGGCGATCTGCTCGAGGCCACGGTCGTGGCTGCGGGCATGCGACGTGGAGAGGTGGAGCCGCTTCGCATTCCCCGCAATCCGTTGGATGTGCTCGCTCAGCAGATCGTCGCAATGTCCTCGATGGACTCCTGGGAGGTCGAGGCACTGGCCCGGGTGGTTGGGCGCACGGCGAACTTCAGCGATCTCTCCCGGGACCTGCTCCATGCGGTGCTCGACATGCTCGCCGGGCGTTATCCGTCGACCGATTTCGCCGAACTCCGACCGCGTCTGATCTGGGACCGGGAGCACGGTCGGATCGAGGCGCGGCGTGGCTCGTCGAAGATCGCGCTGCTGTCCGGTGGAACGATTCCCGATCGAGGTCTCTACACGGTGCACCTCGGTACCGATGGCCCACGAATCGGTGAGCTCGATGAGGAGATGGTCCACGAGTCGCGGACGGGTGACGCGATCACCCTCGGCGCTTCCACCTGGCGCATTACCGAGATCACGCGGGATCGGGTCGTCGTGGCTCCGGCGCCCGGCGAACCGGGCCGGCTGCCATTCTGGCATGGCGATGGTCCCGGTCGTCCGGTGCAATTGGGCCAGGCCATGGGACGCTTCGTGCGCGAGCTATCCGAGCACTGCCGGGAGGCCGGCGGCGAGTTTCACGAGGGACGGGCCGCCGGCGGCGAGCTTCACGAGGGACGGGCCGCCGGGGAAGCATGGCTCCGCGATGACTTTGCCCTCGACGAGTACGCGGCTCGCAACCTCGTCGACTATGTGATCGACCAGCACGAGAGCGCGGGCGCATTGCCTACGGATCGCGCCATCACCATCGAGCGTTTTCGCGATGAGCTGGGCGATTGGCGGGTGTGCCTGCTGAGCCCGTTCGGCTCACGGCTGCACGCGCCCTGGGCGCTCGCGATCCAGGCACGGCTCGGCGCGGAGAAGGGCCACGAGGTGCAGGCGCTGTGGAGCGATGACGGAATCGTGCTGCGCTTCGCCGATGCGGAGGAGTTGCCCGCAACTTCGGTGTTCCTGCCGGAACCCGAAGAGGTCGAAGATCTGGTGGTCGCGCAGCTCGAACATTCCGCGCTCTTCGCTGGGCAGTTCCGCGAGAACGCAGCGCGGGCGTTGTTGCTCCCGCGCTGGCGGCCCGGCGCCCGCACGCCGCTCTGGGTCCAACGGTTGCGAGCCCAGAACCTGCTGGCGGTGGCCCGCGAATTCCCGTCTTTTCCGATCATGCTCGAAACCTATCGGGCCTGTCTGCAGGATGTCTTCGATCTGCCCGGCCTGGTCGAGCTTCTCGCATCCATCCGGAGTCGCCGTGTCCGCGTGGACGACGTCGAAACACGCCAGGCCTCTCCTTTTGCGCGTTCCCTCGTCTTCGCCTACACCGCGGTCTTCCTCTACCAGGGTGACACGCCGGTCGCCGAGCGGCGCGCTCAGGCACTGACTCTCGATCGCGACATGCTGCGCGATCTGCTCGGCCAGGAAGAGCTTCGCGATCTGCTCGACGCGTCGGTGATCGAAGAGACGGAAGCCGATCTGCAGTGCCTCTCTGTCGATCGCAAGGCGCGCCACGCAGACGCACTTCACGACCTGCTGCGTCGGGTGGGTGACTTGACGAGCGACGAGCTCTGCCTGCGCTGCGAAGATGATCCGGAGGCCTGGCTGGCTGAACTCGAGATCTCGCATCGGGCAGTGCATCTCGAGATCGGCGGCGAAGAGCGTTGGATCGCGGCCGAAGATGCTGCGCTCTACCGGGATTCCCTCGGTGTGGCACTTCCGGCAGGCTTGCCGGAGGCCTTCCTCGAGCCCGTTGCCGACGCCGCCCTGCGGTTGTTCCGGCGCTACACGCGGGTCCACGGCCCGTTCGTCACGAGCCGGATTGCGGGTCGTTATGCATGGCTCTCCCCGCAGGCCCAGGTCGTCCTGGGGGGGCTGGAGACCCGCGGAAAACTCTTGTCTGGCGAGTTCCATCCGGAAGGCCGCGAACGTGAGTGGTGCGAGCCGGAGGTGCTCCGGCGGATCCGTCGTCGCACTCTGGCTCGGCTGCGCGGTGAAGTCGCGGCGGTCGATGCGAGCACCCTAGTGCACTTCTTGCCGGAGTGGCATGGCGTGGGTGCGCAGGGTGCACCGGATCTGCGGCTTGCCGAAGCCCTCGACCAGCTCGAGGGCCTGCCTCTTCCGTTCTCGGAGCTCGAGAGCGTGATCCTCCCGGCCCGAGTGCCCGGGTTCGATCCGCGCATGCTCGACGAACTCGGTGCACAGGGCCAGTTGGCCTGGCTGGGTTGCGGGTCGCTCGGCGATCGCGATGGGCGGGTCGCGCTGTATCGTCGGGAGCGAATCGGACTCCTGGTCGAAGGCGGTGAGCCTCCGGAGGACGCGAGCCCGCTCCATCTGGCGCTACTGGATCACTTGCAGAGCCGCGGTGCGTCCTTCTTTGCGGAGCTCGCGACCGCGACCGGTGAGCCGACGCGAGGTCCGTTGCTGCACGCCCTCTGGGATCTCGTCTGGGCGGGGCTCGTCACCAACGACACGTTGGCACCGCTGCGCGGGCTGGCGGTGCTCAAGGAGCCCCATCGCCGAGGGCTGGCGGTGCGCAAAGAGTCCCGTCGCCGAGGGCCGCGTGCGTTGCCTTCGGCCACTTCCGGGCGGTGGTCCCTCGTCGCATCCCTTCTCCCGGACAAGGCCGATCCGACCGCCCGCGCCCATGCGCGAGCACTGCAGTTGCTGGAGCGTCATGGCGTCGCGAGCCGCGATGTCATGGCACTGGAATCGGTGCCGGGAGGCTGGAGCGCGCTGTATCCCGTATTTCGCGAGATGGAGGAAATGGGGAAGCTGCGCCGTGGCCACTTCGTCGAGGGCTACAGCGGGGCGCAGTTTGCGTACGCCGGGGCGGTCGATCGCTTGCGTGCGGCACGCCACTCGGGTGACGAGCCCATCGTGCGCGTCCTGGCTGCCTGCGATCCAGCCCAGCCCTTCGGTGCGTTGATTCCGTGGCCGACACCCCGCAGTGAGCGCGCTCGCCCGCGTCGGAGTGCCGGAGCACGGGTCGTGCTCGTAGACGGCGAGATCGTCCTGTTCATCGATCCTTCGGCACGGCGTGTCTGGAGCTTCCAGGCGGCAGACGAGAGCCGGGAGGAGGAGACACAGGACCGCGCTGTTCGAGCCCTTCATCGCCTGTTCGACGACCGCAGTCGGAATCTCCTCCGGATCGAAGAGATCGATGCGGAGCCCGCCGCGCGCTCTTCGCTGGCAGAGGTGTTCGTGCGTGCCGGCTTCCGTCCGAGCTACAAGGGGCTCGAGCTGGAGCGCAGCGGGCGCCTCCGGGACTGATTCGACCGCCTACGCTTCGATCAACCCGTCCAACGCCGGCCAATCCACGGCGCTCTGGGCTGCAAAGGCCTCGATCAGCAGGCCGCGGTCCGCATCGTCAGGGCCCGCCGCACGGAAGGTGTCGATGGCTTTGGCCAGTGTGGCTTCGGGCGGACACGCGGGCCGCTCTTCCTTCAGCGAGCCTTCTTCGTGCTCGATCTCCAGCAGGTCGAGCCATTCGGTCAGTAGCTCCAGCCGGGACTCGAGGAAGTAGGTGGCCAGGATCTCTTCGGCCAGGCCGGTTGCTGCCACACGGGCCAGCGCCCTGCGGACCATCTGGGCGCGCCGTTGCGGAGCCAGCTTCATCACGAAGCGCGGCCGGGCTTTCATCACGGCACTCGCGGCCGCCACGGCCTGGGTGTACGCGCCCGGCGTGCTCTCCCGGATCTGCTCCAGAAGCTCGGTCGCCCGCTCAGGGCTCATGCGCGCGAAGACCTGGTATGCCTTCATCTCGTCCCCCCAGGCACAGCGTTGTAGCAGCCATGGAGGGCTGCTGCGATGGCGGGCTCTGGCCAGGCCCGGCTGGCCCCGTACTTGGAGGAGCATCTGCACTGGGGAGGGCGTAGGGTAAGGGATGCCTCGGGTCCAGCGATCTCGCAGGGCCGTTCACCCGTGGGGCAAAGGGGGTCCTGGGTTGGGGCCCTTTCACTTCAGTCGATCCCCAGAGCCGCCGATGACAGGGGCAATGAGCGCATTGACCTCCCCGATACCGCCCAAGGACGACCCGCGCCATCTGCGCGGGCTGTTCGATCGAGCCACCGAACTTGCGCAACAGCACGGCGTGACCTCGGTATTCGTTGGCATTGCTGGCGATGAAACCGATCTGCTCGCGCCCGAATTCATCGACTATGTCGAGAGCGCGTTGCGGGTAGAAGACTGGGTATTCCGACTGCTGCGCGGCCGAGCGGTCCTTCTGCTGGCCGATCTGGATCGGACCAAGGCGGCCTCGGTTCTCGAGCGGATCCGAGACGAATTCACCGCCCAGTTCGCGCCCCGAGACGGATTCGAGGTGGCCCTCGGCTACTACGAGGTGGAGCCCGGGCCGTCCGCTGCTCAGGCAAAGAAGATCCTCCCGGTGATCTTCGATCCGTCAGGCTAGTTCATCCACTCCGGCCGGGCGCGAACGCCTCGAGCATGCGCAACGCATCCTCCTTCCGCGCGGCCAGCGGAGCGAGCACCGGTGTCGTCACCCCCGCAGCGACGAATCCGGCCAGTTTCTCGCGGCACTCGTCGACGCTCCCGAGGATCACGATGCGATCGATCAACTCGTCGTGAATCGCCTTGCCGACGGCTTCTCGGTCTCGCTTCGCAAATCCGTCGCGGATCGCGCGGGCCTCGTCCTCGAAGCCACACCAGGCGATGAACTTGTTGTAGACGGGCTGTGCCAGGTAGCCGCCGAAGCCCGCGCGCACGATGTTCCGGGCCGCAGGGACGTCGTCGGTGATGGCAAGCTGGAAGCGGCTCACGATTTCGTCGCCGGTGGCGTCCCGGCCGGCGGCTGTGGCTCCCGCTCGATAGGCGGAGAGGATCTGCTCCATCGCCTCCACGGGCTGGAAGTTGATGATCAGCCCTTCGCTGACCTCTCCGGCCAGGTTCAGCATCTTTTCGCGCAGTCCGGCCAGGTAGATCGGAACCGGCTCAGGCGGCACGCAACCCAGGCGCAATCCTTTCGAGCGCAGGCGCTTGCCGTCGTAGCTCGTCTTCTCTCCAGCCAGGGCCTGACGGATGATCGCGACGGAGTCCCGGACCGTTGAAACCGGCGCTTCGAAGGGCACGCCGTTCCAATCGCCAATGATCGCGTGGCTCGACGAGCCCAGGCCCAGCCGGAAACGCCCTGGTGCAAGTTGGCCGAGCGTTCCGGCGCTCATCGCCAGCACCGCCGGTGTGCGGTTGTAGACCGGTACGATGGCCGTGCCGAGGGTCAGCGTGCTGGTGGCTTGAAGGATTGCACCTGCCAGGGTGAAGGAGTCTGGGCCGGCCGTCTCGGCCATCCAGATGGCTTCGTAGCCCCAGTCTTGTTCAGCGCGCTGGGCGAGCTCGACCGAGGTGCGCGCGTCGCCAAACGGCAACGTGAACGCGAGCTTTCCGAGAGAGCCCGCCACTACTTGGGCTGCATCCGGATCGCACCGTCGAGGCGGATCACCTCACCGTTGAGCATCGGGTTCTCGAGGATGTGGCAAGCCAGGGCCGCGTACTCGGGCGGCTCACCCAGGCGCGCAGGGAATGGGATCTGGCGGCCCAGGGCCTCGCGTGCCGGATCGGGCAAACCCATCAACATCGGTGTCAGGAACAGCCCCGGCGCGATCGTGCAGACACGGATGCCCGACACCGCGAGATCCCTTGCGATCGGGAGCGTCATCCCGACCACTCCGCCCTTCGATGCGGAGTAGGCGCACTGGCCGATCTGTCCCTCGAAAGCTGCGACCGATGCGGTGTTCACGATCGCACCGCGCTCTCCCTCCTCGTTCGGTTCGTTTCCGACCATCCGCGCCGCCGCAAGGCGGATCACGTTGAAGCTGCCGATCAGGTTCACCTCGATCGTCATCCGGAACAGGCCCAGGTCGAAAGGCGTGCCGTCCTTTCCGACCGTGCGGCCCGCCATGCCGATGCCGGCACAGTTGATTGCTGCGCGGAGCGGTCCGAGCTCGTCCACCGCCCGGTCGAGGGAGGCGCCGACCTGTTCCTCATCCGTCACATTCGTCTCGCAGAAGATCACGCCGGCTCCGAGCTCCCTGGCGATGGCTTCCCCATTCGACCGGCCGAGATCGAGGATTGCGACCTTGCCGCCGCGGGCCACGATCTCCCTCGCGGTCGCCTCGCCGAGGCCCGAGCCTCCTCCGGTGACCGCTGCTACGACCTGTCCCACATCCATTTCGGCTCCTTCCTGTTTCAGGGAGGCGGATCGTACGGTGCCTCTCCGTTCGCGTCGAGCAGCAGCTCCGGTTTCAGGCGTTTGCGTCGAGCAGCAGCGAGAGCTGAGCCGCCCAGGGTCCCGGGCTGCCGCCCGCGATCGGGCGGTCGCCCAGCGCCACGATCGGGCGGGCGCCGCGCACCGAGTTCACCGCAATCAGCTCCTCGGCCCGGTCGAGTTCCCGGCCCGCCACGTCCGCCTCTTCGAGTTCGGGGAGCGAATCGAGCAGGATCCCGCGGGCGATGCCACGCACGGCCCCGCGGCGAATCGGTGGCGTGACGAGTTGGCCCGTGGCAAGTGCGACGATCAGATTCGATCGCGTTCCCTCGACGGCAAAGCCCTCACGATCGACCAACAGGGCTTCATCCCAACCGCGCTCGATGGCCTGGTTCCTGGATCGATCCAGCAGCGCCCGGTCGGCGCGTTTTGCGCCCACCTCGTCTCTGGGGCCCGGATGCTGCTCGGTGCCCAGGCCGGCCCGCCAGGTCGGGGGCTCAGGGCCCAATTCTCTCGTCGTACCGATCCAGAGCATTCCGTCCGGTCCAGTGCGCGCTTCGAGCCGAACGATGCCCTGGCTCCCTCTCTCGAAATGCCCCAGCCCAAGGCGTAGGATCGCCGTCTGGGCCACTTCAGGATCGATTTCTCCGAGCCCGAGTGCCGCGGCATCCACGATCCAACGTGAGACCACCTTCTCGCCGTGGCGCACGCGCCCGCCCGCGAAACGGCCGGTGGTGTAGCAGCGCGCGCCCGCGGGAGGATCGCTCTCCTTCCACGGACGCCATCCGCCGTCTTTCCAGAGCAGGTCCCCCGCGGCTCGCTCCTAGCGCTCTTCCATGGGCTGGACGGTGCGCTCGTTGGCTCCCTGGTAGACCTGCCGCGGCCGTCCGATCTTGTGCTGGTGGTTGTGCATTTCGGCCCATTGGGCGATCCAGCCCGGAAGTCGACCGATTGCAAACATCGCGGTGAACATGCTCTCGGGGGTTCCGATCGCGTTGTAGATGACTCCCGAGTAGAAGTCGACGTTCGGGTAGAGCTTGCGCTCGACGAAATACTCGTCCTTCAGTGCAAGCTCCTCGAGCTCGACGGCGATCTCGAGCAGCTTGCTGTGCACTCCGAGCCGCGCCAGCACATCGAAGCAGGCCTTCTTGATGATCTTCGCCCGCGGATCGAAGTTCTTGTAGACCCGGTGTCCGAAGCCCATCAGCCGCGAGGTGTCGTCCCGGCTCTTGGCCCGATCGACGAAGTCCTTGGCAGTGATTCCCTCTTCGGCGATCGCTTGGAGCATCTCGATCACGCCCTGGTTGGCACCACCATGGCGCGGGCCCCAGAGTGCGTTGATCCCCGCGGAGATCGAGGCGAACAGGTTGACGTGAGAGGAGCCAACCAACCGCACCGTGCTGGTCGAACAGTTCTGTTCGTGATCCGCGTGCAGGATGAAGAGCAGGTCGAGCGCCCTCTCCACCACCGGATCCACTTCGAAGGGCTCGCACGGCGTCGCGAACATCATGTGCATGAAGTTCCCGCCGTAGGAGAGCCGGTTGTCGGGATACATGAAGGGCTGGCCGATCGCGTGCTTGTACGCGTAGGAGGCAATGGTCGGCAGCTTTGCGATCAGGCGATGGATTCCGACTTCGACTTCTCGCGGATCGCGGGGATCGAGAGAATCCGGGTAGAAGGTTGCCAGCGAAGCGCAGGCAGCGGAGCACGCTGCCATCGGATGCGCGTCCTTCGGCATCGCCCGATAGAACAGGCGGAAATCCTCATGGACCATCGTGTGGTAGCGGATCGAATCGCGGAATTTGTCGAGCTCCTCACGGGTGGGGAGCTTGTCTTCGATCAGCAGGTAGGCGGTTTCGAGGAAGGTGCACTTCTCGGCGAGTTCGGCGATGTCGTAGCCGCGGTAGCGGAGGATCCCTTTCTCACCATCGATGAACGTGATGGAGCTTTCGCAGGAGCCGGTGTTTGCGTAGCCCGGATCGAGGGTGATCAGCCCGGTCTTGTTCCGGAGCTCCCCGATGTCGATGGCTCGCTCTCCTTCGGTCCCCTCGATGACGGCGAGCTCAATGACGTCATCCCCAATGCGAAGCTCTGCCTTCTCGGCCATGCCAAATCCCTCCTCTCCTGGGTCTCCCAGGGTTGCGTTCCGGCTCCGCGAAGCCTGCCCTGCCAACAATAGGTGCGTTTCTCGGGGCGGGCCGGACGCGCTCAGTAATCTGCTTCTCGGCTTTAACTACTCTGGAGATTAGCTGATGACGCTTTGCGCCGACAGCAGGACCAGGCCCGTTTCCGTCGGAAGATCGAGCACTTCGGTGCGTTGCGTCGACGCAGTGCGGCATGACTGGACCCATTTCGGCACAGGCTACGCAGGTATGTGCGCAGAAGCCCGGAGGTAGTTGGTGGGAAAGCCCGGGGCGCTACGGGACGGTCGCCCCTCGGGAGGGAACGACCACGACGATTTCCCTGCGACCGGTGCGGGCGGTCCCGACGATTTCGACCTGCGTGACCGCCTCGATCCGTTCGAGCTTGCGGCGTTTGATGACCAGGGTCGTTCCGCCGTCTTCGAGGAAGGCCGCAATATCCTCGGGTGAACGCAGCGTGTCGATGCGCCGTTCCGCGTAGTACTTGAGGCCGCCGGCCAACGCCCGGTCACCGACCAGGCCGATCGCTTTACCTGGCGGGGTGACCGCTGCGGCAGCCAACGCGACCGGGCGCGGCGAACGGATCGGATCGAGGGCCGGGTAGAGCAGCGCAAATATGGCCAATTCGACCGCAAATACGGTTGCGAGAGTGACGACGGCATGTGCGAGAAGAGGCGCACGGTTTCGCGTCAGGACGATCCACGCGACTGCGCCTGCCGAGGCTATGCCCACCAGCCCGCAGCCGAACGCGATCAGGAACACGTGGTCCAGTGCGGGGAGCATCTCTTGCCAACGCGTGATGGGGATGAACGAGTGACCCAGGCCAGCGGAGATGGATTCGACCCCGACGACGAGTGCAAGCAGCGCGAACACGGCCGGAAGCACCGAGGCGCTCCGCGGCAGCGCAGTGCGACCGGCCAACCCTCGGATGCAGGTGTCAGCGCATAGCAGGGCGGCAGCGGGAAATGCCGGCACCATGTACAGCCCACGTTTACCGCTCGAGATCGAGAAGAACACGAGGCTCACGCCGACCCAAGCGAGCAGGAAGCGCCAGGCCCGTCGAGAGCGCTCTTCCGGCTCGTCTCCGCGCACGAACACACGATGGCGTCCGACCCAGTAGACGCCGGGCCAGACCAGGGTCCAGGGCAGGAACTCGATCGGGAACTGGAACAGGAAGTAGTAGAAGGGGCGGGCGTGGGAGGTCCCCGCGAAGAAACGTCCGAACAAGTTCGTGCCGACGGCCTCGCCGGCAAAGCCGCTGGGTGCAAGCGTGGTGGCGGCAGCAACCCACAGCAGGCCTGGGCCCAGCGAGATCAGCAGCGCCCAGGGCGGAAAGATGCGCCCCAGGCTGCCCAGGCGCCGCTCCCAGCCCAGGAAGGCGACGATGGTCAGGACCGGGAGCAGGAAGCCCACGGGCCCCTTCGTGAGTACCGCGAGACCGAGGGCCAGATGCAGCAACGCGATCCATGGCCGCCGTTTGCCCAGACCCCGATCGACCCACCAGAAAGCCAGCAATGCGAGGAGTTCGAAAGCCGCGAGCAAGATGTCGAGCTGGACTCGTCGTCCCAGATGCCCGAACGAGTAGACGGTGAGCAGCAGAGCCGCTCCGAG
>JAAELW010000380.1 GCA_024226235.1 bacterium
TCCCGGGAGCTTGCGTCGGGTGTCTCGTTCCCTGGGAGGGACCGCGCCCTCGAAGAATTCGAGGCTGCGTTCCGCTACGAAGAGACTCCGGATCAGGCGGCGGCCATCGAGGACATGCTGACGGATCTGGTTCGCGACCGCCCGATGGATCGGCTGGTCTGCGGCGACGTGGGCTATGGCAAAACGGAGGTGGCGTGCCGGGGAACGTTTCAGGTCGTGATGGCTGGCAAGCAGGTCGCGGTGCTCGTGCCGACTACCATACTATGCCAGCAGCACACGGAGACCTTCGAAGAGCGCTTCCGCGGCACAGGTGCACGAGTGGAGAGCCTGTCGCGCTTCCGCAGCCCGAAGCAGTCCAAAGAGGTGCTCGAAGGGCTGGCCACCGGCAGCGTGGACATCGTGATCGGCACCCATCGGCTGCTCCAGAAGAACATGTCCTTCCGGGATCTGGGTCTCCTGGTCGTGGACGAAGAGCATCGCTTCGGGGTGGCCCACAAGGAGCGAATCAAACAACTGAAGCAGACGGTCGATGTCCTGACGCTCACTGCCACACCCATCCCGCGCACGTTGCAGATGGCATTCAGCGGTCTGCGCGATCTGTCCGTGATCCAGACGCCACCCGCAGATCGCCTCGCGATCCGTACGCAGGTATGTCGTTTCGAGGAATCGCTGATCCGCGAAGCGATCCTGCGTGAGGTACGGCGTGGAGGGCAGGTCTTCTTCGTGCACAACCGGGTACGTACGATCGGAGCCCTTGCGGAGTTCCTGGAGCGTCTCGTTCCGGAGGTGAAGATCCTGGTTGCGCACGGCCAGATGCCGGAGCGCGAACTCGAGGATCGGATGCTGGCTTTCATGCGTGGCGATCACGATGTACTGCTGTGTACGACGATCATCGAAAGTGGGCTCGACATCCCCCGCGCCAACACCATCCTGATCGACCGTGCAGACGCGCTCGGGCTGGCCCAGCTCTACCAACTGCGCGGCCGGGTAGGGCGCAGCCGCCAACGCGCCTATGCGTACATGCTGATTCCCGGCACGGCCGCCCTGACGCCGGATGCGACCAGGCGGCTCGAGGCCATCCGGGATCTTGCCGAGCTGGGCAGTGGGTTCCGTCTGGCCAACATGGACCTCGAAATCCGCGGAGCCGGAAACCTGCTGGGCGGTGAGCAATCCGGAAACCTGGGCGCGGTCGGCTACGAGACGTACATGGAGCTGCTGGACGAATCGATCGCAGAGCTGCGAGGTAGCGGAAGGAGCATCGCCATCGACCCGGAGATCCGCTTGCCAGTGGCGGCCCGTTTACCGGAAGCGTACGTCGCAGACGTGAGCCAGCGCCTCGTACTCTACAAGCGTCTGGCCGGTGCGCCGGATCTGGACGACGCCCGCCGCCTGCGCGAAGAGCTCCTCGATCGCTTCGGCCCGCTTCCCGACGAAGCCGAGTACCTCGTCCAGATCATCGAACTCAAGATCCGCGCCCGAGATCTGGGCATCGTGAAGATCGAGATGGAGAGGGGCGCACTCGTGCTCACTGCCGCCGAGACCAGCCAGGTCGACCCCGCCCGGCTCGTCCAATGGATGAACGCCAGCAAACCCGAGATCGAAGTCCTCCCCGATCACCGCATCCGCGCCAACACCCCCGACAAGACCCCAGCCGCCCTCATCCCCCGCACCCACTGGCTCCTGGACCAA
>JAAELW010000381.1 GCA_024226235.1 bacterium
CCTGTGCAGCGCGGCGTCGCACCCGGGTGGTGGCGTGACTGGTATCCCCGGCAGCAACGCGGCTCGGGAAATCCTCGCGGACATCGGATAGCGCCCCAGAATCCACGCCTGCAGGCGCGGCCTCCGGCTTATCCCTCCTCGATCGACCGGGGCGAATGCGCTACGCGCATCCACCCCTGGGTCCCAGCCTTCGGTGACCGTCTGCGGATCTATTCGCAACAGCTCTCACTTCAGCCGCTACCCTTCCCTACCGCTCCGGCGTCCGGTCTGCTCGTGTCGAACGAATGACGCACCAGCTCAGCGTGTCTCGATCCCGAGAGAGGTCCACCAGGGGTGCTGTCGAAGTACGGATAGCGGTAGTCAGTCGGCGTGCTCCTCTTGCAGGAGCTCCGCGCAGGGTTGCGGCAAGCGGCGGCTACGGCGTTGCCAGAAACGGCGCAGTTTCTCCCGCGGCGGATCGGACGGCAGGCTGACGAGACCACGCCATTGTTCCAGGGTCTCGATGATGCACTTCATCGCGGAGCTTCTTCGCTCGCCCTCCAATCTGGGAAGCTGACGGACGAACGAGTAATCCTCGCCGTTCTTGCGCAGCCACTCGAGCCACTCCACCACCTCGGCCTCCGGCTCGCCGCTGTCGATGAGGCTCTCACCCAGCAGGTAGTACTGATGGGAGAGCGAGGTGTTGAAGACCGCCGGATTGTCGGTGTTCACGGTTACGCGGACGCGCCTGCGCAAGCGTTTCTCCTGGTCCAGGGTCATGCGGAAGATATGGTGCTCTTTCAACTCTCCCATGGCGCCGATGAAGCGGTTGACCGTCGGATTCGTTTCCACCACCAGCTGGTGGTGCTGGACGCGGTCGATCATCCGCTCCTGGACTTCGTGACACAGCTCGAGCCATTTCTCGCGGTTGTCCTGCATGTCGATCAGCACGACTTCGTCACCACGTTCGCGCACGCCGGGATCGAGCCAGTACAACGCCAGCAGGCGAAAGGCCAGCCGGGAGCCGACGTAGTCTCGAGCCTCGGAGATCACCCTGGACTGGATGTAGCGCCAGCGATGATATTGCCCGCCGGGCATAGTCTGCAGACAGCACAGGCGGTTCGTCCTCTCGAGAATGACCAGGTCGAGGCTATCCGGGTCGAGCTGGCGCAGGCGCCAGGCGTCGTGGAGCACGAGTGGCGACCAGTCCTGCTCCGGCCAGTCGCGCTTCCGGGTCCCAGGCTGCCGACTCGCCGGGCCGTAGAGCTCGGTGCTCAGACGCTGGATCCTGTCTTCGAACTCGAGCTCCCCGACCAGGTCGTGCCCGGGCCCCAGCAGGTGATGGACCCACACCAGGGTGTCGAGCCACTCGAGCTTCGGCACCACGGCCTGGAAACCGTTCTGCTCGCCCCAGACCCTGGGCTCCAGGGCGAGCGCGATCCCGTGCCCGAGACGATCGCCCGGCTGCGGCTTCAGGAACTCGATCATCTCGCAGATTGCCCGCAGGCCGGAGAGCAGGTGACGGAAGTCCTCGCCGACGTGATACGTCATGCCGAACCGGCGCC
>JAAELW010000382.1 GCA_024226235.1 bacterium
AGGCCCCTCTCTTAACAGCTCTCTTCAAAGCTTATCTTAGCGGCCGACGGAGCGGCGCAGGCGGCGGCTGCCGTGGAGGAAGACTACGGCTGAGGGTTGGATTTCGGCGACGACCAGTACGCCTACGGCGTCGCCCTCTTTCAGATCGAGTGGTTCGGAGAAGCCTTGGACTTCCACGCTTGCACGGCGGCGATCTGGGTCGGGATGCCAGACGGTTCCTGCGACGTGCACGACCGGAGGCGGCGGAATGCTCGCGACGCGCGGAGGCCTCGGCTTGGGGCGGGCCGGCGGTGGCGCCGAGGCGACGCTTGGCGAAGCAGCCGGTCGCGGAGTGCGGGAAGGCGCAGGCGGTATCGATTCCATCTGGACGGAGTTCACGATCGGCGGGTCTGACACCTCACGATGCTCGGGCTCGTCAACCATCGGCTGGATCTCGGAGGCGACCGCGAGGGGCGGCGGTTCCTGTGCCGGCGCCTCGGCGCGGGCCGCTGGCGACGGGAAAGGCGTCACGGAAGCCGGCTGCGTGACCGGTGGCGGAGAAGACACGACCGGGGTGGCCTGATGCCCGTCGCCGGGCACCGCAACGCGATCGGCGGATGAGGCTTCGACAGGCTCCGTAAGTGCAGGTTCCTGCTCGGTTTGCCGAGGCGTCCACACCCAGACCAACCCCAGTGTAAACGCTACCGCCACGGCTCCAGCAATTGAGCCGCGGCTCGGCCGCCACTGATCCGGAGGCGATTCCGGCTCTTTCGGAGCTTCTTGCGGTGTCGAACCATCGACCTCTTCGGCCCAAGGGGTCCGACCAAGCCTCTGATCTTCCTCGACTTTCTCGAGGGCCTTCAGGATCGTGCTCACAGAGGATCCTCGTAGGCCAGAACCGGCAGCTCGTAGCCGGGAAGAGCGCGGTAGATCTCGATCTTCGTCACCGGCCCGACGGTGCCGTCCACGCCGAGCTCCAGCTTCCGTTGAAGCTCTCGCACGCCGGAGATCGTCGCCGCGTCGTAGCGTCCCGTGGCGTCGCCGTGAAGCACGCCCAGGCTCGTCAGGGCCTGCTGGAGCCAGAGAACCGATTCGCCCTTTGCTCCGGGCCGGACCACCTGGGGCAGTGATTCGAAATCTCGCCAAGGCACGTAGGCTTCGCCCGTCCAGTGGGAGAGCAGCTCCTCATCTGTCACCTCGAAGGCGAGCGGCCCGATGCCTTCGAGACGCAGACCCTCCTCCCAGAGCCCCGTCGCTGCGGCGTAGCGCGGTGCCTCATCCAATGCCTCGAGGACGAGCAGCGCCGGAAGATCAAGAGCGCGCAGGGTCTCGATCCGAGCCTCCCGCAACTTCAGCAGTGAAAACCCCTGCTCACCCAGCTCTTCGACCAGCCTTGGCAACGAGAGCAGATCGGCCCCCACCGGGGCCTGCTGCCACTGCCCGAGCAGCGCGTCGAGCGAGGCCGCCATGGTCACCGCCGGCGAGCTCTTCCCGAGGGCCTGGCTCAGATCCTGGTCGGGCAGCTCCAGCATTCCGGGTTCCGGCAGCTCAGGCTCATCCGGGAGCGGCATTTCGCCCGGAGGCGGCGCCAACCCCACTGCCGGAAGGGTATCCGAAGACAACTCGGCCAATTCCGTGGGGAGCCCTGGGCTCGGATTCACCGGGTCCTGCATTGCCGAGCCCACCGCCTCCGGCGCAGACGACAATTCCCCCGACGAAGCTCCCGGTCCGGCCGGCGAGAAGGCCAGCCAGCCTCCGATCGCGATCGTCAGCAGACCCAACCCCGCCGCGACCGGAAGCGCACCATCGCGAATCCAGGTGGGCAGACGCAGGCCGCTCGACGCGTGGCGCGCCTGGTCACGGAGCCACCCGCCCGCTCCCCTCGGCTTCGATCCGGCACTTGCCCGCGCTTCGCGATCGGTCCGGGTCACCAGCCCCAGACCAATTGCCTTGGCCTCCGCGGCATAACCAGCCAGCAGCGCCCGGTCGCAGAGCAGGTTGATCACCCGCGGGATGCCGCCTGACCGACGGTGGATCTCACGCAGCGCCAGATCCGTGAACAGCTCGCGGGGCGCCCCAGCAGCAATCCGGAGACGATGCCGGACGTAGTCACGGGCGTCCGTCACCGAAAGCGGCGTCAGCCTCCAACGCACGCTGATCCGCTGGCGGAGCTGACGCAGATCTGGCGATTCGAGCATGGTGTCGAGCTCTGGCTGCCCGATCAACACGATCTGGATCAGCTTGGCGGTGTTGGTCTCCAGATTCGAGAGCAGGCGAACCTGCTCGAGGGCATCGCGTTCCATCACCTGGGCTTCGTCGATGATCAGCAACACCCGGCGGCCGTCACGACGCTTGGCCAACAAGAAGCGGTTCAGCTGCTCCTGGAGCTGGCGGCGATCCATGTCCTCTAGCGGAAGACCCAGCTCCGCGTTGATCGCCTGGAGCAGCTCGAGCCCCGAAAGCTGGGGATTGAAGATGAACGCGACCTCGGTGCCAGAATCGAGGCGGCCGAGCAGGGTCCGGCAGAGAGTGGTCTTTCCGGTTCCGACCTCCCCAGTAACGCAGATGAAACCTTCACCCTGCTCGATTCCGTAGAGCAGGTGCGCCAAGGCTTCCCGGTGGGGATCTGCCAAGAACAGGTAGCGAGGGTCTGGGCTCAGGGAGAACGGCTTTTCCCGAAGCCCGTAGAACTGGGTATACATGGAGGTGATTTGCCTGGTGGAGGATCGGGCAAGAATATCAGTCATGCCCCCGAAGGGGAATCAGGCGGAAAACGATGGTATCAGCTAGCGAACAGAGGGATGCGTCTGGAGGCGAGCGGGCCATCGGCCTCGACCTGGGGGCAAGTCTCGCCAAGCTGGCGATCCGCCACGACTCCGGTGAGCGCGAACTGCGCCTGCTGGCCTCCCACGACGGGAAGGCCGTCCTCGAAGCCGTCCACGAAATCGCACCGGCCAGAGTGGGCCTGACCGGCGCCGGCGCCCAGAACCTGGCAGGCCGGCTACCGGCCAAACCGCTGATGGTCAATGAATTCGCCGCCTGGGGCCGAGGTGCGAGTGTCCTGCTGGATGACCACACGGCCCCGAAAGACGAACGATTCCTGCTCGTCTCGCTCGGTACCGGCACCTCGGTGATGCTCTGCGACGGAATGTCGGTGAGCAGGATCGGTGGCACTGCGCTTGGCGGCGGCACCGTACTGGGCCTGGGCTCCCTGCTCGTCGGCGAGGGCTCCTTCGAGCGCCTCACCGAACTTGCCGCCAAGGGCGACCGGCGGCAAGTAGACCTGCTGGTCGGCGATATCTATCAGCCCGGCCAGATCGCGTTGACCGGCGACACCACAGCGGCCTCCTTCGGCAAGCCCCGCGTGCGCAAGGAGACGCCCGGTCCCGAAGACCTGGCCCAGGCCATCATGGGGCTGGTTGGAGAAAATGTCGCCGTGCTGTGCTCGGCACTGGCCGGCACCCACCAGGTAGAACGAGTCGTATTCGGTGGTGCCACCCTGCGCGAGAACCCCGCGCTGCGGGCGATCCTGCTCGGCACGACTGCAGCCTTCGGCCGTCAACCCGTCCCTCTGGAAGATGGCGAGTTCACCGGAGCACTGGGCGCCCTGGCCCTGGTCCGCGAAACCGCCGCCTAGAGACCCTACCGAGCCGCAGCCTAGACCCTACCAAGCCGCCGCCTAGAGCTTGGGAGCCGGCTCGGTCGCCTCCTCTTCGGGTCGCGCGATCGTGCGCAACACCCGCTGGGTCCGGGCGATCGCGGCACGCTGCACGCGAAGCTCCTCGGTCTGGGCCGAAACCTGCCGCTCGAGACGCTCCTTGGCATCGACCACCTCTTCCAGGCGGTTCTCCAGGTGGGCAATGCGACGATCGAACTCCTCGACGAGCTTGGCCGTGTCACCCGTTCCCACCTGGCTCGATCCCATTGCGGACAACGGTGCGGGCGAAAGAGCGCCGCCGGCGCCCGCCGGTGCGGGGTAGTCCGTTCCCTGATCCATCTGGGTTCCTTCCTTTGCGGCCTGGTCGGCCGTCTCATCAGCAGCAATGGCAGCGGGCTCGATGTCGTGATCGGCCGCAGGAGGCGGCTCGCTCTCGTCCACCGCAGGTACCGCAACCTCCTCAGCGCCCTCCGTGTCGTCCTCCCCCTGGGTGCCTTCCGCAAAGGCGAAGCCGTCATCGTCTTCGGGCTCTACGTCGTCGGCAGCGTCCAGTGGAGAGAGTGCCTCCGCTTCAGATTCGGCCCGACGACGGCGCCCGAGCACGAACACCAGCGCGATCAGAGCGACGCCCGCCAGCGCGGCCATCACCACCGGACTACCCAGCAGGCTTCCGTTGCTTTCGGCCTCCCGCGGATCGGCAGACTCCGGGCTGGTGCCCGGCGGCATCTGCTGAGCGGGCTCCTCGGCCACGACCTCGCCGATCTCTACACCGGCAAAGGCATCTTCCGGCGCGTCAGCCTGCTCGACTTCTTCGGCAGCACCTCCGATCACCTCACCTTCGAGCTTCTCCTGTTCCGGCTGCTCGGCACCGGCTTCCTGGAAGCCATCGGCGGGCGCGGCGGCCAGATTCTCGGAAGGCTCATCCAACCCCTGGGCAGGTTGCGGGGCGATCGGCTGGCTCACGGCCGCCAGCTCGCCACTCTCGAGAGGCACCGGGGCAGAAGGCGTAGCGGCCGGCGTCTTGGTGACGAGGCTCGAAACGAGCGACGCGACACCTGCACCCGGGTCGTAGAAATCGATCACGATGCGGTCGGGCTTGCGAAGCACCAACTCCTTCATCTCGACGTCGCCGCTCAAGCGAATACGCACCTGGCTTCCACCAGTGGCGCCAGGGCCCACCTGGAGCTCACGGATGTGTCTGCTCTTGGCGGGTCGGATGGGTGCGACGCCGATTGGCGCGGCCTCGAGGACAATGGTCAGCAACTGGCCGCCCTCTGGTTCCGATTCCAAACCCGACAGCTGATAGGGCGACACCCCATCCAGCTGGAAGACGACGCGGGAGTAGTCCTTGTGGACCCCGACGCGCACATCAGTGAGGTTCGTACCGCCAGCCGTACTGGCAAGCAGCATGGCCAGGCCCGCGATCATACTGATCGCCGTACCCCGGCCTCGAATAGTCAGATCTTGACTCGGCACCTCTGGTCACCCCCCTGTAGCCATGAGGTCCCGGAGCGTCAGAATCGCTCGCGAGATACGCGGACCGTACCAAGACACCCATGTGCCGTCGATCAAATGGATGCGGCCATTGCGAGAAGCCGGAAGCGGCAGCTCGCGAAGCGCATGAACATCGCGATCCGTGAAGGCATAGGGCTCGTCCGGCAGCAGCACGACTTCAGGCGCGGCCTGGACGATCTCCTCCTCGCTGACGGGCGGATAGCGTCGGTCGGTTCGATATGCGAACACGTTCGCACCGCCACAAAGGCGAAGCATATCGGAGGCATAGGTATCCGCGCCGACCGTCATCCACGGCCGTTTCCAGATCGGACAGAACACCGGGACCGGCTGCTCTACCGGCTCAGCCTCGGCCGCCGCCACTGCGGCCAGGGTCGGTTGGACGACCCGGCGCATCGCATCGGCTTCGGCACCCAGCCCTGCCATCTCCGCGAGCAGAGCCGCCGCCTCGGCCACGCTGCGCGGATGGGTCACCCAGACCGGAATTCCGGCATCTACAAGCCTCTCCACGTCCTGGCGGCGGTTCTCCTCCCGGTTCGCGATCACCAGATCCGGCGCCAACCCGAGCAGAGCGGGCAGGTCCGGGTTTCTGGTGCCGCCGAGCTTCGGCAGCGGAGCCACTGCGGCTGCTGGATGGACGCACCATTCGGTCACACCGACGATCCGGTCGCCGAGGCCCAGCGCAAACAGAGCCTCGGTCAAGCTCGGCACCAGGCTCACGATCCGGCGCGGCGAGCCCTCGGGCCGCTGCTTGTGGATCAACCGGGCGAGCCTTCGGGCCACTGATCGTGGATCACTCGGGCGAGCCTTCGGGCCACTGATCGTGGATCACTCGAAGTCCACCGCCAGTACGCCCTCTCGCAGCCGGGCCCGGCGAACGGGGCGACCTACCAGGCTACGCGGCAACGCGACGATACGGCTGGCATCCCGCAGCCGGATCAGCAACGAATCGCCACGGGCATCCACCTCGAGCGCCTCCTTCGAGGCGCCAGGCAGCTCGATCTCGAGCCGTGGATGCCCAGAATGCGTGCGCAGCCGGATCGGACGGCCCTGACGCCATGGGGCGCCGGGATCGCGTTCGGCGTAGAGGCGGCCCGCCAATGCAGCAAGCGCCGGGAGTCCTGTCAGCTCCTGGGGCTCGAGCGGCACCTCGATGCGAGGGACCGGAAACGAGATGCGGATGTCCTCCAGAATCGCCCGCTCGCGGGCGGCCCAGCGGCCGAACCAGCCTTTGGAAGCAGTCTCGGGCAGGACCCGATTCACGATCACGCCATCGGTCGCGACTCCGTAGAGCGAGAGGTAGGCAAAGGAGCGACGCGCCTCCTCCAATACGACCTGGGTCGGGTTCACGACCAGGCGGGCGGTAGTGCGGCTGGTGTCCATCAAGATCTCGCGCACGTCGTCGACGTCGCTCCAGAGCCGCTCGAAGGCGTCGAACAGCTCCTCGCCCGGCACCAACGCGCCGACTCGAAAGGGTTCCAACAGGGGTTTCAGCAAGCGTGCCCCGCGACGCTCCAGATCAAAGAAGTTCTCCATGAAGACCCGCAGCACGTCCGGAAAGCGGAGCATGCGCAGGGTCGAGCCCGTTGGCGCACAATCGACCACGCAGACGTCGAAATCGCCCGTGGCCTCCACATCGCGAATCGCGCGCAACGAGATCAGCTCCTCGAGGCCCGGAAAGACCAGCAACTCCTCGGCGACCAGCTCGTCGGTTTCCTCCTTCAGGAGCTGGCGCAGAAACCGCTGCAACACACCCCAGCTTCGATCCAGCTCATCGAGGGCCGACACCTCCTGGGCAACCACACCCTCGGCCACCTGGACGGGCCGGGCTCCGACCGGCCGACCCAATGCATCGCCCACACTATGCGCTGCATCGGTCGAGAGCAGGAAGACCCGGTGGCCATGCGCCGCAGCACCCAAGGCCGTGGTCACCGAGTGGGTCGTCTTTCCCACACCGCCCTTCCCGGTGAGCAGGATGACACGCACGCTAGGCGTCCCCGATCGACTGGAAGTGCACTTCGAGGATCCCATCACGGCAGCGTGCACCGGAGACATCCAGGCCCAGCAGATGACGCGGTAGCGGAATCGGACGGCGGAGGGCACCGGTCCGTACCACCAGCTGGGCTCCGATACGAGATACGTCGAGGTCCTCTGCGCGCGCATTCGGTAGCGGCAGCCGCAGCAGGTAGCCCGGATCTTCGCGTTTGAATTCCAGACCCGGCTCAGTGGAAAGAAGCGCCTCGGGTGCTTGATCGCCGAACAGGTCCCTTCCATGGGCTCGCAGACGTTCGAGGCTTGTAACCTCGTCGTGTTGCAAGGGAGCCTCGAGAATGGGCAGCGGAGAGAAGAGCCCTGCCACCTCGCTACGCCTCGCCGCCTGCTGGCGCACCCACTCGGCAAAGAAGGGCTCGGCTGCAGCTTCCTCCGGCAGGAGCCGATTCATCACGACGGCGTCGACGGCCACGTCGAAGAGCGCCAGGTCGGTGCGCGCCCGCAGGGATTCATCGATGACCATGCGCTCTGGCGTCAGCACCAGACGAACGCTGGTACCTGGGTCGGAGATGCGCTCGCGCAGCCTACCGAGCTGCCGGTAGATCAACGCCTCGGCATCGCGGAACACCTCGGGGCCGGGCAACGGAACCGCTACCAGGTTGCGCGCTAGCGGTGTGACCATCGCAGTAATGGCCCGCTGCAGCTTGAGCAGGATGCGCAGGGCCGCGTGGGCAGCCTCGGGCAGGGTCAACAGCCGCAGGGCCGAATCGGTCGGTGCGCAGTCGACCACGACCAGGTCGTAGGCACCCCCACTGGCCCAGCTATCGACCGCCAGCAGCGTCGTCAGCTCTTCCAGCCCGGGAAGCAGCGCGAGCTCGTCCGCCATCACCTCCTCGATGCCCTGGTGACGAAACAGTTGGCCCAGGTAGTCGCCTACCGCTCCCCAGTGCCGGGCCACTTCAGCGCGCGCATCCACCTCGACCGCGGCCAACACTCCGGAAAGCGTCCCGCTCTCGGCTAGAGCCAAGCGGCGAGGTTCAGCTCCGAGCGGCTCCTCGAGCACGTCGCCCAGGCTGTGAGCCGCGTCGGCTGAGGCCACCAGGACCCGCAGGCCGCGTGCGGCGGCCCAAACCGCAGTGGCGGCTGCGGTGGTCGTCTTTCCGACGCCGCCCTTTCCGGTGTAGAGGACGACCCGCATTCCGGAACGGTAGACCTAGGCGGCCTCCACCGCCGCGACCCGGTCCGATCGCGCAGGCAGAGGCGAACCCATCCGAAGCGGGGCCGCAACACCCCGTTCGGTCCAGCGATGATCGCAGCGTGGGCACTCGGAAAGCAGGACGATGCCCCGATCGATGACCTGATCGGTGTGGACCTCGGTGAAGCCACACAGGAGGCAGCGGGTGAGGGTACGGGTGGCGGCGGTCATGGGTTGCTCCTTGTCGTCGGGTTGGGGCCCCTGGCGGCATCAAGCCACCGCCAGGGGCCTTTCCCTTGTTGGGGGGACGATGGGTGGGGGGCGTGCCTTCATCTCGAGAGTCATGAAACCACCCGGATGTGACGGTTCCGGTCACGAATGCGAAAGAAACACGAAAATCGGGCATGGAGCAGGATTTGTCCATAACCTCGCGCCGACGATCTGGAGGAAGCAGATGGATCTCGAACAATTGCGCCGGATCTGAGGCTGGAACGCGATGACCACGAAATCCAGACGCATCGTGGCAGACGGTGTCGGCCGCCTTCCGGTGTTCTCCCACGCGGCCACCGCAGGCAATCTCATCTTCGTATCGGGCACGCTCGGCACTGCGAGCGGGGGCATCCAACTGGTACCCGGCGGAATCGGACCCGAAACGAAGCAGACGCTCGAGAACATCCGGACCATCCTGGAGACTGCAGGCTCCAGCCTCGCGGAAGTGGTGAAGGTCAGCGTCTACGTCACCGACATGGCCGACTTCGGCGCGATGAACGAGGCCTACGCGGAGTTCTTTCCTGCCGATCCGCCTGCGCGGATCACGCTCCAGGTGGCGGGCCTGGCCCTCGGTGCATCCGTGGAGATCGAGTGCGTGGCACTGCATCCCTGAGATCGAAGCGGCCCCGGCTCGCCGCCGGCTGAATCCACTCGGCCGGCGGCAGGACGGTGCCGTCGGTAGCATGCCGCGATGCGAAACGGACTCACTCTGGTCACGGGCTCGGCACGGGGCGATGTAGAGCTTGCCATCCGCGCCGAGGAAAAGGGCTTCGACTCGGTCTTCAGCACCGAGTCCTTCAACCGGCATGGCTACGTGCCGCTGACTGCGATCGCTCAAGCCACCTCGCGGATCCGCATTGGCACGGGTATCGCGAATGCGTGCACTCCGGATCAGGCCCAGGACAGACTCGCGCAATGGAAGGACCTGACGGAGGATCCGCTCTTCTATCCGCCGTCGATCGGCGTGCGGCCGGAACGCGTGATCGAAAACGCCCATACGATCCTCGACCTCTTTGGCTGCCACTCGTGAGTGACCAATCGAGTGGGGAGGTCCGGAAGCAGTTCTTCCAAATCCGTTGGGAGGCGAACCAACAGCCCGTCTCGGGCGTGTGGGCCGTACGCCGGCGTCTGGCGAATGCGATGCGCTCTGTGATCGAGAAGCTGATCACCAGCGATGCGCCCGAAAACGAGCTCGATGCCGCTGCGGAACGGCTCGAGGAATACGCGGAGCGGCTCGCTTCCCACCCGCATCGAAACCGCTACCTGGGGTTTTCGGAAGCGGCCGTCACCGATCCGGATGCAGAAAGCCGCCCGCCCGATGGTGGTGGCCACTTCGACTTCAGCCCGCTGATCGGCCGCTCGAACCCTTTGGCGCCACCGATCGAAATGACCTCCGATGAAGACGACACCGTCCACGGCAGGGGGAGCTTCGGATCCGCGTACGAGGGGCCCCCTGGCTGCGTACACGGCGGCTACATTGCCGCGGCCTTCGACGAGGTGTTGGGCTACGCCCAGACCTTCTCCGGACAGCCCGGCATGACGGGTACCCTCACGACTCGCTACCGAAAACCGACGCCGCTGCATACCGAGCTCCGCTTCACGGCGCGCATCGAGAGCGTCGAAGGCCGGAAGGTCATCGTCAGCGGATCCCTCCACGCAGCCGACCTACTGTGCGCTGAAGCCGACGCCACCTTCATCAGCCCCCGCCCCGGCTCCTTCGCCAAACTCCTCGCCGAACGCAACGCCGGCCACGAAAGTTGAGAAGGGGGCCCTTTCCTAGCGGAGCTCGCGCTTGAGGATCTTGCCGGTGGGGCCTTTCGGGAGGGTGTCGATGATTTCGACCTGGCGAGGGTATTTGTAGGCCGCGAGGTTCTGCTTGCAGTAGGCGATCAGCTCCTCGGGGGTCAACTGTTGGTCCTTGCCGAGGACGACCACGGCCTTCACCTCTTCGCCGTGGCTCTCGTGGGGGATGCCGATCACGGCAGCCTCGACGATCGCCGGGTGAGCGTAGAGCACTTCCTCGACCTCGCGCGGGTAGACGTTGAACCCGCCGCGCAGGATCATGTCCTTCACACGATCGACGATGCGGTAGCTCCCGTCGGGGTCGCGAATGCCAATATCGCCTGTGTGGAACCAGCCATTGCGCATGGTTTCAGCTGTGGCTTCGGGGCGGTTCCAATAACCCTTCATGACGTTATGGCCCCGAATGCAGATCTCACCGCGCTCCCCATCGGGCAGGGGCTGATCCTTGTCGTCGAGGATCGCCATCTCCACGCCCCAGACCGGGTAACCGATCGAGCCCGGTGTGCGTGGTCGATCCATCTGGTTGAAGCTCGCCACCGGCGACGTCTCCGAGAGCCCATAACCCTCCAGGATGTCGACGCCGAATTTCGCCTCGAACGCCTTCATCACCTCGACGGGCATGGGCGCACCGCCGGCCATGCAATAACGCAGGCTCGAGAGGTCGAGCGGGCGGTCGGCCTGATGGTGCAGCAATGCGAAATACATCGTCGGTACGCCGGCGAAGAGCGTCACCTTGTCCCGCTCGATGATCTCTGCCGCCTCTTCGGGTGTGAAGCGCGGAAGCAGGCTGAAGGTTCCACCGGTCGCGATGGTCGCATTCTGGATGCAGGTCTGACCAAAGGAATGGAATAGAGGGAGGGTTGCAAGGGAAATGTCGTCCACGCCGAGCGGCAGCAGCTTCGGTACGACCACCGAGCAGTTCACGAAGAGGTTCGTGTGGCTGAGCTCGGCGCCCTTGGGCTTGCCTGTCGTACCGGAGGTGTAGAGGATGACGGCGGTGTCGTCGGGGTTCGTCGCATGAAGGGCTTCGAGAGGCGCCGCTTCAGCCATCGCGGGCAGATCGGCCTGCCCCTCGCCATCGCTCCAGGCCACGGGAACGCCTGCCTGCTCCGCGCCTTGCCGCGCGGGCTCGGCGAATAGCGGATGGGCGACGAGCAGCCGGGCCTCGGAATCCTGGATGTGGTAGGCCACCTCCGGAGCAGACAACAGCACGTTGAGCGGCACCACGGCACAGCCGGCGTACAGGATGCCGTAGTAGGCGATGGTGAACTCCGGAACGTTCGGGACCATCAGCGCAACCTGGGCGCCGGGCCCGATGCCTCGACCGTGCAGACTGGTGGCCACGCCCCGAGCGGCCCGGTCGAGTTCTGCATAGCTGAGGGAACGCTCACCGAGGCGGATCGCAGGGTGATCCGGACGCTCGAAGGCGGCAGCCATCAGGATGGATCCGAGATTCAGGCTCATGACATCTCCTTCGTGGCAGGTCCTGCCTGGGAAGCCACTCTACACTGGCGTGCGGAGGGCGCCCATCTGTGGATGTGATCGTATTCGGTGCCGGAGCGGTGGGCCTCGGCCTGGCCAGCGCGCTGCTCGAAGCGGGCGAAGACGTGGCGTTGATCGCTCGACCCGCCACGGCGGCCGCGCTGGCGAATATTGGCCTTCGGCGAAGCGGGATCTTCGGTGAGATCGAGCATCCACCGGATCGCTTCCAGGTCGCCACCTCGCCCGCGGAGCTCCCGGCCCGGAAGCCTGACTTCGTATTGGTCGCCACGAAATCCTTCGACTCGCAAGCCACGGCCGAGAGCCTGGTGTCCTCGGGTTGGATCGGCCGGGAGTCCCGCATCGTGCTTTGCCAGAACGGCTGGGGCAATGCCGGCTGCTTCACGGCCCACTTCCCCGAGCGCCAGGTATGGAATGCCCGCGTGATCACTGGCTTCCAGAGGCCTGAGCCCCACCATGTCGAGATCACCGTACATGCCGAACCCATCCATATCGGGAGCCTGTATGGAGAACCCTCGTCATTGGTTTCCACCCTCTGCGCAGCCATCGATCGGGGCGGCCTTCCTTGCGAGCCGACCGACCGAATCGCCCGGGATCTGTGGGCAAAGCTCTTGTACAACGGCTTGCTCAACCCGTTGGGCGCAATCTTCGAGGTCCCCTACGGCGAGATCGGGAAGAGCGAAGCGGCTCGCGAAATCTTGCGGAACCTGGCCCGCGAGATCTTCGCGGTGATGCACGCCTCCGGTCACTCGACCCATTGGCCCGATGCGGATGCGTATCTGGAGCACTTCTTCTCCGTGTTGCTCCCACCCACCGCTGCGCACGAGTCATCGACGTTACAGGACCTGCGCGCCGGAAGGCGCACCGAAATCGACGCGCTCACCGGCGCGATAGTAAGCCTCGGAGAGGAGTGCGGCCTACCGGTTCCGGTAAACCGCACTCTCCTCGGAGTGGTGAAGTTCATCGAGGCGAGTCGCCGATCGAATCCGACATAGACGTACCTGCCTCCGACTCGGATGCGACCGGATCGGGCCCCGCCTCGAAACGCCGCAGCGCCTCCTCGGCAAGCGCGGCCTGCTCCTGTTCATCCTCTTCGAGAGTCGGGAGATCGATGTAACCCTGCGCAACGCGAGCGCGACCCACTGCCACCTCGCGCTGCTCCTCGAGCTTCTCCTGTACGCGGTCGAGAGTTCCGTCGCAGATTCCGATACGGCCCTGCATCGATGCGGCCATCTCCGAGAGCTCGGCCTGTGCGCGCTGGATCTTCACACCACTGATCGTGCGCTTCAGGCCCTCGAGTTTCGCGCGGGCCATGTCGATCGCCGCGTCCCGGGATTTCACCAGGTTGCGATAGGTCTCCTCGGCTTGCTCCTGCTGTATCCGCAACTCTTCTCGCTCCTCTTCGACGGTCTCCAGCCGAAGCGCCAACTCTGCTGCTCGCTCGCGTTTGGCGGCCTGGAGGAAGCGCTCGACGCGCGTGCGCAGCGTCACTTCCTCCTTTCCGAGCAGCTCGCGCCGGACGCGAAGACGCTCGCAGAGCCCGGCATGGCCTGCCAGGTGCCGGTTGTACTGCGCGATCTGGATGCGCAGCTGCTCGCGCTCATGGTCGAGCACGGCTTCCGGATGTTGGGCCTCGAGTTCCGAAACAGCATGGCCACTGATCGCCTTGAACACTCGTCGAATACGTAGACCCAACATCAAGCCGCCTCCTCGCCGTACTCGCGCAGCATGCGTTCGGTCCGCGCCTCACTGATCTGGTTCGTCACCTTCTCGCGCTCGTGTTGATCGCGCAGCGTCTTGGCCAGCGTAAAACAGGACGAAACAGTGAAGTAGAGACCCACTCCGAGGTAGCCCTTCACCCAGACATCGACCGGGAGGTAGAGCACACCGACCGTGGTGAGCGAGAGGGCAAGTGCAAAGGACAGCCACACCTGCGTGCGCCAGGCTTGCGTATCGAGATCCATCAGTTTTCGTTCCATCTGGGATTCCTTTCGGGGGGGGTGCGTCTTCTGATCGGGTTGATTGCAGTGCACCGAACGTGCCAACGCTCCAGGCGTTTCTCATGGCCGTTCGCAAACAACCATGGACACGCGATGCCCTGTTGCGCGCAGCAGATGTACGGCAGCTCCGGGCAAGGAAGCTCCAGAGCTCGCCAGAGCGGCCTATCACGCGGCACGGTGCTTGCTCTTGGCGGAGGCGAGGAGACGTCATGAAACACACGATCACGAAGGTCCGCGTACTTGGTCAGGAGATCCCCGTTTGCGAATGGCTGCCGGAAGGCGGGTCGACCGTTCTATTTCTGCACGGCTTCGGACGGCATCCGGCCCAATATGGGATGGTCCACGCGCTCGCCCGGGACCACGGGTTCCGCGTACTGGCACCCTTCCTCTACCCGAACAACGCGCTGAACGAGCCGCCGCGCAGCTTCCGTTCCTGTGTCGCCCTCACGCGAGCGGTCGTGCGCGAACTGGAGAGGGAGGGCAATCTTCAGGCGGGCTATGGCGTCGTAGGGCATTCCACCGGCGGAAGCGTCGCCCAATGTCTCGCCGATTCGACACCGCGGCCCAACGCGATCCTTGCACTCAATCCGGTATTTCCCGTGAAGTACGGTCCATGGGGCTTCGTCGCCCGGTCCGCCTGCATCACAGGCAATCAGTTGCTGGGCCGAACCGGACCGGCTTACCGAGGCTGGGCCCTGACTCTGCGGTATGGCGGAAAGATGCTCGCCAATCTGGCGCGAAAATTCGAGGCGACCTGGGCCCTGGCATCGAACCTCTCCCGACTTCAGCTGCAGGAGTATCGACTCCTCTACGACAGCTGGGGCCAGCGCGGCGTGCGCTTTGGAGTACCCACCGCGGTCTTCCAGGCGGAACGGGATGAGTTCTTTCGCGTACCCGACAATCTTCGCGCGTGGATGGGCCTCGTCTTCGAGCACTTCGAACTTCGCCAGCTCCAGGATGTGCGCGGCCACGAGTGGCCGCTGATGCGTCCAGAACTAGCCGCCCAGAAAGTCTCGACCTGGCTCGCAGCCCAAGCCAGAGCAGAAAGCACAGCGTCACCATTCCGCCCACCCGAATACCTGACCGCCTGACGCCCGAGCATCGAAAACCAAAAACCGACCCGACTCGGTTCCCATCCGCACCTCGCCCCATACAGCACCGATCGCGGGTGAGCTGCCGCCCCATGCAGCACCGATCGCGGGGTGGGGGGCGGTCAGCGCGGAAATCAAGCGGAGCCAGGCCCGAGAGTACGCGCCCACCCAACAGCGCGCCGAGCAACCCCCGTGCGCGCGCGTTCGAGGGCCTGGCGAGCCATTCCGCGCTGGACGCCCCCCACCCCGCGATCCGGAACGAGAAGCAAAGCGGAGCCCAAATCAAGAAATCCAGCCCCAGAGGCAACCCTGCTAGACCGGCAGATCGTCCCTCGTGAAAATCGCCTCGAGCTCGATACCGCGTTCGGCAAAGACCTCCCCGGCACCCTCACCCCGATCCACGAGACACAGCACCCGTGCCACCTTCCCACCCGCAGCCTCGACGATCTCGAGAGCTTCGAGGGTGGAGCCACCTGTCGTGCAGGTGTCCTCGACCAGCGCCACGGTCTGCCCTGGCAAGAAGCCGCCCTCGATCTGACGCCCCTTGCCGTGCTTCTTCGTCTCCTTGCGCACGAAAAAGCCCTCCAACCCGGTTCCCGGATCGTGGTGCGCCGCTGCAGACAACACAGCCGAGACGAGCGGCACCGCTCCGACAGCCATGCCTCCGACCGCATCGACCCACGGACCTAGCATCAGCTGACCAAGCATCTGTTCCCCTGCCAACTTCTGGCCGAGAGGCTTCATCAGTGGGATGCGGCAGTCGAGGTAGAAATTGGACTTCTTCCCGCTCGAGAGAGTGATCTCCTTGTGCTCGAATGTGGCGAGGACCATCTCGAGCAACCGTGCGCGTTCGTCGTGATTCTTCATTGCTTGCGAATCCCCAGCATGAATTCTGCGATCATTTTCGTATGCAACTCACTCGTACCCTCACCGAATTCGAGAGATTTGGCTTCGAGCAGCAGGCGCCCGACTTCGTACTCTTCTGAGAGACCGTACCCCCCGTGGATCTGGACCGCGTCGAGCGCGTTCTGCACCGCGGCCTGGCTGGCCATCAGTTTGGCCATCGAGCTCTCCATCGAAGCGCGCGGAACACCGGCGTCTTTCATGCGCCCGAGCTGGTAGACGGCATTTCGTGCGGCCTGGGTGCGACATGTCATGTCGGAGATCTTCTGCTGGATCATCTGGAACTCGCCGATCCGCTGGCCGAATGCCTCGCGCTCGAGTGCGTAGGGAAGCGCCAGGTCGAGGCAGCGCTGGGCCTGACCCACACAGCGCGCTGCCACCGAAAATCGGCCGGTATCGAGCGCCGCGCCCAACACCGGGAAACCCTTGCCGGCCTCGCCGAGCAGCGCTTCGTCCGGGACGAACGAGTCCTCGAAGTGCACCTCGGCCAGCTTGTCGCGTTTGAGCGTACGCATCGGAAACGCGCCGATCGTGATGCCTTCGGTCTCCCGAGGGTCGACCAGGAAGGCAGTCACGCCAGCGTGCTTCTTCGACACGTCGACGCTCGCCACGACGAAGAAGAGCCCTGCGTGGTCGGCATGGGAAATGAAGACCTTGCTGCCATTCAGCTTCCAACCACCGCTCACCTTGGTCGCGGTGCTCTTCATGTTGCCAAGGTCGGTACCCCCGCCGGGCTCGGTCAGACAGGCCGAGCAGAGGCAGGTGCCATCGGCCACCTGCGGCAGCCAGTGTTGTTTCTGCGCGTCGGTACCGAACTTGAGGATCGAGCCGGCAACCAGCGAGTTGGCCACGGAGACCACCGAGGCGACCACCCAGTCGACCCGGGCCAACTCCTCCATCAGGATTCCGTAGCTGACGACGTCCTGGAACGCGCCGCCGTACTCTTCCGGGATCATCGGGGCCATGAAGCCGAGAGGAGGAAGCTTCGCCACCAGTTCGAGCGGATAACGCTCCTCCCGCTCGTATTGTTCGACGTAGGGAAGGATCTCTTTGCGGGCGAAAGTCTGAACGATTTCGCGCACTTGACGCTGCTCTGGGGTCAGGTCGAAATCAGCCAGTCGGTCCAGGGGGGTCTGCAACAGGGCCTCCGAGATATCCGGGGACTGTAGATTTTTCGGACGGTTTCGCCTACTTTGCCGCGTCGTCCCCCGAGGAGCCCGCCATGCGCAAAAGTACCAAGCTGCCGCACCGCAACCGAAGCCGCAGCGCGCGCCATCGCAGCAAGCTGCGCCGGAAGCTACAACGCCGCCGACTCAAGCAAAGCAGCGGAGAACGGAAGTTCCACCGCTAGAGCAGCGGTAAAGAAACGGGGCCGGAGTTAAGAATTCA
>JAAELW010000383.1 GCA_024226235.1 bacterium
ATTCCCAGCCGCATCCCACCAGCCCATAGGATCGGCGCCACCCGGGCTTCGGGCCGTCCCCGGAACGAGCCCCACGACCCCCCAGCGCCGCCCATCTTCCAGAAAACAGAAAACAGACAAACTTCCACCGCGCTACTCATCCACCGCGCTACTCATCCAACGGGCTCCTCACGGCGACCCCCGGCGTCCCGACCACGTGCGTATAGATCATCGTCGTCCGCACATCCGAGTGCCCGAGCAACTCCTGGATCGTCCGGATGTCCGCGCCCCGCACGAGAAGCGTCGTCGCGAAACTGTGGCGCAAGGTGTGGCAAGAGACACGCTTCGAGATGCCCGCCGCCGCCGCGGCCTTCTTGACCGCCCGGCCGATCCCCGCTTCGTGCACATGGTGGCGGCGCACCACCCCCGCACGCGGGTCGGTCGATAGCTTGCCCGAAGGGAACAACCACTGCCAACCGAGCTCCAGAGGTGCCCCCGGACACTTCCGCGCGAACTCCCCCGGCAGGAACACCCCAGAGACACCGCACTCCCGATCCCTCTTCCAGAGATCCCCGGCGGCATCGAGCTGCCGCCCCAATGCCTCGCGGCAACCCTCCGGAAGCGGGACGACGCGGTCTTTGCCACCCTTGCCACAACGCACCTCCAACCGGCCCATCTCCAGATCGATGTCCTTCACGCGCAGCCGCATACATTCGGCAACACGCAAACCGGCACCGTACATCAGCTCCGCCATCAAGCGGTGGACGCCGCCGAGCCCGCCGATGAGCGCCACCGCCTCCCTCCTCGAGAGCACCGTCGGCAAGCGCACCGGTTTGGACGGCCGCTCGATCCCGTCCAACCGCCCCTCCGTGCCGACGCCCAACACGTTGCGCAGCAGGAAGGTGAGCGAGTTGAGCGCCTGGTTGTAAGTGCTCGCAGCGATATCCCTGCCCACCGAAAGATAGGTGAGGTATGAACGCGCATCCCCCACAGCGAACTCAGCCTCTTCCCCCTCGCCAGAGCCGCCGGGGCCGCTGGGGTCGGGGGAGCTGCTGGAGCCGGGGGGGCCGCCGGGGCCGGGGGAGCTGCTGGGGTCGGGGGGGGCGATACCGGGCAACCACTTCGCAGCCCCCCCGTTGGCCAGTGTGAAACGGGCGAAGCGCCGCGCCCAATCCGCGTAAGTCGTCTCCGTCCGGATCGCCAGACCCCGCTTGCGCACCTCCGCCCGCAGTCGCTCGACCAGCTGCAAAACACCAGCCGTGTCGTCATCGGCGGAGCCCGCGACGAAATCGTCGACACCCGCCAGCCGCCGCCTCCCCCGCGTCGGGTGGTCCGCCTCCAGCTCCCTGAACGAACTCGCTAGCGCATCCCAATCGAAACTCGCCGTCCAGCCCGGACTGCCGATGAACCCGTAGAGCAACTCCACGGCCCGCACAGCCTGCTCGATCTGCCAACCCGGCATCCGCGCACTTCGCCCGAACGGTTCAAAATACTCCCGCACATGCCCCTCCGTCCGATCCTTGATCCGGGCCCCCCCGACCTGCGCGAACCTTGCCGCATGCGCCTTGAAGTGGGCGGCGATCTTCCCCGGCACACCCCTCCCGTCGATATAGCGGACATACCCCTCCCAAAAACGGCCTTCGGCCCCCGACATGATTTTCCTCTGACGATTCATTGTGATACAAATGGCTACAAGTGCAAATGAACACCATATACGCGAGCCGTCAACCCGCAGGGAAATTGCGCGCACGAATTCCGCACCTTTTCCGAGCCCCAGCACTTGAAATCACGACAATCCCGCCCGACCCTCCCGGACTTATCCCGCACGCGCAATAACAGACAACATCCCCGCATGCAGGCCAATACACTGTTCTGTCTAAAAATGTGGTCACCGCTGACAGCTCTAACTGATGTCGAGTATCAGCATCTTTCCCAATTTCCCGGAGACGACGATACTCCGGAATTGGCTGAGATGATTCGCTTGGTTGCGAGCCGGCCTTACGCTGATCAGTTGGCCGTGGTGACGTCGATGTGGATCGGGATTTCGGCCAACCTGATCGTGGCCGCGGTCCTCTACGGCACGTTGCCGTTGCTGGCGCTCGGCCTGCAGCGCCGCGCCTTTTCCACGAGCTGACGCGGTTCCGGCCCGTGCGTTCTCAATATTCGTCCGCCTTGATTCCATTGAGTATTTCGGCCCGACCCTCTTTCGCCATTCTCGGATGATACACCCGACCAGGTCGTAGATTCAGACTCGTTCTGACCCACACGATCGAGCACCATCCGGCTCCCATGCGCACCCTGGTCCGTTTCGCAGCGCTGATCCTTC
>JAAELW010000384.1 GCA_024226235.1 bacterium
CGACCAGATCATCTTCGCCGTCGGGGAGGAGATCGGCGATCCGTAGCTCTTCGTGGGACGCGAGAAGGAAATGGCCCGCCTGATGAAGTGGACCAGGGGTAGGAAGCGCCGAGTACCAAGCGGGTGGCACCTTAGGGCGTGCACCTTAGGGCGTTCCACGAGCCCCGCGGAGCTCGCCGCCGACGGCTGCTCCTGCGACCAGCGCTCGAGTGTCTCCGCGGCCAGAATCATGGACCGCATCCTTCTCGGCGACCTCGACCGCGACGTCATCGCCCGGTGCTTCGACCACGGAGTGGTGGTCAACCGCCGGAACCGGCTGGTGCGCCGGCTGCTGGAGTCCCACAGCACCGATCGGGTGCTGGCGACCTTCCTGGCCTCCGCCGTCTATTCCGCGATGAACCACTTCTGGCAGGAGATCGAGGACGACCACGAGCGCGAGTTCCACCGCGAGCTGGTGGGCGCCCTGCTCGAGCGCGGCTCCGCCTGATCAGCTGCTATACTGCGTCAGGAGCGCGAGTATACTCGGCTGCATGGCTGAGCATCCCAACAAACACATTCGGGCAGCCATTCGCTTTGCCAGGAGCAAAGGCTGGGCAGTCGAGAAGGCAGGAGCTCGGGCTCATATCTGGGGCACTCTGTGGTGCCCTCGGAAAGCCCGCGACGGGTGCCGGATCCGGGCCATGTCGACTCCTCGACATCCTTAATACCACGCCCGCGACATCCGACGCGCTGTTGACCGTTGCCCTCATTCGTAGCTGATCTCAGATGGAGCCACCCGTGAAGGAGCACGACTTCACGTTGATCTTGACCGCCGATCCTGACGAGGAAGCGGCGGACCGCCTGTACGGTGTGTGCGATGACGGTACCCTCGCCACGATTGCCGGCGTGCCGCAAATGCACTTCCATCGCGCAGGCGCTTCGCTGGAAGCTGCCATCCGCTCTGCCATCGAAAGCATCAGATCGGTTGGCTTTGAAGTGGCGCGCGTCGAGATCGAGCCCGCTGCGCTGGCACAAACGGCCTAGCGCCCCACGATCCCGGGCCTTGGCCCGGAGTTCTGGCCCAACGCATCGGTACTCGAAGCCCCGGCCTGC
>JAAELW010000385.1 GCA_024226235.1 bacterium
GCAGGCCGGCTTCGAGGCCGAGGAGCGCGAACGGGAGATCGAGCTTCTGGAAGCCGGTCAGGCACTCCAGCAGGCCGAGCTCGAACGTCAGCGAGACTCCCACAGGGCGCTGGTGTTCGGCTTCGTCCTGACACTCGGCGTGGCCATCCTGCTCTTCAACTGGCACAGGCTGCGCACCCGCGCGGCGTCGATGGCGGAGGCGGTAGAACGAGAACGAACGGTCAGTGCCGGGCTGCGCGAGATCGATCAGCTCAAGGACGAGTTCCTCGCCAACACCTCCCACGAACTGCGAACACCTCTGTACGGTATGACCGGCCTCGTCGAGGCATTGCTGGAAGAGTCTTCCGAAGTCGGCCCGGACGCTCGCGTGGTGCTCAACACGGTACTCCAGAGTGGGCGCCGGTTGAACCGGCTGGTGGGAGAGGTCCTCGACTTTTCCAAGCTCCAGCACGAAGGGTTCGAGCTGTTCATCGAGCCGGTCGATCTCCGCTCCCTCGCGGATATCGTGCTCACCCTCTCCGGTCCGCTCGCCGCCGGGAGTAAGCTCGAACTGCTCAACTCCATCGATCCCGATCTGCCCCCCGCCGGGGCCGATCAGGCTCGCGTCGAGCAGGTCCTGCACAACCTGGTCGGCAACGCCATCAAGTTCACCGAGCGGGGTCGGGTAGAGGTCAGTGCCCACCTCGACGGCGCCGA
>JAAELW010000386.1 GCA_024226235.1 bacterium
CCTCGAGGACCAGCCGGACCGCTTCCCTCTTGAACTCCGGCGTGAACCGGCGACGCTTCCTTGCCATGAGCGAACCTCCCAGCGCATTGTCGCGCTAAACTGGGTGTCCGCAAAACGAGGGGATCCCTACCCCAGTGAGGTTGGCGTTGGTGAGGTCGGCAATGGTGAGGTCGGCCTCGGTGAGGTCCGCCCCTTCGAGGTTGGCATTCCTAAGGTCTGCCCTATCGAATTTCGCCTCGGTAAGGTTCGCCCCGCTGAGGTTGGCTCCCTTGAGGTTGGCGTGGGTGAAGTCGGCCTCGGTGAGGTCCGCCCCTTTGAGGTTCGCGTTGCTAAGGTTCGCGAACGGGAGTTTCGCAGCTGTGAGGTTGGCGCTGTTGAGGTAGGCTCCCCTGAGGTTGGCTCCCTTGAGGTTGGTTTCACTGAGGTCGGCTACGCCGAGGTTGGCCTGGGTCAGGTTGGCCTCGGAGAGTTTTGCCCTGGTGAGTTTTACCCTGGTGAGCCGTGGTGCTTTTCCTCTAGCCTCCCGGAATGTGTTCCACTCCTTGACGCCCACTCGGCCACCGCGGAGAAGCTTCAATGCATCTTTTCGATTCATCAACCGAGATTCTAGCGGCTAAGAAAAACTATCCGCATTTTTCGAGATCCGGGTCCGCTAATGGACGATATGTCAACGAGCTTTCCCCAGCCGGCCCTTCCACGAAGCTAATCATAGCCCGAGTGCGCCCCCAAACCGCAGCGATTTCTACTCTGAGCCCGCACTCTGGCAAACGAGTCCCCTGAAGCCTGACCTGACGAGCGAGCAGAAGTCTCAGGCAGCAGAGAGGCTTACGTAGCTTTCGGGATGGCGCATCGCTTTCGGCTCCGCCAGCGTCCAGTCTTCTGGAAGCGGTTGCGCCGGGGAGATCGGCGGCGCGCGGGTCGGTAACCCCAGCGACTTCAGGATTGCCTCGGTCGTCGACGGTGGATGGATCGCGGCAAGAATACGCATCGGGCCGGCCTTGCAACGCGGGCATTTCAGCACGTCGATTTCGAACACACGGCGCATCAATTCAGGCCAATTGTAGTACCGAGAGGGCCGTGAGGTTCGCTCGGTGTCGGTCTGCGCTTGAGCGGCCTTGGGTGTGGTTGACTTTCCCGAGTCACCTGCGTGGGATGGGCTGTCGGAGTCGGAATGGCTCGGCACCACATCGGCTCGATACTTCGAACGCGACGCGAGAACGCCATGGTAGCGCACCGTGTGGAATCGCGGCGGCGGGACCAGGGCGGCCAGGCGGTCGATCAGCTCCAGAGGCTCGAAGGCCACGTGGGTCGTTCCGTCCCTCCAGCGATGGCGCAGCTCGTAGAGCAGTCGACCGTCGCCCATCTTGCTCAGCCGCTGGGTGGCGACCGGTGGTCGTCCGACGTATCGGCACAGCCGCTCCAGGCGCTGCCGGTCGTTGGCCGGCACCGCGACGCCTGCGTGCAGGCTGAAACCGTTGGTACGAGCGAGCCCCGAGGTCTTCGGTTGTGCGACGTTCGCGTCCGCGGCGAGCTCCACGCGGTCGCCGAAGCGCAGGAGCTTCTGACCGGCGCGCGGCCCCGTTGCGGTTCGGCCCTGGACCGATGCGGCCAGCAGCTGCGCCAGGAGCGGA
This sequence comes from bacterium, assembly GCA_024226235.1. GTDB lineage: Bacteria > Myxococcota_A > UBA9160 > UBA9160 > UBA6930. The sequence continues at coordinate 1,632 of JAAELW010000386.1, forward strand.
TCGTCTTCGGCGAGCCGGTCCGGTTCGTCACCGAGACCGCGCCGCTCGATGAGACGGGCCGTGCCGCGAATGACGCGCTGCAGGACGCGCTCCAGCTCTTCCGAATCCGGGGGCGGGGCCGGGTGGAACCGAAGCTCTCCGTCGTCCTCCGATCGGCGGTAGGTGCCGTCGAGGACCAGCGCGTGGAAGTGGACGTTCAAGTTGAGCGCCCCGCCGAATCGCTGGACGAAGGTGACCGCCCCACCGTGGGCGCGATCTGCTTTTGCCATCGCGCGGATCGGACGGGTTTGACGCCGGAGTGAGGCGAAGACGGCGCGGATGAAGACGCGCAACACCTCGGCCGTCAACTCGCGGTCATAGGCCAGGCGGTAGCGCAGGCCGAAGGGTAGCGAGAGAACCCACTGGCGCACGGGAACCCGCGGCAGGGTGCGGTCGATCAGGTGCGCCGCGGTGTCCGCCATGTGGCGGCCGCCGCACGACGGGCAGAATCCACGTCCCTTGCAGGAAAAGGGCACCACCCGGTCCAGCCCGCATTTGTCGCAGTGGACGCGAAGGAAACCGTTGGCGAGGATCCCGCAGTCGAGGAACGCGCGGAGCTCACGCGCGACGAACCGCCGCACCGTCCGCTCCTGGTCGCGTGCGTTCGTCAGCCAGGATTCGAGGTGATGCTGGACGACACCGTAAAGGGCTGTCGTCTCGGGGTGGCGCGGCGCGTATTCTGCCGCGGCTCCCGCCTGATGGGATTCTCGCACGAGGCGATCGTCGTGCCGGGATCATGGCGAGACCAGAACCTGGGAGCCTTCGGGTTTCCCCGACGCAACGCCGAATCTTGACCCGGATTCTGCGGGTCGATTAGCCCGGCGCCAAACCGATCAGCTTGTAGACCAGCCGAGCCACGGTGAAATCCGCGTGGTGGATCCCGTGGATCGGCGCCAGCTCCACGACGTCGCAGGCCACCACGTTGGAGCGCCGGAACAACTCTTCCAGGAGCGTGAGCGTCGGCCACCATTCGCCGCCGCCGGGCTCCGGCGTTCCGGTGGAGGGGATCACGGCGGGATCGAAGTAGTCGACGTCCACCGTCAGGTAGACCGGCTTGCCGTCGACACCGTCGAGGGCGCGCTCGATCCAGCCCGATGCGCCGAGCTCGTGACCGTGAAGAATCCGGTAGCCGGGAATACCGTCGCGAATCCGTTCGGCTTCTTCGGGGCTGTAGCTTCGAATCCCGACGGCGTTGACCGATTCGACGTGATCGAGGCTGCGGGCCATGGCACATGCGTGGGAGTGCCGTTGGCCCTCGTAGCTATCCCTGAGATCCGCGTGGGCATCGAGTTGAACGAGCGTCAACCCCGGATGCCGTTTCGCGACTGCGGCCACAGCGGCAGGCGTGATCGAGTGCTCTCCGCCCAACATGATCGGCCACTTTCCCGCGTCCAGCACGCGACCGACCCTTTCGGTCACCGTGTCGAGCACTCGCTCGACCGTGTGCCCCGCGAGCTCCAGCACGGCTTCGGTGAAGATGCCCCGCTTCCAGGCCTGCGAACCGGAGACCTCGTCGCGTACTTCGATCTGTGCCGAGGCCTCGAGAATCGCTGAGGGACCCCGGGCCGTTCCCCCGCCGTAGGAGACCGTCGCCTCGAACGGCACCGGCAAGACGACCGCCCTCGCATCCTCGAATCGGGCCTGGTAGTCCGCACCCAGAAATGGATTCGCCTTGCCCATCGCGGCGGGAGTATACCCAACCCCCGCGAGTACGGGCAGGGTACGGAGCCGCCTCCTCGAAAAACTCCGTACCCCACCCGGCGGCACGATCCGCCGCCATCGGGGGTCCCGTTACCCTCCGGCGGCGGTTGGGGGC
>JAAELW010000387.1 GCA_024226235.1 bacterium
GGGAAATTGGCAACTTAACAAATGGAACCGGCCCCTATCTTAACGGCCCATCTCAACGCTTTGGGTCGAAGTGTTCTTCGAACACGATGTCTTCTAGTGGTTGGCGGGGGCGCCAGCCGACTTGCTCGAGCAAGGGGCGTTCGAGGAAGGCTTCGGGGTAGCCGACGCAGAGGTAGGCCACGATCTCCACGCCGTCGGGTAGCTCGAAGAGGCTGCTGAGCGCTTCCGGTTCCAGGATGCTGACCCAGCCGATTCCCACCCCTTCGGCCCGGGCTGCCAGCCACAGGTTCTGGATTGCGAGGCAGGTGCTGAACACCACGGTTTCCGGAATCGACTGGGCGCCGAGCGTCGGTTCTTGTGTTCTCCGATCGCACAGCACGCAGAGATTGAGCGGAGACTCGAGAATGCCTTCGAGCTTGAATGTGTCGTAGAGCGCGCGACGCTCTCCGGTGTATACATCGCGAGCGCTCTCGTTCGCTTCATCGAAGAGCCGCCGCACGGCTTGACGGGTTTCCTGGTTGCGGATCAGCAGGAAACGCCAGGGTTGAGAGAAGCCCACCGAGGGCGCGTGGTGGGCGGCGTCGAGAATCCGCTTCAGTACATCATCCGCGATCGGGTCTGGGCGGAACTTCCTGACGTCACGTCGACTGCGTATCGCCTCGTAGATGTCCATCGGTTTTCACTCCGGCCTGTTCAGGAAAGGGTGGAGCGCTCGAAGATATCGATCTCCAGGTGCTCGATCTTGCGGGCCATGGCCTCTTCCCAGGAAAGATCCCGAAGGATCACTGAAAGTGCACGGATCACCCCGGCATGGCCCACCAGCAGATCTCCTGAAACCGTTCCAGCGAGCCACCTCCGAACGCGACGATCGAGGTCACCCAGGTTCTCGCCGCCCGGTGGTGCCTCCGTCTGCCAGGCCTCCATCCAGTGTTTCAACCGATCACCGTGTTCTCGCTCGAGGGTCTCCCACGTCTGGCCTTCCCAAGCGCCGTAGTGGATTTCCTGGATGTCATTCGAGACCCGAAGAGGGGTCGCGAGGCTTCGAGCGATCTGCTCTGCAGGAAGCCGGCAACGCTCCGCAGGTGACGTCCAGACGGCAGTCACCCGGTCTTGGTAATCGCCCAGCGCGCCGAGGATCGTACGGGCTGCCACCTCAGGGCCAATGATCGTTGGTACGTCATGTCTTCCATAGCAGACGCCCTTGGCCGCAACGGGTGCGTGGCGGGCGGCGAATAGCATCAACCCGAGACGCCTCCGTCGAGGACGAGCACGATGAGTACAGCGGCCTGACAGAGCTGCTGGGTTGCACCGAGGAAATCTCCACACACCCCGCCGGCCCGCACCCGATAGCGCCAAGCGGAGAGGAACCCCAGGCAGATGAGGCTCGCGACGATTCCAAGGGTCGCGCGAAGGGAAACGCTGGTCAGCAGCAGGCAAGCTCCGAGCAGGCCTGCACCGATCCAAGTAGCGAGCCAAGCCTGTGCCGACCCTCCTCGGACCATGTCGGAGCTTCGGGCGTGTTCAGGTGGTGTGATGTACGGGAGCGTCGCGAGCTGCCAGACCGGTACGACTCGCGACAGGCCATGAGCAAGCACGAGCCCGAGCGGAGCGCCGACTCCCAATTCGGCAAGCAGCGAAAAACGCAAGGTCAGGCTGATGACGAGAGCCGCTGCACCGAACGTTCCGATTCGACTGTCCTTGAGGATTTCGAGCAGGCGCCCGCGGTCTCGGATCGAACCTCCGAGAGCATCGGCAGTATCTGCCAGCCCGTCTTCGTGGAACGCCCCGGTCAAGAGCAAGCCAGCGGCGACACACGAGATTGCTGCCGGCCCGGCGCCCAACGGAAAGCTCAGCATGTGGACCGCCGCAGTCGCGAGGCCCAGGCCTGCGCCGACCAGGGGGAAGTAGGCCGGGGCCTGTCGGAATTCCTCTTCGGTGTACGGCCCTCCTCCGACCGGAATCCGGGTCGAGAAGACGACCGCAGCCCTCGCCGCACGAAGGGGTCGGATCATGAGCGATCTTCTCGTGGCAGGGCGGTTGGCACTGCGGCTTCATTGAACGTCGCCATCTGCGAGTGCAACCGACAGGCGGCTTCTACCAACGGGAACGCCGTCAGCGCCCCAGTCGCCTCTCCGAGTCGCATGTCCAGATCGAGAAGCGGATCGGCATCCATCTCGCGCAGCACGATCTCATGTCCCGGCTCTGCGGAACGATGGCAGAACACCAGGTGATCTCGTAGTTCCGGATCCGTGCGGCAGGCCACCAATGCCGCGATCGAAACCGAAAAGCCGTCTACCAGCACGGTCATGTCCAGTGTACGCGCGCGGTGCATCGCGCCGACCAGGGCGGCCAGGTCTGGGCCTCCGAGGCGGCACAAAAGGTCCATCGGGCCCGTCGGTCCGTGGCTTCCTACCCGGTCGAGCGCATCCTCTACGACGGCAAGTTTCCTTTGCAGGCCTGGCCCCGCGACGCCTGTTCCAGGGCCGACCAGGGAAGTGGCCTTCCGGCCGAGCAGTGCAGCCCCGACCGCCGCCGCCACCGTGGTATTGCCGATGCCGATCTCGCCCAACATCACGATCCGTGTTCCGCTCGCAAGCTCCGCGATTGCAGATTCGCCTGCCTTCATCGCGAGTCGGGTCGTCTCTTTGGACATCGCGTCATCGCAACGTAGATCGCCCCGGATGTGATCCGCGACCGGGTGGCGAACGATGGTCGTGTCTGCGGAAGGGGGCCCCGCTACACCGACATCCAGAATGGTCAGTGGAAC
>JAAELW010000388.1 GCA_024226235.1 bacterium
CGCCCCCCGGTTGCCCCGGCCGCCTCGAGTGCAATCGCCACATCGGAAGGCGGAACCACCCGGACGCCCCGTGCTGCGATCGCCTCCGCGAATCGATTGGCGAGCAGCTCCGCCGCAACCGCGGTATCGAGATCGCCGGTCTTCTCACCGACGAGCTTTTCCGAGAGCGTGAACGGTGCGACGGCCACGTGCGTGATCGTCCCCTGGTCTCGCAGCGCAGGATGGGCCTTGCCCTTCACTGTTTCCACGCAGCCAGTGACGACGACGAGCAGAGCAAGCAAGAGAACGGAGCAACGGGTGGTATTCAACATGCCTCGATCCATCGGGCAAATGCGTCGAGCAGACGCTGGCCCGCACTCTGACTCTTTTCGGGATGGAATTGAACGGCAAACGCCGATCCCTCGGCCGCTGCCGCAGTGAAGGGAATGCCGCCGTACTCGCATACGCCGACCTGGCCCTCCGGGCGGGCGGGCTCGGCGCGGTAGCTGTGCACGAAGTAGTAGATATCACTCTTGGGCAGGGCTTCGAGCATCGGATGTTCGCCGGAGTAGTGCACTTCGTTCCAGCCGATGTGAGGCACCCGCAGCAAGCCACCACCGGAATCTCGTTCCGGGAAGCGATCGACCCGACCCTCGATCAATCCGAGCCCGGCGTTCTCGCCATGCTCACTGCTCGCATCGAACAGGAGCTGAAGACCGAGACAGAGTCCGAGGTAGGGACGACCCGCCTCGATGCCTTCGCGAACCGCGTCGTCGAGCCCCTTGGTATGCAATCTGGCTACCGCATCGGCGAACGCGCCGACCCCGGGGAGCACTGCTGCGTCCGCATTGCGCACGCTCGCTGCATCTCCGCATACTTCGGCGTGTAGACCAGAACGCTCGAGCGCCTTCGTCACACTCCGCAGATTGCCGGCGCCGTAGTCGACGACCGCCACACGGGGGGAGCTGGCAGGCATGACTAGAGAGCGCCCTTCACCGACGGAACATCTTCATTGCGCGGATCGGGTTCGAGGGCCTGACGCAACGCCCGGGCCAGCCCCTTGAACACAGCCTCGACGATGTGGTGTGGGCTCTTGCCATATCTGAGCTCGACGTGCAGATCGATACCCGCATTCTGGGCCAACGCGTAGACGAAATCCTCGGTCAGCGATGCATCGAAGCCTCCGATTCGCTCGTTCTCCTGGGGAACCCGGTAGACGAGAAAGGCCCGATTCGAGACGTCCAATGACACCTCGACCTTCGCCTCGGCCATCGGAAGTACCTGGCAGCCGTAGCGACGGATTCCCCGGGCTTCCCCGAGGGCCTGACGGATGGCCTGGCCCAACACGATGCCAACGTCTTCCACCGTGTGGTGGAGGTCGACATCGAGATCGCCCTTCGCACGCAAGTGCAGATCGAAGAGCCCATGCTTGGCAAAGGACTCCAACATGTGGTCGAAGAACGGAATTCCTGTCTCGATATCGTATTGGCCGCTGCCATCGATCTCGAGAGCGAGCCGGATATCCGTCTCTCCGGTCTTTCGCTCGATCGTCGCGTTGCGTGACATGACTAGATCTCCAGCTCCGCCTCGCGTGCAGCTTCGCGCTCACGACGCGCACGGCGGATCTTCTGCAGACGCAGCTCCACCGAAGCCCCGTGTCCGGTGAAGCCCTCCATCTCGGCCAGTCGCATCACGTCGGCGCCGAGCTCCCGGAGCTTCGGCGGCTCGAACCGCACGAAGGCCGTGCGCTTCAGGAAATCGTCGATACCGAGCGGCGAGAAGAAGCGCGCAGTGCCACCGGTGGGCAGCACGTGGTTGGGCCCCGCCAGGTAATCCCCTACCGCCACAGGAGTGTAGTGGCCGAGAAAGACCGTTCCGGCGTTCACCACCTTCTTCAATGCGTCGTCTGGAGATTCCACCGCCAACACCATGTGCTCCGGGGCGTACCGGTTCGCCATCTCCAACGACTCGTTGAGATCCTTCGTCACGATCACCGCACCCATCGCCTTCAGTGCCACGCGAGCGATCTTCTCCCGCTCGAGGTCCTTCAACTGTTTCGCAATCTGGTCCTGTACGCGTGTCGCTACGGATTTCAGGTGGGTCACGAGCACGGCGCTTGCGCCTTCCTCGTGTTCGGCCTGGGAGATCAGGTCCGCTGCCACCCAGGCGGGCGTGGCGGATTTGTCCGCCACCACTACCACCTCGGTCGCACCGGCCTCGCTGTCGATGTCCACATCGCCGAACACCTGACGCTTGGCTTCCTGGACCCAGACGTTGCCGGGCCCGACGATCTTGTCGACCCGCGGAACGCTTTCGGTGCCGAAGGCGAGAGCTGCCACCGCCTGGGCGCCACCGATCTTGAAGACGCGGTGGACGCCCGCGACCTTGGCCGCCATCAGCACCTCATTGCGAATCGTGCCATCGGATCCGGGCGGTGTCGCCATGATGATCTCGGGCACCTCGACCACCGAGGCCGGAACTGCATTCATGATGACCGTCGAGGGATAGCTGGCCTTGCCGCCCGGCACGTAGATGCCGACGCGTTCGAGCGCGCGCACCCGTTGCCCCATGAAGCCACCACCTTCCTCGCGCATCTCCCAGCTCGAAGGAATGCGCTTCCGGTGGAACTCGCGCACGCGCATTGCGGCCTTTCCGAGGGCAGCGCGGTCCGCAGGGTCGACGGCTTCGCAAGCCTCGTCCCACTCATCCCGCTCTACCTCGATGGCTTCCAGATCCGCGCCATCGAACTTCTTGGTGAGGGCGAGGACACCCTCGTCGCCTTCCTCACGCACCTGCGTGACGATCTTCTGGACCTGTTTGCCCAGGCCCTCGTCACGCTGCTCCCGGCGCCGGCATAGCTTCTCGAACGCTTGTTCGAAGCCCGCTTCCCCCGTTTGCAGCTGCTTGAGGATCCCCGTCTTGGTCGTGCGACTCGCCATCGATCATTCCCCCATTCGTGGTCGTCGGCCCGAGACCACTCGTGCTCTATCCGAAAGGTCCCGGTGCATCATCACATCTTCGAAGCCAGCTTCGCGCAACCAACCCGACATTGCGTCAGCCTGGTGCGGTGCGAGCTCAACACCCAGCCAGCCACCTGGAGTGAGCCTCTCCCTCGCCTGCTCGGCAATGCGGAGCAGGAACTCGGTGCCTTCGGGCCCGGCGAAGAGCGCCTGCTTGGGCTCATGCGAGAGCTCCGGCGCCAATTCTCTGGCCTCACTCTCCGCCAGGTAGGGCGGGTTCGACACGATGATGTCGAAACAGCGTTCGCCCACCGGCTCGAAGCCGTCACCGCATGACCATTCGAGACTCGAAGCGAGCTCCAGTTTCTCTGCATTGCGGCGGGCGACTTCGAGAGCAGCCGCAGATACATCGCTTGCGATGATGTGCGCATCGGGGCGTTCCTTCGCAAGCGCCAATGCGATCGCACCCGACCCGGTACCGAGATCGAGGATCTCCAGCGGTGCATCGGTCATCGCTTGGAGCGCGGCCTCGACCAGAATTTCGGTCTCGGGCCGCGGCACGAGCACGTCGGACGTCACCTCGAGGGGCAGTGACCAGAACTCCTTCTTTCCGAGCAGCAGCGCGACGGGCACCCGCTCATCGGCACGGCGACGCACCAATGCGCGGTAGTGGTCCCTCTCCTCAGGTGTGACCGGCTTCTCGAAATCGATGTAGAGACGCAAGCGATCGATCTCGAGCGCATCCGCGAGCAGGCATTCGGCATCCAGCCGTGCGGCATCGATGCCCTTCTCCTCGAAGTAGCTCGTCGTCCACCGGAGTAGCTCGAGCACACTCCAGTTCCTGTCTCGTGCACGGGTGGCGCCACTCATGAACCGGACCCCGTGTCGAGCGCTGCTTCTGCCTGCTCGGCCAGCGCACCGTGCACGCCATCGAGCAGCTCGTCGAGTTCGCCCTCCATGCAGCCCTCGAGCTTGTGCATGGTGAAACCGGCGCGGTGATCGGTCACGCGATTCTGCGGGAAATTGTAGGTGCGGATCTTCTCACTGCGCTCGCCACTGCCGACCTGCGCTCGACGCTCGGTGGCGCGTTCGGATTGCTGACGGTCGAGCTCGGCATCGAGAAGCCGTGATCGCAAGACCTTCATCGCCTTCGCCTTGTTCTTGTGCTGGCTCTTCTCGTCCTGGCAGATGACCACCAGACCCGTCGGCTCATGCGTGATACGCACCGCGGAGTCCGTCGTATTCACGCTCTGCCCGCCGGGCCCGGACGAGCGGAACACGTCGATGCGGAGCTCCGCCGGATTCACCTCGACATCGACCTCTTCGGCCTCCGGCATGATCGCCACGGTGACCGTCGAGGTGTGGATACGGCCCTGGCTCTCGGTGGACGGCACGCGCTGCACCCGGTGCACGCCCTTTTCGAGCTTGAGCCGACCGTAGACGCCCTTTCCAGCGACCGACACGATGGTTTCCTTCAGCCCACCCCCCGTGCTCTCGCTGATCGAGATCGGCTCGACCTTCCAGCGGCGGCCCTCGGCGTAGCGCGCGTACATGCGGAAGAGATCGCCAGCGAAGAGCGCCGCCTCGTCCCCACCGGTCCCGGCGCGCAGCTCCAGGATGGCATCCTTCTCGTCGTTGGGATCCTTCGGAACGAGTAGCCTGCGGATCTCGGCCTCGAGCTCATCCTTCTGCGCCTCTTGCTCGGCGAGCTCGACCTCAGCCAGCTCCCGCAGTTCCGCATCGTCTTCGCCGAGCATCTCCTTGGCGTCGCTGATCAGCTGCGCAGCCGCGAGCCAGGCCCGGCCGGCCTCGAGCAGCGGGCGCAGATCTGCCAGCTCCTTGCCCACAGTCGCGAGTTCGGAGGGCTGTTTGGCGAGGGCGGGGTCGGCGAGCCGTTCCCCCAGCTCATCAGCCCTCGCCTCCGCCCTGCGAATCTGCTCGGTCCAGTCGGCCATCAGGTCTCTCGAAACCCGGCCTGGGCGGGCAGCGCTCCCCGTCCAGGCTCCACGAAGAAGATCAAATGCTTCGGGGGGTTACAGGAGGCCGGCGCGCTCGTGAAGCCAGCCCGGGCCGCAAACGGTGCGGCTCGGGCCAATTCTCCGGGGCGAGCAACTGCTGCGTGCGCACGACATCGGATAGAGGCTCGCCGATCGCGGCGTATGGCGCAAGTGGCTGCCCGAGAAGAGGAATCCGCGATATCGTAGCCGGTTCTCGATGACGCCTTTGCATTGGATCCCCTGGATTGTGGCCGTGGCCTTTCTGACGGCGTTCTTTGCGCTTGGCCTGGGTGGGTGGCCGGGTGAGTTCGTCAGGGAGGGAGAACTGTTCTGCGAGGCCTTCCGCAGCTCGTGGATCAAGCAGCCCGCGAATACCTGGTCGAACCTGGGTTTCGTCGCAGCGGGGTTGTGGATGGCAACGCGGATCCGGAACGGGGTGGATCTTCCCACGGTCGGCCGCAACCCGTTTACCCGATCCCGTTGGATTCCCGTCCTCTACGCGGCGCTGGTCGTATTCCTGGGCCCGGGCAGCATGGCCATGCACGGCAGCGGACGAGCCTGGGGGGCCACTGCCGATGTCGTTGCGATGCTGCTCTATATCGCGTTCCCGGTGGCGTATGCCGGAACCCGCTGCTTCGGCGGGGGGGCGCGTGCGTTTGGTTGGTTTTTCCTGGTGCTCGCCGGTGGCCTCGGCATTCCCCGGGCGTTGGGGATCGCCCCGTGGTCGGGGAGCGCGACCTATGCCGTTCTGATTCCTGCCCTCATCGTGTTCGAGGCGGTCGGGGCAAGGCGGCGCCCCGAGGTATCGCGGGATTGGCGTCCACTGATTGCTGCAGGCGCGAGCTTCGTCACCGCACTCACCATCTGGCGGCTCTCCCATACTGGAGCTCCACTATGCGACGCCGATTCGCTGCTACAGGGCCACGCGATATGGCATCTGCTGTGCGCGTCGACGACAGTGGGGATCTTCCTGTTCTACGCAGCGGAAGACGATCCAAGCGCCTGAGCTAACGGCGCCGATCACCGAAGACCCGATCGAACCAATCGTGCGGGTTGAACCGCGGCTTCGGGCAAGTGCGGCTCGGGGCGGTGCCGGCCATGAACCACTCGTCCTGCCCCGGACAGTGGGCGGCCGCGCGGAGACCGGTCCGCGGATCGATCGAGACCTGCTCGATGCCCGGTGGCCTTCGGAAGTCTCGCCCCGGCTGCTCACCGAGGGCGCCGCGCAGGAAGTGAGCCGCGATCGGTAGCGCAGCCTGGGCTCCGGTCAGACCGACCCTGGCGCCATCGTCGAAGCCGACCCAGACGCCGACCACCAATTCGGTGGTGTAGGCGACAAACCAGGCATCGCGAAATCCGTTGCTGGTGCCAGTCTTTCCGGCAACCGGCCCTGGGACACCCAGACGGCCGAGGGTCTTCCCCGTGCCACGCCGAACGGCACCTAGCAATGCCTCGGTCACCAGATGAACGGGCCTCGGATCGAACGCATTCCTGGCCGAGGCTCGCAACGCACCGCGAGCCCGTCCCGCTTGTTCAATCGCGAGCAACGTCCGAGGCTCGTGGGCCTGGCCACCCGCCGCAAGCACACCGTAGGCCGCTGTGATCTCGAGAGGGGTCACCTCGAAGGCACCCAGCGAAAGGCTCGGGATCGGACGAAGCGGGCTTTCGATTCCGAGCTGGCGGGCCGTATCCGCCACGTGCACGAGGCCTACCTCCATGCCGAGGCGGGCAAAGGGAACGTTGAGCGAATCCTCGAGAGCGGTGCGCAGACGAACGGGGCCGCGATGGCGCCCGCTGTGGTTCGAGGGCTCCCAGCTCTCGCCCCCGACATCCACCCGCAGTGGAGCGTCTTCGAGAAGCGTGCCGAGGGTGAAGGTCGGCACTTCGCGCTCGTTCAGCGTGAATGCGGCCAACGCAACCACCGGCTTGAACACACTGCCGGGCTGACGACGTGCGCCGATCACCCTGTCGAAGCCGCCGTGTGTGGGGCGCCGGCCTCCGACCCAACCGAGCACTTCGCCGGTATGGGGGTCGAGTGCGATCAGCGCGGCCTGGAGCGGGTCCTTCTTCCGCCGCAGCAGCGGGTAGCCCTTCTCGAGCCCTGCGAGGCCGGTCACCACCGCGGCCCGAGCCTGGTGCTGCAGATGTGGATCGAGGCTCGAAAAGACGCGCAAACCCTTGGCTCCGAGCCCCTCCGCTTCCTCCTGCTCGGCCAGCTCGCGTCCCAGCTGGGCCGCGAATCCTGGTGCCCAGGCGCGCGACCGACGACGACGATGGACTTCGACCGGAGCCTCCAGCGCCTCCCGATATGCGCTTTCCTCGATCCGACCGTGGGCATACAGGGCATCCAGGATCTGGTCGCGCCGCGCCCGGGCGCGGTCAGGATGTCGATCAGGCGCCAATGCACTCGGTGCCCGCACCATTCCCGCCAGGAGTGCCGCCTCGGCGAGGGAAACCTCCGTGGCATCCTTCGCGAACCAGAAGCGGGCCGCCGGGCCCATTCCGTGAATCGCACGGGCACCCGCCTGGCCGAGATAGATCTCGTTCAGGTAGGCCTCGAGGATCTGGCGTTTGGAATAACGCAGCTCCAGCCAGAAGGCGATCGCCACCTCGCGCAGCTTACGCGCCCAGGTGCGCTCCGGAGTCAACCAGACATTCTTCACGAGCTGCTGGGTCAGGGTGCTTCCACCCTCGACGATACGACGCTCCCTCGCGTTTTCGAGAGCCGCTCCCGCGACTCGCACCGGATCGACACCCGGGTGCACGAAGAATCGGCGGTCTTCGGCCACGAGTACGGCGTCGACCAGGTGCTGGGGGAGGTCGTCCAACGGAATCAGGTCGCGGGGTGCTGCGTCCGGAGCTCCGAGAACCGCGACCTGCAATGGCTGGAGAAAGAGCGCAGGGCGCGTCTCGCCATCCGGCCCGAGGATGCGCTCAATGCGCGTGCCCTTCACCTGCACGATGTGCAGTCCGCCCGGCTCGCGACCGTCCGGATAGTCGAAGGGGCGCAGACAAATAGCCCAACGGGTGCTCGTCAGGCGATACGTCCCCGCCCCGGGTTTCGAGGCCGTCACCGGGGCGACCCGATAGTGAGTGCGCTCGAGGTGGGCTTCGAGTTCACTGCGCCCGACCCGTGCACCTGGCACGAGCACCCAGGGGCGGCTGTACACCACGGAAGCCCGCGGGAGCCGCTGGGCCAGCCGCCGACCCGGCAGCCATGGCATAGCCACTGCGGCCACGACCAGCAGCGCCGCGCAGAGAAGAATCAACCGCCGCATGTCAGCTAGCGGCCTCCGCCCTCACCCAGGGCGTCGTCGATCACGTCGCGAATGACATCGGCAAGGTCGTCGCCAAGCTCCTCGGACAGACGCCAGACGCGCTCCCGCCAGGCTCGGGCTTCGCGGTCCCACGCGCCCTCCCCGGAGCGTCGCTCCACTCGCTCGCGACGAGCTTGACGAACGGGAGCGTCGGCCTCCGAGCGATCGGCCGCACCATCCCCGCGCTCGACCCGGGCCCGGTAGCGCTCGGCCCGGGCCCTCTCCAATTGCCGATACTCGTCCGCCGCCGCCTCGTCCCGGGATTCCCACGAGCCGGCCACGCCAGCTACCGCGAGCGTGGTAGCCACGACGACGAACCAGAGCAGGTGACGGACGATCGGGGGCAAGCTGGACCTCTTGGCGCCATGGTTCGACACTTGAAGGTTCGACGCCTGAAGGCGGGCGCCCATTCATCGCTTGGGTACGGCTGGCTTTCGGTTCTGGTTCAGCCTGGATGTGATTCATACCCCGAGGGGCAGACCCGTCGTGGGAGTGGGTTGAATCCAGTGCACCAGACGGCCGGTGTCCGGCCCGTCCCGACGCACGCTGAAAAAGGGCGCTCCGGGACAGGCGGTGCAGGTCTCCGGTAGGAACTCGACGGCGAACACCTCCGCCTGCTGCAGCGCCGCTTGGGCGACCCTGCCGAGATCAAGCCAGACGTGGCCCGGGCGGGAGGGACGACACGCGGCATCCAGAGCCGTGGGGAAGCGTCTGCCGAGCGCCTCGAGAACAGGCTGATCGACTTCGTAGCAGCAGGAACCGACATGCGGGCCGATCGCCGCTACCAGTTCGTCACCCGCGAGCCCGCGAAGCGTAGCTACACCAGCGCCCACCACACCGGCAGCGAGCCCTCGCCAGCCCCCATGGATGGCAGCCACTGCGCTCCCATTTCGGCTGGCAATCAAGATGGGCACACAATCCGCGGTGACGATTCCAACCGGCACCTCCGGATGATTGCAGACCACGGCATCGCCATCCCCGAGCGCCTCCGGCCCCGGCCGACGCACGATCACCACTCCAGCCCCGTGGACCTGGTGCGGGCGCCGGAGCGAGTCCGGTGCTGCCGAATCCCGTCTTCCGAATCCGTGGCGCACCGGAAGCTCCTGCGCTTTCAGCGCTTCGCTCATGTCTCCCGTGCCTCGAGCCGCTCCTCGAGTTCGAACAGATCCGAGGGCAGCCCTGCCTCGAAGTGAAGACGTTCCTTCGTCGTCGGGTGGATGAAGCCGAGCGCGGCCGCGTGCAAGGCGGGCCGCCCCAGGCGCACGGGGCCCTTCGCCCTGTGGCCACGCCCGTAGACATCGTCACCTAGCAACGGCATGCCGCATGACGACAGATGCACACGGATCTGATGGGTTCGGCCCGTCTCGGGCTGGACTGCCAAACGCGCGATACCGCTTGCCGGATAACGACGCTCCACCTCCCAGTTCGTGCGTGCATCGCGCCCGCGCCGCGTCACGATGGACATGCGCTTGCGGTCGCGCGGGTGTCGGCCGATCGGTTGGTCGATGTGCCCCCTGTCGGCCTTTGGAATGCTTCGCACCCATGCCCTGTAGAGGCGATCGATCTCATGGGTCTTGAACTGCTCGGCCAGGGCCAGATGCGCTGCGTCGTGTTTGGCGACCACCATCACCCCCGACGTCCCGCGGTCGAGCCGGTGGACGATCCCCGGGCGCAGCACGCCACCGATACCGGCCAAGTCCCCGCAGTGATGCAGCAACGCGTTCACCAACGTGCCACCCTTATGACCAGGTGCCGGGTGCACGACCATGCCGGTTGGCTTGTCCAGAACGATCAGCGCATCGTCCTCGAACAGCACCGTCAGCGGAATCCGCTCGGGCAGGACATCGGCCGCCACCGGCTCCGGCGGGTCCGCCTGGATGCAGTCGCCCTCGCGGACCTGAGCGCTCGGCTTTGCGGTGGCGCCATTCAACTGGAGGTGCCCACTGCGGGCCCAGCGTTGCACCTGGGCGCGGGGTACGCCGAACTCTGCCGCAGCCACCTGGTCCAGACGCTGGCCTGCCTCGGCCTCGCCGACCAGGAGCCGCAACTACCAGATCCTGGAAGCCACGCCCGCGCTTCGGAATACCATCACGTCCACGAGCGCGCGATCGAAGGCGTTCGTCTTCGCCGCTACATCCGCAGTGACCCGTGACGCAAAATAGGCACGCGCCTCGCGGATTTCCGGTGCCAACCGCGCGAAGAGATCATCGCGCTCGATACCGATCCGGACTTTTTCAGGATGATAGGTCATGACATCCGACAAGATGGCCCGAGCCAGGCGGGAAGCCCTTTCTGTATCGTCGATCAGCTGCATGATTCGCCCTAACGCCTTAACCGTCGTTCCATCAGGCGGCGACTCTCGAGCGTTTGCTCGCGATAACGGGCCATGTAGCTATCGGCCACCTGAGTGGATTCCAGTCCGATGCAGCGAGTGAATGAAACGACGAAGCCCCGCACGTAGACCGCCGCGGGGAGGTCCTCGAATTGATCCTGCTCGATGAACTGCAGGTAGGTCGGGTTGATCTTCGTGACCTCGGCGATCTTCTCCAGGTCGATCCCCCGACGCAGGCGCGCCCGGCGCAGCCGGGAACCCGTCCATTCCGCGTCCGTCCCTTCGTCCGCAGCATCCTCGAAAGCTTCGATCTCCGTGGGAAGCAGATCGATCGAGGTGGCGGCGACCGTCTCATCCACGAACTGCAGGTCGAGATCGATCTCCTCGAGGTCCATCTCGGACTCGCTGGGTTCCAGCCGCCGATCGTACTCCTCCTTCGTTTCGGCTTCGGAGAGCACCCGATAGGCCAGCTCGATCCGCTCCCGGACGGCCTCGGCCTCGTGCTCATCGTACAAGGAGTAGGTGGCCAGACCGTCCGTAGCCCAGGAGGATTGAACAACGCGGTAGGCGCGCTCGATCTCGGCGAGAGGGGAGCCAGCCGGGATTTCCAGCATTTCGTAGTGAGTCATCTCGGAAAGGGTCTTCATCTGGACGGTCCTGCTTTGGAGGCGGCTTCGGCGAGCTTTCCGGCGATCCGCTGGAGGTACACGGCTGCATCGCTACCGGGATGAACCTCGGCTAGCGGCTTGCGTTTCAGCACCGCAGTGCGGACCGCTTGATCGCGGTTCACATAACCGGCGTAGTCTACCTCGATGCCAAAGTATTTCCGACACACGCTTCGGACGGAGAAACCGAGCTTGATGTCTTCCGTGCTCGCGACCTCGTTCACGATGACCCGGGGCCGGAAGGCCTGCATCGTCTTGGAAAACCGCTGGCCCTCCTCGGGATCCATCTCTTCGACCGCGCGGAGCAGATCCAGCGGTGAACGGATCCCGCGGTCATTGCGCTGATCCATCGCCTCACGCACGCATTCGCGCACGTCGTGCTTCCGCATCGCCAGCTGCATGCGCCGGTAGAACGCCGCGCGGATGAACGTATAGGTGTTCTCGACCGAGGTCGGCTCCGGATGCAGCACCAGCAGCCCCTCGTCACCGACCAGGAAGTAGTCAATGGTCGCCGGATGAGCACCTGCACCGCAATCGACGAATACGAAATCGCAGGGCAGCTCGCGCAGTGCACTTAGCAACTCCGCTCGACGCGCCGCATTGGGCTGGGCCGCTGCAAGATCGCCGTGGGTTGCTGCGAGCAGGCCGAGCCCGCTGTACGGCGTCTCCTGTAGCAGCGCTTCCACCTTGTTCTCCCGACCCGAGACGAAATCCGCCAGGCTCGTTCGGGGCGAATTCACGCCCAGCCAGGTGTGGAGGTTGGGGCCTTCGATGTCGGTATCGACGGCCACCACCTTGTAGCCCGCACTGACCAGGGTGTGGGCCAGGTTGGCGGAGAGGAATGTCTTCCCTACACCGCCCTTGCCACCGCCCACGGCGATGAGTCGGGCTCTCGGAAGATGAGGGGGCGTGGCTGCGGTCACGTGGCTCCTGCCAGTGTGGAACGTGTTTGCGGTCTCGAGGCTCCCACCGGCGTGCGGTGGATCTTGGGAAACGGGATTCCTGCCGACTTGCGGCGCTATTCGGCCAACTCGACGTTCCAGTACGATGCGTCGACCACCCCCAGGAAGGGCTTCCACTCTTCATAGCGCACGCTCGACAACATCAGGTTCATCAACGGCGTCCAACGCGGCCGCTTGGGCTGGCCGAGGAGCTTCATCCCGGCCTGCCGGGGCGTGCGCCCTCCCTTCTTGCGATTGCAATCGACACAGCTGGTGACGACGTTCAGCCATGTGCTGCGCCCACCGAGAGCGCGGGGGACCACGTGGTCCAGGTTCAGCTCGGCCCGAGAGGGCTTGCGCGCGCAGTACTGGCACTGGAATCCGTCGCGGGCCATCAGGTTGATGCGGCTGAAACGCACATGGCGCTTGGGCAGCCGGTCGAATGCGACCAGTACGATCACGCGGGGGACACGAATGCGTCCGGATGAAGTGCCTATGGCCTCCACATCGCGGGCCACGGCCAATTGGCTCCAGCTCTCGAAATCGAAAGTCTGGTACTGGGCGTCGACGGCTCGCGCGATCCCCTGGTACAACAGCGCAAACGCCCGCCGTACCGAGGTCACGTGGATCGGTAGATACGAGCGATTGAGCACGAGGACGCTCGAGTTCAGCATGGGTTACCCTCGGGGGAGGCTAACTTAGGCCAAGCGCATGGGCGAGGGCCCGCTCGACGAGAACGTCCTCGCCATCGAGCAGCGTGCGGACATCGATCCAGACGCGATCCTCGCGGATGCGCACGAGCACCGGGACGGGCGCCTGGCGAAGACCCTCGGCCAGAGCTTCGGCTCCGACGGCCGTGCGCAATGCGATCGCCACGCTCGGAAGCTCGAAGCCGGGCAGGGATCCCCCGCCGACTGCCCCTGGAA
This sequence comes from bacterium, assembly GCA_024226235.1. Lineage (GTDB taxonomy): Bacteria > Myxococcota_A > UBA9160 > UBA9160 > UBA6930. The sequence continues at coordinate 13,118 of JAAELW010000388.1, forward strand.
CCGCCAGGACTTCGATCCCGGCCACGGATTGAAGCCGCTCCTCCAGCCGTTTGGCGAGGGTCCGGGCCCGCCGGCCCACCTGCTGGACGGGCTCGAGCAGCATCCTCAACGTCGGGATCTCCAGGTGGCGGTCTTCCAGCAGCAAGCGCAGCGTCGCATCGAGCGCTGCCATGCCGAGTTTGTCCTGGCGAAGGGCACGGGCCAGGGGGCTGGTCCGGAGTCGCTCCACGAGCTCACGAGCGCCCAGCACGATGCCGGCCTGGGGGCCGCCCAGCAGCTTGTCACCGGAAAAGCACACCAGATCAGCTCCCTGCTGCAACCGCCCTGGGGCCCAGGAGTCATCGGGTAGCCCCTCCCCGCGCAGGTCGAGCAGCGTGGCACTTCCGAGATCGTCGATCACCGCAACGCCGTGGGCATCGCCAATTTGCCGGAGCTCCGGGATTCCGACCTCGGTCACGAATCCCTGCTGCTCGAAATTGCTGCGGTGGACTTTGAGCAGTGCAGCCGTCTCGGGGCCGATGGCCTGCTGATAATCCTTGGGATGGGTGCGGTTGGTGGTACCAACCTCCACCAACCGGACTCCTGCTTGCTCGAGGATCTCGGGCACGCGAAAGGAACCGCCTATCTCGACCAGCTCGCCCCGGGAGACGATCACCTCACGGCCGCGTGCCAGAGCGGCCAGGGCCAGCAACACGGCTCCGGCGTTGTTGCCGACGACCAATGCATCCTCGGCTCCAGACAGCAGGCAGAGCATTCGCGTCAAGCTCGCTTGGCGCTTGCCACGGCCGCCACTGGCTAGATCGAGTTCCACGTCCGAGTAGCCCTGGGCCGCCGCAGCCACCGCCGAAGCTGCCGCTGGTGCCAGTGGAGAGCGACCGAGATTCGTATGCAGAACCACCCCGGTGGCATTCACGACCCGTCCGGGGCGCGGCCGAGCAAGCTCCGCAGCCCTCTGGCGAGCCTCCATCGCCACATGACCCGCGCTGCCCCCTGCCGCCAGCGCCGCACGCGCGCGGGCTACAGCCTGCTGGGCTGCGGCCTGAACGGCCCAACCCGGCAGCTCCGGAGCTGCTTGGATGAGGTCCCGGGTCAGCCGATCAATCGAAGGAAGGGCGCGTCGGGGATCCCCTGCGGGGTTCTTGACCTTGGAGTCACGATCCATGATGCTCCCGGGTGAGCTTTGGCGGCCAATTTTCCCGCGGGGCCCAGCATGGGCAGTGTAGCGGGCATCGAGCCGAGCTTGGAGCGCGGACAGATTGGGGTTCAATTTCGCGTGCGCTTCAAGGCCCGGCAAAGGCCGCAACCGAGATTCCAAACCACAAACCACTGAGTGAACCGATTGGCGACACCGCGATCCCAGCTCCCGGTCTTGACTACGCGATGGCGTGGTGAGCATGCCAGGCGGCTGAGTGACATCCGGTGTCGGAGCAAAAAGCAACCGAGTTTCGGGACGTTGGCCGAGCTGCCCGTCCCGCAGTGCCTGGTCTTGATCAGCGCGCTGCGCGCCTGAACCCCGCCTCGCCGCGTTCAGCGGCATTTCAGCCACGGTCGCCCGAACCGGCCCCATCGGCACACCCAAGCCGGAGGCCAAAGGCGTGTACGCGACCTATTCGACGCATATCTGCGCCCGCAAGTCCCGGCCCGAAAGGCGGGAATGCAGAACGAGATCCTGATCAATGCCTCGCCCGGCGAGACCCGGGTAGCCATCTTCGAAAAGAAGCAATTCGTCGAGCTCCACATCGAGCGGGCGAAGAGCCGCAGTGTCGAAAACAGCATCGTAAAAGGGCGCGTGACCCGGGTACTGCCCGGGATGCAGGCCGCGTTCGTCGACATCGGCCTCGAGAAGGCAGCTTTTCTATATGCCGGCGACTATGTCGAAAACATCGAGAAGCTCGACAGTACGGACGGCGATCCACGGGGCCGCCGCCGCCGGGGCCAGGGGAGACGCATTCCGAGCATCGAGACCCTGCTCCATGAGGGGCAGGAGATCGTCGCGCAGATCGCCAAGGAGCCGATCGGCACCAAGGGCGCCCGCATCACCTCCCATGTGTCGATTGCCGGCCGCCACCTGGTACTGACGCCCTGGGCCCAGCGGGTGGGGGTTTCGCGCAAGCTCGACAACGACCGGGAGCGGCGACGCCTGCGCGATATCGTGAACAAGGTGAAGCCCGCTGATCTGGGCTTCATCATTCGAACGGCCGGTGGTGGCACTCGCGAGGCCGATCTGGCAGCTGACGTGAACTACCTGACCTCGGTCTGGGACGACGTGCAGATCAAGAAGGATCAGGTACGCGCACCAGCGACGCTGTATGCGGAGCCTGCGCTGGCGTTGCGCGTCGTGCGCGATTTCGCGAATTCCGAAACGAAACGGATCGTGATCGACTCGCCCGAGGCCCACAAGGAGCTGACCGAGTTCGTCGACAAATTCGTGGCCGACCCGAAGCCCAAGATCGAGCTGTACGAGGGTACCGATCCGATCTTCGACCACTTCGGCTGCGAGGCACAGATCGACCAGAACCTGGGACGCAAGGCGTGGCTGAAGAGCGGCGGCTACCTGATCATTGATCAGAGCGAGGCCTTGACCGCGATCGACGTGAACACGGGCCGCTACGTCGGCAAACGGGACCTCGAGGAGACCGTGCTTCGCACCAACCTCGAGGCGGTACGAGAGGTGGTGAACCAGCTTCGCTTCCGGAACATCGGCGGGTTGATCATCATCGACCTGATCGACATGGAGAGCGCTGAGAACCGCGAGAAGGTCTATCGCTCGCTCCAGGAGGCGATCCGCGGAGACAAGGCCAAGACGAACATCCTGAAGATCTCCGAGCTCGGGCTCGTGGAGATGACACGTAAGCGTACCCGCGAAAACCTGGTGCAGATGCTATGCGAGCCCTGTGCCTACTGTGAGGGCAAGGGCTTCGTACTCTCGGACGAGAGCGTGGCTCACAAGATCCTGCGCGAGATCCGAAAGGACCTGCCGAATTTCTGTGGGCGCGAGGTCGCGGTGACCGTCAGCCGTCGGGTGGCCGAGCAGCTGCTCGGCTCGGAGCGCGGAACACTGCAGATCCTGGAGAAGGAGCTGGGCCGCGATATCGAAATCCGCGCTCGCAGCGATTTCCACCAGGAGCAGTTCGAGATCACATCCGATTCCGAGGGCCAGCCGATCACGCTGGAGCTGCCGTGGATGCAGCCGCCCGAGGAGCCGAACAAGGCGAAGAAGGCCAAACCAGAGCGGAAGGCCAAGACCGAGGAGCCGGCGGCTGAGCCGGAGCCGGCAGCAGAGCCCGAAGCCGCGGCTGAGCCGGCAGCAGAAGCTGAAGCGTCCACAAAGCCTGACGCAGAGGCAGGGCCCGGGGAACCGGCTGAGAACAAGGCCGAGACGGCGCCGATCGAGGAAATGGTCAGCCTGAGCGATCTCGCCGATCCCCTCGGGGATTTCGATCCCCCCGAGGGGCCCGAGAATCCGCCAGCTCCGGCACCTCCCGTGATGGCCACACTGCCGGAACCAGTTGACGCTCCAAGCGAATCGCCGATACTCCCGCGGTTCCAGGATCCGGAGGAGTCGTAATGTACGCGGTGGTGAAGACGGGCGGCAAGCAGGTGCGGGTTTCCCCCGGCCAGGCGGTGCGCGTCGAGAAGCTGGCCGGATCGATTGGCGACGAGGTGGAATTCGGCGAGGTGTTGCTGGTGGGTGGCGAAGGCGACCCCCAGGTCGGCACCCCGCTGGTCTCGGGCGCCAAGGTGGTCGGTACCATCACGGCCCAGGCCCGTGCTCCCAAGATCACGGTCTTCAAGATGAAGCGGCGCAAGGGCTATCGGCGCAAGCAGGGCCACCGCCAGGCCTACACCGAAGTCCGCGTCGAGTCGATCAATAGTTGAGCCACGTGCCTGGCACGGTGCTCAACCAACCAGAGAGTTCAAATGTCGCATAAGAAGGGTCAGGGAAGTTCCAGGAACGGTCGCGATTCCAATGGGCAAAGGCGGGGCGTAAAGCGCTTCGGCGGCCAGACGGTACGCGCGGGAAACATCCTGGTGCGCCAGGTAGGGACAAGGATCCACCCGGGCACGCACGTCGGCTGCGGCAAGGATTTCACGCTTTTCGCGCTCCGCGATGGCGTGGTGCAATACGGTAAGTCCAAGGGCAAAGTCGTTGCCCGCGTGGAGCCGTCGAACTAACGAACCCGGGGCTTCCAGACGCGCAGACGTCGGGGGTGCCCCGACGAGCTCGTCCCATGGCCACCGAAACGTTCATCGACGAAGCCATCCTCGTCGCACATGCCGGCGACGGCGGCGGCGGTAACGTCGCCTTCCGTCGCGAGAAGTTCATTACGCGCGGCGGCCCCAGCGGAGGCGACGGTGGCCGCGGTGGCGACGTGATCTTCGTCGCCGACCGGAACCTCGCGACGCTCCGCGACTACCGCTACCGCAAGGAGCTGCGTGCGGAGAGCGGCGCCAAGGGGGGCGTGAACGACCGCACGGGAGCCGGAGGGGAAAACCTCCTGGTGCGGGTGCCGATCGGCACCTTGCTGCTCGATGCCGGTGCATCGGAGGGGACGGAGCCGTTGGCAGACCTCTCCAAGGACGGCCAGCGTTTCGTCGCGACCCACGGTGGGCGGGGCGGGCAGGGCAACGCACGCTTCGCCACGCCGACCCGCCAGGCTCCGGATTTTGCGACACAGGGCAAGCCCGGGCAAATGTTGCGCCTCCGGCTCTCACTGAAGCTGATCGCAGACGTGGGCCTGGTCGGCCTGCCGAACGCCGGGAAATCGACCCTGCTGCGCCGCCTCACACGGGCGCGACCGCGCGTCGCCGACTATCCCTTTACGACGCTGGTTCCGAACCTCGGAGTCGTGGAGAACGATGACGTGCGCTTCGTGGTGGCAGACATCCCCGGCCTGATCGAGGGCGCTAGTGGCGGTGCCGGTCTCGGCGATCGTTTCCTGCGTCACGTAGAGCGCACGCGGGTGCTCGTTCATCTGCTGGACGGCGCAGCCCTGCTCGACCCGGGCCGCGACCTGCTCTCGGAGTACGATACGATCCGCAGCGAGCTCTCGGCCTACGACCCAACGTTGCTCGAGCGACGAGAGATCGTCGCGTTGAACAAGACCGACCTCTTCGCCGACGGCACGGAGCTGGAGCCGGCTGAGGCGGAACTCCTCAGAAGGGGATGCAGCGTACTGCGAATTTCTGGGGCGACCGGCGAGGGCACACAGGCGCTGGTGCGCCAGATCGCTCTCGCCCTCGAGGAGTTGGACTCGTGAACGAGCGGAAGGTCGCACGGAACGCGAAGCGGATCGTCGTCAAGATCGGCAGCGGAGTGCTCACCAATGGCGGCACATTGCGGCCGCGTGTGATGGGATCGATCGCGGGGCAGGTTGCGGGTTTGTTGGATGCGGGCCGCGAGGTCGTACTGGTATCGTCGGGCGCGATCGCACTCGGGGCTCGTTCACTGGGCTGGTCTCATCCTGGCCGATCGATTCCGGAGAAGCAGGCCGCGGCAGCCGTGGGCCAGATCGGCCTGGCCGAACTGTGGCGCCGACGCCTGGACCGCCACGGGCGGATGGTCGGCCAGGTCCTCGTCACGCGTACCGGGCTCGAAGATCGGGAGCGCTTCCTGAATGCTCGCCACACCTTGACCACGTTGCTAGGTCTGGGTGCGGTACCCGTAGTGAATGAGAACGACACGGTTGCCACTGAGGAAATCCGCTTCGGCGACAACGACAACCTTTCAGCGACGGTCGTGAACCTGGTCGGTGCCAGCCTGTTGGTGATCCTCACCGACGTGGACGGGCTGTACGAGCATCCGCCGGTGCCGGGCGAAACGACACCGGCGCTGGTCACGGTCGTGGAGAAGATCGACGCCCGCGTGAAGAGAGCCGCCGGCGGCTCAGAGAGTGCTTTCGGCCGAGGCGGCATGATCACGAAGCTCGAAGCGGCTCGTTCGGCCTCGCAAAGTGGCGCCGCGACCGTACTGTGCAACGGCCGGCAATCCGGGGTGCTGAGCCGGGTCGCGGCCGGAGAAGAAGTCGGAACGCTCTTCCTGGCCGGCAGCCGGCTTGCGGGGCGCAAGCATTGGCTTGCTTACACGGCTCGCCCGCGCGGCCGGATCGAACTGGACGCAGGTGCGGTGTCGGCCGTACGCAAGCGCGGCCGCAGTCTGTTGGCAGCGGGCATCAAACAGGTCGAGGGCCGCTTTGGCATCGGAGATCCGGTGTCCTGTGTGGATCCGGATGGCCTCGTATTTGCCCGTGGCCTGACGGCCTACGGCGCAGACGAAATCGAGCGCATCAAGGGCCGCAAGACCGGTGAAATCGATGCAGTGCTAGGCTACTCGAACGGCGACGAGGTGATCCACCGCGACGACCTCGTGCTGCTCGACTGATCGTTCAGCATCTCGTTGGACGATGGAACGAAACCGGTCGAACGGAACCCTGCGAGACATCCCATGGAGCTGAAACGACAGATCGAAGCCCTTTGCCAGAAGGCCCAGACCGCTGGGCGCATCCTGGCGGCGGTGCCGACCGGCACCAAGAACGCCTGGCTGTTGGGCGCGGCGGAGCGCCTGGAAGCCGTCCGGGAAACGATCCTCGCGGCAAACCGCCAGGACATCGCGGAGGCCGAGGAAAAGGGCGTCGCCACCCCGATGGTTCGCCGGCTTTCGCTGGAAGGGGGAAAATGGGAGGACATGATCGATGGGCTGCGCCAGATCGCGCGCTTGCCGGATCCCGTCGGCCAGATCAGCGAAATGCAGGTGCGCCCCAACGGGCTGCGCGTGGGACGCATGCGCATCCCGCTCGGTGTGATCGGAATGATCTACGAGTCGCGCCCGAACGTCACCGTGGACGCAGCGGCGTTGTGCGTGAAGGCCGGCAACGCGGTGATCCTGCGTGGAGGATCGGAGGCCTTCCATTCCAACCAGGCCCTTGGTGCGGAGTTGCGGGCCGCCGCTGCGGACGCGGGCTTGCCCGAGGATGCCATTGGACTCCTGCCCACCACCGATCGGAAGGCTATCGACCATCTTCTCCGAATGGATCGTTATGTCGACCTGATGATCCCCAGGGGCGGCTCGGCATTGATCCAGAAGGTGATGCGTGATTCGTCGATCCCTGTGCTCGCCCATGACGAGGGTATCTGCCACATCTTCCTCGACGCCAGCGCCGACGTCGAAATGGCCGCGGAAATCGTTCGGGACTCGAAGCTCCGCCAGATGGCCGTCTGCAATGGGCTCGAAACGCTCCTCTGCCATCGCAGCGCTGCGCCTCGCGTGCTTCCCGAGGTCCTGAAACGCCTTCACGAAGAAGGCGTCGAGATCCGGGGCTGCGACGAAACGCGCGAGGTGTTCTCGGAAGCCATCTCGGCCTGCGAAGCGGATTGGAGCGCCGAATACCTCGACAAGATCCTGGCAGTCAAGGTGGTCGACGATCTCGACGCTGCGGTTGCGCACGTTCAGCGCTTCGGCTCCGAGCATACGGACGTGATCGTGACCAACGATTACGCATCCTCCCAGGAATGGGTGCGGCGAGTGAACTCCTCGACGGTGGGAGTGAATTGCTCGACCGCGTTCGCCGACGGATTCCGCCTGGGGCTCGGTGCCGAGATCGGCGTCTCGACTTCCAAGCTTCACGCCTTCGGGCCGATGGGGCTCGAAGGGCTCACGACCCGGAAGTTCGTGCTCTTCGGGGACGGCCAGCTGCGCGAATGAGCAGACCCGCTTGAACCAACTCATCGGCATCTTCGGGGGCACCTTCAACCCCGTTCACGTGGGGCATCTGCGCGCTGCCGAAGAAGTGGCAGAGATCTTGAGTCTTGCTCGGGTGCTGTTCGTACCGGCTTCCGATCCGCCGTTGAAGCGGGACGGCGACGTGGCACTCGCCCCTGCGAGCGACCGCTTCCGTTGGGTCGAGTCCGCCATCGCCGGCAACCCGCACTTCGAGACTTCGGATGTGGAGCTGAGCCGTTCGGGACCTTCCTATCTGGTGGACACGCTTCAGCTCCTGCGCAGTGAGCTGGCCCCTGCCGAACTGGTGTTCATCCTGGGCGAGGATGCTTTCGCACAGCTTGACGCCTGGCGGGCTCCTGAGCTGCTGCCTACTCTCGCTCACTTCGCGGTGGTAACCCGCCCTCCCGGGAGTGCTGGCCACAGCCTGGCCGATTGGCTCCCAGCCTGTCTTACCGGGAGCGTCGAGGTCGATTCGGACGGCCAGCTCGCTAGGCACCGGACGGCTGGCCATTGGATCCGCCGAGTCCCGATCTCGGGATTCGACGTCTCGGCGACTGACATCCGAGGGCGAGTCCGAGACTGCAGATCCATCCGTTATCTGGTTCCCGAGATCGCCCGGGAACCGATCGAGAAATGCAACGCCTATAGGGGCCAACCCACGTGACCGACACCGCCACCGAAATCACTGCTCAGGAACGAGTGCGCAACCTGGCCGAGACCGCTCTGGAGCTGAAGGCCCAGAAACCCGTCGGCCTCGATGTGGGCGAGCTGACTTCGTTCGCCGATGCATTCCTGCTGCTGACGGGTACCTCGAATCGTCATGTTCGTTCGATTGCGGATGCGGTCATCCAGGCATCCAAGCGGAGTGGCAGGAAACCCCTCGGCGTCGAAGGTGAAGAAGAGGGGCGCTGGATCCTGATCGATCTGGGAGACGTGATCGTCCACATCTTCCTCGGCGAAACCCGCGAGTACTACGACCTCGACAGGCTCTGGGAAGACGCACCCGCAATCGAGCTCCCTGGCGAGCGCGACGCGACCGCCCCGCACGCACAGCCCTGCTAGCCTCGGCGCGGCCCGGTCCCGCGGAAGCCGCGATGGGCATCACAAGCAGGAACGATTGGCTTCGTGCACTGGGGGGGCTCCTGCTCCCGGACGGCTGCTCCGGCTGTGGCCGGGCTACCGAGCATCCGCCTTTTTGCAGGCGCTGCTTACCCGCGGCGGCTCCGCCGGTACCCACAACGCCCCCGCGACCTTTGGCGGCATGGGTGGCCGAGGTCGCCTACACCGGTGCCTGGAAGGAGTGGATCCACCGCTTCAAGTACCCCGGGGCAGGGCTCATGAGCCTCGATCCAGCCGCGGATGCGGTCGTGCTGGCGCTGGTGCGAGCTGCCGCGCGACGGGTTCCAGACGGCTTCAACCCCGACCTCGTGGTCCCGGTTCCCCTCCACCGGAAGCGCCGACGCGTGCGTGGATTCGACCAGGCGGCCCTGCTGGCTCGGGCGGTGGCCCGGGAGGTCGGGGCGAGAGCCTGCTTGAATGCGCTTGAGCGTTGCAGAGACACGCCGCAGCAGATCGGCCTCTCGCGCCGCGAGCGGCGCCGGAATCTGCGCGGAGCCTTCGTGGCCCGCCGCAGCATGGAACCCTGTATATGGCTCGTCGACGATGTCGCCACGACCGGCGCCACGCTCAGCGAAGCCGCGCGGGCTCTGCGCCGAGCCGGATCCCGACGCGTGGTCGGCGTATGCGTCGCCCACACACCTCCCGGCGGTACAGACGAAGCATTTGAAACCCCAGTGCTCAGCAGCTAAACACCCGCCCCATGGCGACCCTCAAGCAAGACTCCACACTGAAGCACCAGGCCAACCTCGGCATGGAGGTGGAAGAAGTCACCTTCACCGCCGGAGAGGAGATCACTCTCCTCAAGGAATGGTCCGACTACTACCTCGTCAAGAACGACGCCGGCCAGATGTTCAACATCCCCAAGGACCAGGTCCGGAGTTAGGAACGTGGCCTGAGTGCTTAGCTCCGAACGGCTTCCAGGATGGTTTGGCGGAGGCGGTTGGGGTCGACGGGTTTCTTGAAGAGGACGGCCCCCAGGCCCGCTACTCGGCTGCGTTTGATGATGTGATCTTTGTCGAAGTGGAAGGCGGTCATCATCAGTACGGGCAAGCCCGGGTGCCCTTCCTGGATGGCCTTGAAGAGTTCATAGCCGTCCATATTGGGCATCACGACGTCTGAGAGGACGATGTCGAACTCGGCCTCGTCGAGAGCAGCCAGCGCCTCTCTGCCGTCACTCGCGGTGGTCACCTGGCATCCGTCGCGGGTCAGGATCTCCTTCAGGCTGCGAACGATGCCACCGTCGTCATCGGCCACCAGGATCCGCAGACCTTCGAGGCCCTCCATCGGCTGCTGATGGCGTTCCGCTTTCTGGCGCAAGTCGACCATACGGGCCGGGCCGATGTAGCCCTTCGTCTCGTAGGTATCTTCCTCTACCATCTCGCCCAACCGCTCGACGATCTCGGAAATGCGCGAGATCTCGCGACGAATCGCGTCCAGACGCTCATTCTCGACGGAAATGTCGCCATCGTCGGCCAGCGCATCGATATCTCGCTCGAGCAGCGTGGCCTGGTTCAGGATCACGTTCAGCGGGTTGTTGATCTCGTGGGAGAGGCCGATGGCGACTTCGCCGAGTGTAGCCAGCTGGTCCTTGCGCAGGATCTCGCGAAGGTCCTTTGCGAAGCCGATCGTGCCGTCCTCTCCGCCTTCTTCGTCGCGCAAGATGGTGCCCGAAATGGCCACTGGAATGCGCTCACCGTTCTTGGCCATGAAGGTGGTCTGGAAGGTGTTGACCACGTCCTTGCCGTCGCCGTTCTCTTGGCGCATCGCTCGCATGACGCATTTGGCTTCTTCCATATCCGGGTAGAGCCGCCCGACGTGGGTGCCGAGAACTTCCTCGTCTTCGTAGCCGAGCACCTTCTTCGCGCCATCATTCCAATAGATGACGTGGCCACTGCGATCCGTACCGACGATGCTGTCGGACGATCGCGCAACCAGTTGCTCGAGACGTTCCCGGGTAAGGCCCATGGAGCTCCTGGGCGGTCAGCCCGCCTCTTCCTCCGCCAACCAACGTTCACAATCGATCGCCGCCATGCACCCTCTGCCGGCGGCCGTGATCGCCTGACGATAGGTAGGATCCATCGCATCTCCACAGGCGAAGACGCCTTCGACGTTCGTGCGACTCGTACCGGGATCCACCTTGATGTAGCCGGTATCGTCGAGCGCGATCTGGTCGCGAAAGATCCCCGTATTCGGTTCGTGGCCGATCGCAATGAAGAGCGCCTCGACCACGATGTCACGCGTCTTCCCCGAATGCACATCCTCGAGACGCACACCGGTCACGAACTCGTCACCGAGCACCTCGGCCACCCGGGCATTCCAGGCGAATTCGATCTTCTCGTTCTTCCGGGCCCGCTCGGCAAGGATCTTCGATGCCCGGAGCTCGTCACGGCGATGAATCAACGTGACCTTCGGCGCGTAGCGGGTCAGGAACAGGGCCTCCTCGATCGCCGTATCCCCACCGCCCACCACGGCCATCGGCTTGTCGCGATACAGAGCACCGTCGCAGGTGGCACAGGCCGACACACCCTGATTCATCAAGCGCTGTTCCGACGGAAGGCCAATCCATTTGGCCGAGGCACCGGTAGCGAGAACCACCGCATCGGCCTCGAACTTCTGGCTCTCGGTCTCGACCTGGAAGGGGCGCTTGGAAAAATCGACCCGGATTGCATCCTCCATCAGCACGCGGGTGCCAAAGCGTTCCGCCTGCTTTTGGAACATCTCCATCAGATCAGGGCCGGTCACACCCTCTGGAAAACCCGGAAAGTTCTCTACCTCCGTCGTCAGCATCAACTGGCCACCGAACTGGAGGCCTGCCAGCATCACGGGTTCGAGCTCGGCACGCGCCGCGTAGATGGCTGCCGTGTATCCGGCCGGCCCGCTGCCGATGATCAGCACTTTCTCGCGCTGGATGTCGCTCACTTCTCGTTTCCCTCTTCCGTCAGCAGATTGTCGAGCCTGCCGCCGCGCTCGAGCTTCGCGATCTCGTCGTAGCCGCCAACGTGGACCTCGCCAATGAAGATCTGGGGAACGGAGGTTCGCTGGGCTCGCTGGTGCATCTCGCTTTCCTTGGCGGGATCGAGCCCGATATCGTGCTCGATGTAGGCTTGGCTCTTCCCGTCGAGCAGCAGCTTGGCGCGGTGGCAATAGCCGCACCAGGATCGGGTGTACATCACGATCTCGATCACCTTGGCTCCTGTGCTCCCTCGGCGAATGAGAGAGGGTACCGATTGGGATGCCAGCCACGCCAGAGAGCTACAGCGGCTCCGTAAATGGCGCATCCTCCCAGAGCAGCTGCAGGAAAGTGCCGATGAAGAAGGCCATGAAGGCCATCAGCAGCACCGCCGTCGGGAAGGCATAGAGAGGGCCCACGCCCACGACCCGAGGCAGCTCGCCCGCAAAGGGTTGGAGAGTGCCTGTGAGTAGGCCGATCGGGGTCCCGGTCAGATCCGGTCCCCAATTCCGGGCGGCCATCAGCGGGCCGAGCAGGCTCGTCACCATCAACCCGAAGCCAGCTGACTCGACCATGCCGAGCAGGAAGATGCTACGAGCCCGGGCGAAGGCTTCGTTTGGGTCCCCGAGCCTGCGCTGCACCTCCACGTAGATGTAGAGGAGGGTCGTGGTGCCGAGCAGGGCAATGGTCGACAGAATGTAGACGGGCGCCTGTTCGGCCAGATCCCAGACTTCGTCGATCAGGAATACGGGCAGGTAGCCGACGATGATGCCTGCGCCGATCCGCGGCACGCAGGCGTGGAAGAGGGTCAGATCCTTGCGCCACATGAAGCGGTAACCAAGAAACCAGAGCGCCGCGAGCAGCACCAACGCCACCTCGACCGAGGCCAGCACATCCAGGATCTGCGTCCAGCGATCGTATGCGAAGATTGCCACCAGGAACGGAATCGAAGGAATGAACAGGGCCAGCGCATAGTTGCGGGCACGATGGCGGGAAAGCACTCGGTCTCCGTCGTCATCTCCGCGACGCATGGCATCGGCGTGATAGAGCATCGCTGCCGCATGATGGATGTCGTACTGCCGCAGGAACCAGTGCTCGAGACGCTTCAGGATCCGTGCACTGTCGCGGCTTCTACGGCGCAGAAAGGGCGTCAGGTCGCGACCGAGGTTCACCCTGGTCGTGCCCTGCGTACGAATCGCACGGAGAACCTCGATCTCACGGTCAGCAAAGGGAGAAGCTCCCGTCTCGAACGCGCGATTCGCTTCGTCGAGGCAGACCTCGTCCAACCAGCGGATGAAGGCGCATTCGGCTGCCGCGACCAGCTGGGGATCGATGCGTTCGGCCTCACCGGACTCGAGCGCGTAGAAGAAGGAGATGTCGTAGGGGTCGGCCGAGCGCTCCGGATCGACGCTTCCGCCCCGATAGAGGGCCAGGTACTCGGGACGTACGCGCGCCTCCATGACCGTGAGCAGCGATTGCCAGACGAGCTTTCGCCAATGAAAACACGCGAGGCGCAGGCGAGGGTGCTCGGCGAGGCCCTTGTCGTGGACGAATCGCAATACGATCAGGCCGAAAACGGCGACGTCCTCGCTGGCGCGAAGCAGTGGCGCGGCATTCTCGGAAACAGCGAGGCGCTCCAGCAACTCGGCCAGGCTTGCGGGCAGCGCCGCCAGCAGGCGTAGGACCAGCTCCTCGGAATCCCGTTTGACGGCACGTCCGGCGAGCAAGGCAGGTTGGGCCCAGAGATCCTCGAAGCGCAGATAGAGTTCCGCCGGATCGTGGCGGCCGGCATGAAAGGAGAATGTCTCGGGGAAGGCGTTCTCGAAGCCGTCTCCGGAATCACGCTCGAAGCGCACCTCCCGCGCGTGGAATGCGTAGGTACAGCGGTAGAGCGTCTGGAGCCGCTCGATCCGGAACTCGATCCGCGGAATCACAGTTCGTCCCTCGTCGGGCACTTCTGATTCGGTGGGCGGATTCGATTGGTTCATCTGCAGACGCGTCACCGGGCGCCGCGTCAGAGGACGGGCTGCTTCGGGTTCTCTCCGGTCTCGTAGTAGGCCTCCACTCGCTGTGCAAGTTCTCGTACCCGAATAGGCAGACGATCTGGGCTGGGCCACCGGGAGGTGGCAACACGCATCCGATCCAACAGGGGCTGAGCCTCCGGAAAGTCCTCCCGAATCAGTGCATCGTCCACGGCCAGCCAGTACTCGATGGCGGTGAGTGTGCGCGATGTACGCTCGTCCAGCTCGCTCATTCCGGGCGACTCCACCCCGGTTCCCTTTACCAGATCGGCCAGCGCGCCCAGCCCATCCCGTGCCTCGACCAACGGCCGGCGCAGCTCGCCCTCGATCGAGGTGAGTTCCTCGACGATCTCCTCGAAACGGCGCTTCAGGGGCTCGTGGGAGATTTCGCGCCCGAGGATCACCTGACCGAGCTCGCGGCCATCGGAGCTCAGCAGCGGATGCATCGTCACGCGCAGCTTGACCGCATCGCCACTCGGCAGTTCCACCTCCTCGTAGCTCACATCATCGTCCTGGCGAATCCGGATCACCGCGCCACCGATCATCGTCAGTGCCTCAGGGCGCAGTACGTCTTCGAGACAGCAACCATAGGGATCGCCCTTGATTCCGAGATAGCCGCGCGCCGGCGCATTCACCGCACGAACGACGCCACCCGCATCCACGGCCAATGCTCCGGTATCGAACTGGTCCATCACCGCCTGGAGAAACGCGTTCGAATCCTGCAGGTCCCCGACCAGGCGCTCGTTCTCTTCTGCGAGTGCGTAGTGCTCGACCGCGCGCCGCACCACCTGTTTCAGGTCGTCCGGCTCCCAGGGCTTGGTGATGTAGGAGTAGACGTGGCCATCGTTGATGGAGCCGATGATCGCGTCCATGTCCGCAAAACCCGTCAGGATGATCCGAACGATGGTCGGGTAGCGCTCGAAGACCCGGGCGAGGAATTCGACTCCGGTCATTTCCGGCATCCGCTGGTCCGA
>JAAELW010000389.1 GCA_024226235.1 bacterium
CCGGCTCGCGGACGTGCTTGCCGAGAGCCTCGACCTTTCGGCGCTCGAGGCCCGGCTCGGGGTCTCCCTCGGATGATCGTATTGCTCGCGTTGCTGATCGAGTGGATGGTGGGCGACCCCGCTAGCGATCTGCACCCGGTCGCAGTCTTCGGCCGGTTTGCGGAGCGCGTCGAACGACGACTCTACCGGGACACCCGCGTTGCGGGTTGCATGGCGTGGACCGTCGCCGTAGGTGCGGCGTCGGTTCTGATCATCGCTCTGCTCGCAATTGCGAGCCGCACCGGACTCGGCTGGCTAGCGGGTGCGGCCGTGCTCTGGGCAACGCTCGGATGGCGATCGCTGCTGGCACACGCGGCCGCAGTCGCCGAGGCCTCCGATCTCTCCGCCGCCCGGGAGGCCGTGGGGCATATCGTCGGGCGCGACGTCGACGCGATGTCCGAAATCGACGTACGACGCGCCGCACTGGAATCACTGGCCGAGAACGCCTCGGATGCGGTGGTGGCTCCGCTCTTCTGGGCTGCGATCGGGGGGCCACTGGCCGCGGCAGCCTATCGTTGGATCAATACACTCGACGCAATGTGGGGACACCGTTCGCAGCGCTTCCAACACTTCGGCTGGGCGGCCGCGCGAGCAGACGATCTCGCGAGCTGGGTGCCCGCCCGATTGACGGCACTCTTCTTCCTGGTTGCTGCACACTGCTGGCCGGAAGCCGGCTGGCGATCTCAGGCCACCGCTCACGCATCGCCCAACGCCGGCTGGCCGGAGACCGCATTGGCCCAGGGCCTGAAGGTTCGCCTCGGCGGTCCGGTGTGGCGACGCGGCCAATCTGAAGATCGGCCCTGGATGGGCCCGGCCCACGGTGTCGAACCCACCGAAGCCTCTCTGAATGCAGGCTTGCGCTTGACCCACCGGGCCCTGTTGTTGGCCGCAGCCCTGGCGGTGATCGCATGTCGCTGATGCGGGGTCGGTTCCGAATCGACGTACTGCCCAAAGCAGGCGGAACACGACGGGACTCAACACGATGAGCGTGACGCTGGTGTTGGGTGGTGCACGCAGTGGCAAGAGCCGACGCGCCGAAGAGCTGGCACTCGCCCATCAGGGTCCGGTCGTCTACCTGGCGACCGGGCCGGAACTTCCGGACGATCCGGAGTGGAACGCTCGCATCGCCGTCCACCGCGAGCGACGTCCGGTCCACTGGACGACTCGTGAGGTTCCGCTCGATCTCGCGGGAGCCCTCGCGGCCGAATGCCGGCCCGAAGCACTCGTGCTGGTCGATTGCCTCACCCTCTGGCTCTCCAATTGGCTCCTCGCGGGAAGCCCCACGAGCCAGGCAATACAACTGCTCGAAGAAGCCCTGGCAAGCGCGCCTGGCAAGATCGTGTTGGTTTCGAACGAGGTCGGAAGTGGCGTGGTCCCGGCCACCGCAATGGGTCGACAGTTCCGGGACGCGCAGGGTGTGCTCAACCAACGCATTGCTGCTCTTGCCGAGAAAGTCGAGCTGATGGTGGCCGGAATTCCGCTCGTCGTGAAGGACCATTGATGCGAAGCCCGTGGCCCCGGCTGGGCATCGCGGCCTTGTTCGCGGCCGCAAGCATTGCGCTGGGGCTCGCGATGGGCGAGCGCTGGCTCGACCCATTCGGCTCGGGCACGCCAATGGACGCAATGATTCTCGACACCCTGCGCTGGCCGCGAGTACTGAGTGCCGCAGCCGTCGGAGCGCTGCTGGCCATGTCGGGTGCCTGGCTCCAGACGTTGGTCGGCAACCCGCTGGCCGAGCCCTATGTGTTGGGAGTCGCGGGGAGTGGCTCGGTCGGGGCGATCGTCGCGATCGCACTCGTAGGAGGTGAAATCGCTCCACCCGTAGGTGCATTCCTTGGTGCCGTCATCGGGACGCTCGCGGTGTTGCCTTTCGTTCGCCTCGGACCCACACGGCTCCTGCTGGCCGGAGTGGTACTCGCAGCGCTCTGGGGTGCAATGGTCGCCCTCGCGCTCTCACAACTCGGAGATCCCGAACTGCGCAGAGCCGTTCAATGGATGCTAGGCGACCTGGGCTCGAACCAGATTCCCGGTTGGCTCCTCTACGGTGCAGGCGCACTCGCGCTGATGATCGGCATCGTGTTCGGAAAGGATCTAGACCGCCTCGCATTGGGCGAGGTCCACGCCGCGACGCTGGGCACTTCGGTGGCCTGGCTCCGGCTGATCCTGGTGCTGCTCGCCTCGGCGACGACCGGCCTGGCCGTCGCGGCAGCGGGCACCGTCGGGTTCGTCGGCCTGATCGTGCCGCACGCCGTACGTCTGCTGATCGGCTCCACGCATCGGTTCCTTCTTCCAGCGTCGGCTCTGGGCGGCGCGGGCCTGCTGGTCCTGGCGGATGCCTGCGCCCGCGCGATCGTGGCACCTGCTGAACTCCCAGTCGGTGTGATGACGGCTCTGCTGGGCGTCCCGACCTTTCTCTGGCTACTGGTTCGGAGAACCCAATGGAGCTCGTGACGCGAGATCTCGCGTTGCAGCGCGGGGATCGGCTACTGATCTCGGAACTCGGACTCGCGATGGGCCCGGGGGAGATCTGGACCGTTCTGGGACCGAACGGTTCGGGCAAATCGACCCTCCTGCTTGCACTCGCAGGCGTGCTCCGCCCAGCTGCGGGCGAGATCCTGCTCGACGGGAAGCGCCTCGAACGATGGCTTCCGGCGGAGCGCGGGCAGCGGGTTGCCTGGCAGGGAAGCCTGCCCAGCGCCGAGTTCGGTTTCACGGTTCACGAGCGGCTGGATCTGGTACCGAGCCACACGCGTAAACCGGGCGCCGCATTGGAAAGGCTCGAACTCGATGCGCTCGCCGGGCGCAGGCTCTTCGAACTCTCTGCGGGCGAGCGCCAACGCGTCGAGCTCGCGGCTCTCTGGCTCCGCGATGCTCCGATCTGGCTTCTGGACGAGCCGACGACGCACCTCGACCTGCGGCATCAAGTCTACTGCCTCGATCTCCTGCGGGAAGAAGCCCGGGCCGGACGAACCCTGATCGTCGTATTGCACGATTTGACCCAGGCCCACGCGATCGCCGATCGCGCGTTGCTGTTGCGAGCCGACGAGTCTCACGAAGCAGGATCCTCGAATGAATTGCTGCGGCCAGAGGAACTCGAGCGGGTATTCGGAACCCGTCTGCACGTCGCAGTGAGCCCAGAAGGAAGCGCCCTGATCCCGGCCTATCATTCTCCCGGCTCGGAAAGGAACACCGAATGACAGGTGACCCCGATGATCGATACGAGCAACGGATGGCCCGCCGCAAGGCGACGATGGACGAACGCATCGCGAAGTCCGACACGGATCGCGGAGTTCTCGTCGTACTGACGGGAGACGGCAAGGGCAAGAGCAGCTCGGCTTTCGGAATGGTTGCTCGGTGTCTCGGCTACGAAATGCCCTGCGCCATCATCTGCTTCATCAAGTCGCAAGAGACCGGCGAGCTTCGACTCTTTCGCCGGCTGCCCGGAGTCGAGGTCCACTTGATGGGCGAAGGCTTCACCTGGGAAACCCAGAACAGGAGTCGGGACCGAAAAGCCGCGGACCGCGCGTGGGAGATCTCTCGGAAGCACCTTCGGAACCCCGACACCGCATTGGTCGTGTTGGACGAGCTCTGCGTCGCCCTCTCCAGCGGAATGTTGGAACTTCCACAGGTCCTGGATGCACTTCGCAACCGGCCGCCGGACCAGCACGTCGTCGTGACTGGCCGTGCTGCACCCCAGGCGCTGATCGATCTCGCCGACACGGTAAGCGATGTACGGATGGTGAAGCACGCCTTCCAAGCCGGAGTGCGTGCGCAGCGAGGGATCGAGCTGTAGCCGTCGCACCGGCCCGACCGGCTACCTCAGCAGCTGGGCCGCTGCGAGTAGATCGGGATCGTCCCGTGCCTCCGTGAATCGCTCGAGAATGCCTCCCAACAATGCGCGCCGCGCTTCGCTGAGCTGGCCGCCCTCTCTCCTTTCGTGTTCCGCCCAGGAGAGAACGGAACGCAGTTCGATCGAGAGGGAGCCGTGGCCTCGAGCGATCTTGAAGGCGGCCTCGAACGAGCGGGCTGCATTCGTCCGATCCGGGCGGTCCCGAATTGCCAGGACCAGACCCTCCACCCGCCGTCGGTCGGCTTCGAGGACTACCTGTCCGGATTTCTCGATCAGCCGACCGGCTTCGGCGACCGTGGACAGGCAGTCGGCCACGTCACCGGATGCGGCCATCAGTTCGGCCCGAAGGCAGAGCCATAGGGGAAGCCCGAGACCGGCACCGATCTCTCGGTACGCAGCGATTCCACGGTCGAGCTCCTGCAGCGCTTCTCGGGGAGAGACCTCGAATTGCAACGCCCAGCCCCGGATGATCGGCACGATCGCCAGCCACAGCGCCATTCCCTCTTGCCCCGCCAGATCCTCGAGTTCGACCGCTGCACTCATTGCGGCGCCTGCATCGCGTCGCAACAACTGCACCACTGCGCGATATGCCATCGCAATCGCTAGCGAGGGAGGGTGCTCGAGCTGTCGAGCCTGGGCGATCGCCTGCTCCGCGCTTGCGAGGGCCTGGCTCGGCAATCCTCGATACCAGAGCGCCCAGGATAGATAGGTGAAGCTCAGTACGACCGGATCGTCGCCGGTGGAATAGTCGAGCCGCTGATGAAGGTCCACGTCGTAACCGTCGAGGCCCGCCTGGATCCACTCACACGACTCCTGCGGGAAGCCCTCGAAGAAACGCACGTGGCCAAGGGCCCGATGCCCCTGAAGCCGGGCGAGCGCATCTCCCTTCTGCTCGGCGATGGAAATCAGACGCCGACCGATTTCACCAGCACGAGCCATGTCCGCACGAACCAGGTTCAGCGACCATAGACCCAGCTGAACCGGGAAGAAGGCATCGGACTCTTCGAAGGAACTTCCGAGCTCTTCGATTCGCGACAGATTGTGCTCCAGCGCTGCAACGCCATACCCCTCGACCGCGGCGACCGGAACATTCAGCACGAGCCGCAACACCAGCTCCTGTGTATCGCGTTCGGCTGAGGGCGGGATCTGTTCGAGAAGCTCGAGCCCGCGACGCAACATTGCAGCCGCCTCGATGTTGGCAAAGCGCCTTGCAGCCTCTTCTCCTGCGAGCGCCAGATAGCGGACGGCGCGAACCATATCGTGGCCCTGCTCGAAGTGATGCGCGAGCTGCACCGCAATCTGACCTTCCGAACCGGCGAAGCCAGATTCCTTGCGCAGACCGATCTCCGCGTGAAGGCGACTGCGGCGACCGGAACCGATCCGGGACTCGAACGCCTCGCGGTAGAGGGCATGACTGAACCCGAAGCTGGACGCGATCGTGCCATCGGGCCATTCGGCGAGGCCCTGGGCAGACAGGAAGCGGCCCCGGGATACCAGGGCCTCGAGGCGCTCCTCGACTTCCTGCAGGGATGGGCCCGACTCCCTGACCAGAGCTGCGGCCGAGAACTCCATGCCCGCGATGCTCGCGGTTTCGAGTAGTTCGCAGTCACTCTTCTCGACGCGATCGGTCTCGTCCTGCAGCAGGCGACTGAGCGATCCCGATGGTGAGAGACCCGAGAGCGTCCCCTCCACCCGCCAACGGCCGCCCGCTTCGACCAGGACACCGCGCTCGACCAGGTCGTTCACCACGCTGATCATGAAGAGCGGATTGCCTTCGGTCCAAGCCGTGAGAAAGCTCGCGAGTTCTGAACGATTCGTCGACGCCAACCTGCCATCGAAACGTTGATCCAGGTACTCCCCCAATGCGTCGGTCCCGAGCAGGCCCAGAGTGAGCTGCAGGCTTTGACTGCGAAAGACCAGCTCGTGCAATGCCGAAAAGAGTGCTTCACCGCGCTCCGAAACATCACTCGGCCGATGGCAGGCGACGATGAGCAGCCGGGCCGGCTCGGTGCGCCGCATGACCTGGATGAGCCATTCGAGGGTGGCCGCGTCGGACCAATGCAGGTCGTCGATCCACAGGATCAACGTACGATCGGCACTCAGGACTTCGAGAGCATCTGACAATTCCCGGACCATTCGTGCCGGGCTGGCGCCCTGGATCTGACGCTGCAGCTCTTCTCGCTCCGCCGGCTCGGTCAGCGAAGGAAGCTGGGTCAACCACATCGGTGCATGGCGGCGAAGGACCTCGATGGGTTCGTCACCTCCGATCGAACGACACAAGCGTTGAATCACTTCCAAGACCGGGAGGTAGGGCTCCGGTGCACCGTGGTGCTCGATGCACTGGCCTCGTGCAACTGACAGATCCGGCGCGCTCGAGACATGGAAGAGGATCGACTCGACCAGCGACGTCTTCCCGATCCCGGCCTCGCCTGATACGAGCACGAGCTGCCGCGAGCCCCCACGAGCGCGTTCCAGGGCCTCACTCAGCTGCTCGAACTCCTTGGTTCGCCCGACGAGCGGCGTCGGCGCAGCGGGCGTCGCGAAACCCTCTCCTGCCTCTGCTGCGGGACCGGCTTCCAGGAACCAGAGCCCGTCACCGGTACTCGTCGCGCGGCCAACGAATCGCCAACCGCGGCGCGGCAAGGTCTGGATGAAGCTGGGGGCGGAACTGGTATCCCCCAGTGCCATGCGGAGCTGTCGAAGCGTGTAGCGGAGGGCATCGGCACTGACCGCGACACCTGGCCAGACCGCCGCGAGCAGTTGGTCACGGCTCATGACCTGGCCGGCGTGCTCGACCAGCTGAAGCAACAGATCGAACACCTTGGGCGGCAGCGGGACTTCTACTCGCCCCTTACGCAGAAGCTGCGCACCGGTATCGAAGTACAGCGAGCCGTCGGGGGGACCAGCGCTCATGACTCCAGAGTAGGCGGATCGGAAGGCGGTAGCGACTTCCGTGAGGTTCGCGTGAGGAATCCCAGAATCGGCCCACCCCATCCGGCCCGCGGAATAGGTTTGGATGCGGGATTGTACCCAGAGGGCTTTCATGCAGCAGCTGCGCAGAAGCGATTTCGAGACCGTCCAACGCGTCGCCCACTCATTGCACGCGACATGCGGGCTCGACGAGTTCGCCGAGGTGGCGATCCATCAGGTTCCTCAGCTCGTCGGCTCGGACCTGGTGGGCTATCAGGAACTCGACCTGGCCCGCCGTCAGGCGCGGATCCTGGTGATGGACCCAGGGGCCCAAGCCGCTCACACCCGCTTGAACCAGGCTTTCGAGCGTCACATGGACCAGCATCCGGTGGCTCGCCACTACCTGGAGCATGGAGTGGACGGCCCTCGCAAGATCAGCGATTTCGTCGGACAGGACGAGTGGCATCGCAACCCTCTCTATTGCGCCTTCTACCGCGAGCTCGGAATCGAGTGCCAGATCATCGTGCCGAGTGGCCCCACCGAGTACGGCCCGGAGGGGCCCTGCCTGCACGGCCTGAACTTGAACCGCACTAGCAAGGACTTCAGTGAGCGGGAACGCGCGCTGCTCGCGCTGTTGATGCCCCACCTCGAACAGGCCCGCTCTCGAGCGGCCCTGATAGGTTCGCTACAGCGACAGCTGAAGGTCGATGCGTTCGTCCGAACCCGCCTTGGCACGAGCCTGGTCGAACTGGATGAAGCCGGACTACCCCTCAGAATCGACCCCGGCGCCAGCGAGGCCTTCGCGTTGTTCTTTGGTAGTGCAGCAGGCCGTCTGCCCGAAGACGTGAGCGCCTGGCTAGCGTCGGACTCGAAGGAACGACCGCTGGTTCGCGAACACTCCGTCGAGCGAATCGCCATCCGCGATCTCGGGACCGTGAACGAGAGCCGCGTGCTGCTGGTCGAGGCCACCCGTCAGCATGCGGATCCGGAACGCCTGCGCTGCCTGGGGCTCACTCGGCGTGAGGCGGAGACCCTTTTTTGGATCGCCCAGGGAAAGAGCAATGCTGATGTCGGAATCATTCTCGGCATCCGCAACCGTACAGTCGCCAAGCACCTGGAGGCCGTGTACACGAAGCTGGATGTCGATTCCCGAACGGCGGCCACGCTGCGCGCCATCGAGGCGTTGGGTCGCGTACGCCACTGAGCATTCAAGTCCAGGTTCAGGTAGGGTTGGCTGCGTGTCCCCTGCCAGTTCACGCCTCCGATGGCTCTCACTTCTACTGATCGTCGGCGCTGGCTGCGCGACGTCCTCGCTCTCGGGGTTCGACGAGCCCGAATTCCCCGCGGTCATCGCCCGCTACCAGACCCTGGAAGGCATCAAGGTCCTGGCGCTGGCGACCGAAGCAAACGGCCGCTTCGCCTGGGGGGTCGTCGCAAAGATGGAGTCCGAGGCGGACGCGCTGGACGGCGCCCTGGGGCGCTGCCGCCGCGCAGCGCGCTCCGGGGGAATGCGCGCCACCTGCTACGCCTTCGCCGTTGGAGACGACCCGGCATCGGACACGGTCCGCAGCTGTGCAGCCCGCCGACTTCCCTCGCGCCGCTGCCACATGCAGCGACAACACCAGGGCAAGCTCCGGAAGTAGCCCTCCGCGCCGAGGACAATGTCAGCTCGAAGGGCTTTCTGGACCTCGACATCCGTTCTCGAGTGTCCCCCAGACCAGCGTCACCCGGATGCGCAGGTCGATCCGACCGCGGCGCCCGAAGGGCCGCGTGAGCCGGACCACCCGCTCGTCGAAGGCGGCCGCATCTGCGGGCTCCATGCGATCGCGAGAGAAGCCGTTGCGCGAGTGAATCGACTCGACGTAGTCGTCAATCGATTGGCTGAACGGTACCGGTCCGAACACCTGCCGGCCTTCTTCGATGAAGAGTCCCCGCTTCTCGAGCTCCCCGACGAGCGCGTACGGGCGAAACTCCCGGTTGGTCGAGTAGCGCAGGATGGCTTCAAGCAGGGAGGGCTTCCAGGGCGAGTCGACCTCCTCGCGTTCGACCAGCAGGAGCCTCCTCGAAGGAACGACAGCGATCAGACTCGGCACGAGCGAGACCCAGTCGAACCAGTGGAAGCTCTCGGCGGCTAGCACGGCAGCAAACGGGCCCACGAAGGAGGCCTCCTCCACGGGTGAACAGAGCCACTGAATGCGCTCGGAATCTCCGCCCGAAAGCCGACGTGCCTCCGCCAGCATGGCCTCGGAGGAGTCAACCGCGGTGATCGAACGAAAAGACGCCGCCAACTGGCGCGAGATCTCACCGAGCCCGCATCCCAGATCCAGCAGAACTCCGTCCGAATCGGCCAGCCGCTCGCGAAGCACCCGGATCAGCGCTTTCGGGTACGGCGGACGCCTCGCATAGGCCTCCACCACCGCCCGGTCCCGGAACTGATCTGCGTACTCCGGACTGAGGTGAATCGGCTTCGGCTCCATTGAATCCACCCCCAGGGCTGGGCAGCCGCCCACGCCAGCCTAGCTGAACACGGCCCAGCCGAAGGAATCTGCACGGAATCCTCGGCTGGTTCGCGGAGTGAGCGAGGCAATGGTCCTCTCGCTCGAATTCGATTGAACCTCCGGGCTGGAATTCGAGACCCACCCTTCAGCCCACCGAGAGGGCAGGAGGACCCTGGCCATGATCATCTATGGAACCCGCGCCACCATCACCGCCGGTCAGGTGCTGGCTCAGATATGCCCCGAGTGCGAGCAGCCGAGCCTGCGAGGCTTTCAGGTCTTCCGCTACGCCCACCTGTACCATGTTCCGACGGCGCCTTTTGGCAGTCGGCCCGGTATCGAGTGCGGCTCCTGCTTCCTCACACGCGTCGGATCCGAGATCCCCGAGCAGCTCGCGGCAGCCGCCGGTGCGGCCATTCGCGAACTTCGTCGCCCGCGTTGGCACTGGGCCGGAAGTCTGCTCTTCGCACTGCTGATCGGGTGGTTTTCCCTCGAAAGCGCACGCGAGGCGGAGGCCAATCTCGCCCATCTGGCAAACCCGGTCGTGGGCGATCTCTACGTGCTCGACCTTCGGGGGGAGACCGAAAATGTCGACCCGGAGATGCCCTTCATCGTCGCCCTCGTCGAAGCCGTGGTCGGCGATCACGTGACCGTCCGCATGGGCCGGTGGCTCTACGACACCGCCTGGGATGCACAGAAGGCCGTGATCCGCGACCACCCCGACGAGCCCGACTACTGGGGAAGCCAACATTCGTCATTCGAACGCGGACAGCTGCAGAGCCTCGAAGCGGAGAACAAACTCCACGTTGCACGGCGGGCCAAGTAGCTCGCAGACCGAGCCAGCGGCGGCTGTCTAGCGACGCTTCTTGAATTTCGGAGTGAAGGTCTTTCGGGGCCTCGGTGCTCCACGGCTCCGCCCGCTACCGGAATGATTCCCCGGACCAGAACGACCTTCGATACGCACGATACGTAGCTTCGGATCGCGTGCATCGGGCCGACGCACCAGCTTCTCGAAGCGGTCCGCAGCTCCCGCATCGACGTCGAAGCTCGACTCGGTCGGGCCGATTTCGATGGCACCGACCTGGTGGCCGCGTATCTGCCCGCGCCGACAGACGTGCCCGAGAAGACGATTGGCGGCCGCCCCGCCCTGCTCACCCCAATTGATCGAGAAGCGCACGAAGCCCGCTGCAGCTCCCCTCACCGCCGGAGCGTCTTCCGCAGCCGGATTGCGGATCTCCATGGGTTCACGCGCCGGAACCGGCTGCGCCAACTCGAGCAACATGGAGACGACGGCAGCGGGATCACGCCCGTCCAGCAGCCCCTTCGCATAGTCGATCTGCTGCTGCGTCGGTGAGTCTTCCGAAGCGAGGCGCTCGTGGATCTGGCGCCGGTACTGTTTGCGAAGCTGCTTCCTCACCTTGGCGGCGGTCGGTGCCGGCTTCCATTCGGTCTCGATGCGAGCCATTGCCAGCAGACGCGCCACACTGCGACGCGAACGCGGCGTAGCGAGCAGCACGCTGCGGCCCGTGCGCCCGGCACGGCCCGTACGGCCACTTCGATGGACGTAGGTATCAGCGTCTCCGGGCGGATCGACGTGCAGAACGAGTTCGATGAAGGGCACGTCGATGCCGCGGGCTGCCACATCCGTCGATACGAGTGTCCTGATGGTTCCATCGCGAAACGCGTTCAGCGTGCGTGTGCGCTGGGCCTGGGGCAACTCTCCGCTGAAGGCTTGCACAGGGAATCCATCGCCTGAGAGTTTCTCTGCGAGCCGTGTGGTATCAAGTCGACGCTCGACGAAGATCAAGCAGCGAGCACCCTCGTTCAGCAGCAAGAGGTTCACGATCGCCGCATAGCACTCGCGTTGTTCTACGACGTGGGCGATGTGCTGGATGTCGCTATTGGCATCTCCCAGCCGGGTCCCCTCGATATGCAGCGCGTCTTGCTGATAACGATTGGCAAGCTTGCGTACAGCCGCTGGGAAGGTCGCAGAAATAAGGTGGGTGCGGCGCTCGCTGGGCATCTTCTCGAGGATCGCTTCGAGCTCTTCGCGAAAACCCATGTCGAGCATGCGGTCGGACTCATCGAGAACGACGTGCTCGATGGCATCGCTGACGAAAGCTCCCGCCTGCAGGTGATCGAGCGTCCGGCCCGGCGTACCCACGACGATCTGCGGTCGGCGAGCCAGGCAACGCCGTTCGAGCCCAAGTGAAGTGCCGCCTATCACGACTTCGATTCCGAGCCCGCGCACGCCTGCAAAGAGCCAGCGCAGCTCTTCGCGCACCTGCATCGCGAGCTCGCGTGTCGGCACCAGCACGAGCACGCTCGGGCCCGGAAGATCGTTCCTGGCACTGGTCGCGCCATCTGCCAGGTGACCGGCCAGAGCAAAGCCGATCGCAACCGTCTTTCCAGATCCTGTCTGGGACGAAATGCGTAGATCCCGTCCTTCGAATTCCGCACCGAGCACGGCGCGCTGAACGGAGGTCAGGTCATCGAACCCGCGGCGTCGCATCGCGTCCGCCAGCGGGAGGGGAATTCCAGCAAGGCGGTCATCGCCCTCATCGGCGTCGGCGTCGGGCACGATTCCCGCGAGCGCCGGGGTGTTCTCAATATCGGTCATGATGGTCATCATTCCTGGCGCAAGAGGCATGCGCAGCGGTGCCGCTAGATCACTGAAATCACTCGGCTCCGGTGCGGGCAGCCCTGAGCGGCGGGGATGGAAACGAGGCCGGGCGGCCTCTGGGTTCCGGGCCATAGGATCGTCAGTCCGACGCGATCGCGCAACCCCCCGGAAAATCACGGACTAATGGCCCATCTGCCGCGATCCACCTGTCCGCTGCCCCACTGCAGACGCCTACCTGCTGCGCTATCCCTTTTCCGCCTCGCCCATGCAAGAACTCACCAAAGCCC
This sequence comes from bacterium, assembly GCA_024226235.1. GTDB lineage: Bacteria > Myxococcota_A > UBA9160 > UBA9160 > UBA6930. The sequence goes on from JAAELW010000389.1 coordinate 12,205, forward strand.
TGGTTCGCAACATCCCGAAAAGCGGACCGACCGACCCGATCGAGTTCTATCGGCGACCCCTGATCGGGTGGCTCTTCCGCGAACGCATCAACCGGGGCCTTCGGTTGCTGGGGCCTCACCGCTTCGATCGAGCGCTCGAGGTCGGCTACGGCGCAGGCGCCTTGCAGCTGTTGATGGCGCGCGACGTCGAGGAGATTCATGGCATCGATCTCGATGCGGATCCGGCTCTTGTTGAGCCCCTGTTGCGGGAAGGCGGCTACCAGCCTCATCTCAGACGAGGCAATGTGCTCGAACTCCCATACGATGATGGGCACTTCGACCTGGTGGTCTGCATCTCGGTGATCGAACACATCCGCGACTACCGTCGGGCTCTCGAAGAGATGGCGCGAGTGCTCACCGACTCCGGCCAGTTGTTGTTGGGAATGCCTTCGGTGAACATGGCGATGGAGATCGGATTCCGGGCGATCGGTTTCAAGGGAATCGATGACCATCACGTGTCGACACCTGCTCAGATCTCGTCTGCCGTAAACGAGGCAGGGCTTCGGATCGAGCGCATGAACCATCTCGATCTACCGATCTCGAGGCCTTTCGGTCTGCGTCTCTACAACAATTGGCTGCTGACCAAGGCGCCGTGATCCCCGAACTGCCCTGCGGGGAACAGACAGTTGATCAGTGTCCGATTGTCTGCCAGCCTCCTTGCTCTCTGCAGCCATAGGGAGATCGGGATGGCTTCTGACCAGAGAGAGAACCCCAGCGGGTCCCGCAAGCGGGAAATCCGGGACCTGGCGGATCGCTACGCGCCTGAGCGGCGCTCGTGGCGCAACCGCAACAGCTACTACTACGGCCTCGACACGGACTACATGCGCTTCCTGGTCTCGCCCGGGCAGCGCGTACTCGATCTGGGCTGTGGAATGGGTGACCTGTTGGCAGCGCTCGAACCCTCGCACGGGGTAGGTGTCGACTTCAGCGAGGTGAGCGTTCGCCATGCGCGGAAGAATCATCCGGATCTGGAGTTCCACCTGGGGGACATCGAGAATCCTGAGGTCCTCCAGAAGCTGGAAGGCACCTTCGACACGATCATTCTCTCGGATACGATCGGCTACCTGGAAGACGTGCAGGTCATGCTCGAGAGCCTTCACTCGTTATGCCATCGGCGCACGCGAATCGTCGTGGCCTACTACTCCAACTTCTGGGAGCCACTCCTTCAAGTGGGCGAATGGCTGCGCATGAAGATGCCGGGTAGCGAAATGAACTTCCTGCCCACTGCAGATATCGAGAACCTGCTCGATCTCGCAGGCTTCGGCGTGGTCAAGCGCGACTGGCAGCAGCTGATCCCGCGAAGCCTCTTCGGCCTCGGGAGCCTCGTCAACAACAGCATCGCAACCTTGCCTCTCGTGCGCCGCCTCTGCTTGCGAACCTACGTGGTTGCACGCTCCCTCCACCGCGCCTTCGAGCCCCCGCAGTCCTGCAGCATCCTGATCCCTTGTCGGAACGAGCGGGGCAACATCGAACCCGCGATCCAGAGACTGCCTGCCTTCTGTGACGATATGGAGATCCTCTATGTCGAGGGCCACAGCACGGACGGCACCTTCGAGGAAGCGGAGCGAGTGCAGAAGGCCTACCCGCACCTCGACATCAAAGTCATGCAACAGGACGGGGTCGGGAAGGGCGATGCCGTGCGCAAGGGCCTTTCGGCCTTGCGCGGCGATGCCTGGATGATCCTCGATGCCGACCTCACCGTGCCTCCTGAGCAGCTTCCGAAGTTCTGGAAGGCACTCTGCGAAGGACGCGGTGAACTGGTCCAGGGCTCCCGCCTCATCTACCCGATGGAGGGGCAGGCGATGAGGTTGATCAACCTGATCGGCAACCATGCCTTTTCACGGATCTTCAGTTGGCTGCTGAACCAACGCATCACCGACACGCTATGCGGAACGAAAGTGATGCGCACCGATGACTACCGGGAACTCGAGCGGAACCGGGCCTATTTCGGAGATTTTGACCCCTTCGGAGACTTCGACCTCATCTTCGGGGCCTCGAAGATGAACCTGCAGATCACGGAGATTCCGATTCGCTACCAGGATCGCTCCTACGGAGAGACCCAGATCTCCCGCTGGCGACACGGCCTGCTGCTGATCCGAATGGTCGTCTTTGCGTTCCGCAAGCTCAAGATGGCGTGACGCGGGCCTCCGCGTCCGACACTCTTCACGAACATCGGGCACTATGGGAACGGAACCCGGTGCTTCGCGTGGTCTACAACGACTGCTACGACCGCATTCTGCGCGAATGCCGTCCCGGTCCGCTGCTCGAGATCGGCGGTGGCGTCGGGAACTTGAAGAGCCAACACGGGAACGTGGTGGCCCTCGACATCCAGCAAGCACCCTGGCTCGACCTTGTGGCTGATGCCCACTGTCTTCCCTTCGCGGCCGGATCCTTCGACTCGGTCGTGCTGTTCGATGTCCTCCATCACCTCGAGCGGCCGGCCTTGTTCCTCTCCGAAGTCGTCGACGTGATGAGACCGGGGGCACGGCTGGTGTTCTGTGAACCCGCCATCACGCCGTTGAGCTACCTGTTCTACCGCTTCCTGCATTCCGAGCCTCTGGCAATGGGCACCGACCCCTTGGAAGAAGGCCCGGTTTCGCCGGACCGTGATCCCTACGACTCGAACCAGGCCATTCCAAGCCTGCTCTTCCGTCGGCCTGCACTCGTAACGGAGCGGTTCCCGGAGCTTCGACTCGCCTCGATCCAGTGGCTCCACTTCCTGGCCTACCCACTCTCCGGGGGCTTTCGTCCCTGGTCGATGATCTCTGCGAACATGGCTCGGCGGCTACTCGCGATCGAGCGGCGCCTCGAGCCGTGGGTGGCCCGCTGGTTGGGCTTCCGGATGATCGCAGTGCTCGAGAAGATCCAGACGTGAGTCGAGTCTGGAGCCTCGTCACCGGTCCTGCGGGTCGATTGCTTGTGTGCGTCTCGAACCTGGTGTTTCTCGGATTCGCACTGTTTCCTCCCGAATTCTCACGGACCTTGGACCCGGCCCGCATCACCGCCGACGAGGGCCACGCCTTCATCCAGAAGATCCGTGGCGACTCTCGGTTCCCGTTGGCAGTGCGGTGGAGCACCACCCATCGTCCCAATGACTCGAACATGGTCGTCTACGAGGATGGTGTGCCGCTGGCCCATCCCTTTGCCACGCATAAGGAGGTGAGAGGCCTCGGACAGGGCCGCTACTGCCACTGCCGCAACAAGGTCGTCTTCTCCACACCAGACGGGAGCGACCCACGCACCAACGGCCGCAGCTACTCCGCGCGGGCGACGAAGGGGATGGTTCCAGACGCCTGGCTCCTGCTGGCATTCATGGATTTCGCGTGGCTCCTGCTCTTCCGACTGCGCTGGCCAAACGAACCCGGGGAACTCCGGCAACGCCTGGCAGGTTTCAGGAAACGCCTCTTGGATCCTCTCTCTCCTCGAATCGCTGGCGCCGGCCAGTTGCCGCTTGCAGTCGTCGCCATTTGTTTCCTGGTCGGAGCATTCGCAGTCTGGGGCACCAATGTATTGGTGGCTGCGATCGCCGGGCACGAAAGCGTCTCGATGGCTCTCGCGTTCCTGGGTGTCGCGGTGGGCCTGGCCGCCCTGCTCGATGTGGGTCGGATCTTTCTGGCCCTTGGGGTGTTCGGACCCAGACCGACCTCGGATCGGACGCAACGCGCATGGAATCTGGCCGGGATTCCTGCCTGGCTATGCATGGCTCCGCTCTTTGCGGTGCCATTGATCTACGCCTGGACCACCGACCTCAATGGCTCGTTCGCATTCGGGGGGCTTCTACCTTGGAGCGATGCCCATGGATACTTCGTCGGTGCTCTCCACTTCCTGAACACTGAAGAGATCACTCCCTGGAACCAACGTCGTCCGCTGAACGTTCCGTGGAACGCAGTACGGCTCGCAATCGGTGGCGGCCTCCAGACCTCTCAAATACTGGTGGCGATGGCCCTGGCGGGACTTACGGGGCTGGCCGCTCGAATGATGGGGCGCCGCCTCGGGAGGGGAGCGGCTGTCGTCTTCGTAGCGGTGGTCTTCGCCAATGTCTGCTTCCTGTTGCGCAGCTTCCTGACCGAGACGAATGCCTGGCCCATCGCGATGCTTGCCTGGATCTTCCTCTGGTCGGGCGCCGAGAAGCAGAGGCCAGCCATCGTCGGAATCGGCGTGGCCTTCCTCTCGCTCGCGTTGAATGCCAGGGCGGGGCCGTTCGCGGTTCTTCCGGCCCTCCTGCTCTGGTCCTTCTTCTACCGCGGGCCGGCCGGATGGCGTCTTCCGGTGGCGGTCATCGCCGGCAGCACGGTGGGCTTCCTGGTCCAGGAACTCTACGCGTTCTCTTGGAGTGACGGAACGGGCCAGCGATTCGGAAACTTCTCCCACACTCTCTACGGACTCACCGTGGGATCGAACTGGACACAGATCTACCTGGATCATCCCGAAATCCGGACACTGCCTGAAAGCACGCTCTACGACACGATCTACCGGCATGCCTTTGCTGCGCTGCGGGAAAATCCTCTCGACCTGGTCGAATCGCTCTGGAAACGCGGGCTCGGCTTCGTGGGGACCCTCGACCAATACTACCCGGTGAACGACATCTGGCGCCTCTGCCCGCTGCTATTGCCTCTGTTGTGGATCCGAGATCCCGCGGCAGGGATGGTGCTATTCGCAAGCCTCGGGATGCTGGCATCGGCACCCATCCTGTTTCCCGATGGGGGAACGCGCGTCTGGGCCGCCACGACTCCGGTATTCGCCGCCCTTGGCGCATTGGCCACCGGTGTGATCGTTGCCCTGGCCAGCGCACTCGCAGAACTGTTCCATGGAAGAGTCGCAGCGGATCCGCCCGCATCGAAGCCGACACGAGAATGGCATCTGGTCATCGGTGGCCTGGCGATACTAGGCCTGTTGATCGGCTCTCCCTTTCTGGTTGCCGGCACACGGGCCGCCGACGGTCTGGAAGACCAGCCCGAGTGCGAAGCGGGAGAGCAGCGCCTGGTGACACGGCTCGGCGTAGGTGGCGTTTCGGTCCAACTACTTCCAGACGACGAGAGGGAGGGATCCCGGAGTCCACAGGTGCGCCTCTCGGACTTCAGGAAGCGCCTTTCGGATGGGGATCTGGCGCGATCCCTGGCCGAGGTGAGCCCGCCGGCCGAACTCTGGATGGGGGCTTCACACGCGGGGAATCTGAACCTGTTGGTGCTCTTCGACCCACCGAGCTCGCTCCCGCGCGACGAAGTCGTCGTGTTGTGTGGCCCTAGCGAACCAGGACCGGATTGGAGCCTGCTCCGCAATCCACGACGGATAGAGGCTCCCGGCCCTTAGAGCGGGTTTCGTATCGCAGATGGGGTGTTACGTTGTGGAGCCTCGAATCCAGTCCGAGGAGGAAAGTGTGAAGCGAGCAGTTGTCTGTGGTGCGGGAGGCTTCATTGGCCATCACCTGGTAGCTCTCCTCAAGTCCAGGAACTACTGGGTTCGAGGCGTCGACATCAAGCAGCAGGAGTTCGAAGACAGCGCGGCAGACGAGTTCGAGTTGTTGGATTTGCGCGATCCAGAGGCCTGCAAGAAGGCACTCGCCTGTGAGGCGGGGCCCATCGACGAGGTCTACCAGCTAGCCGCGGACATGGGAGGCATGGGCTTCATCCACTCGGCCGAGTGCGAAATCATGACGAACAGCGCCCTCGTCAACATCCAGATGATCAACGCGGCATCAGCTGCCAATATCGCGCGCTACTTCTTCTCCTCTTCGGCCTGCGTCTACCGCGATCAGCCGATCGGCGACAACTACTTGAGCGAGGACGACGCCTACCCTGCATTGCCGGACAACGAGTACGGCTGGGAGAAGCTCTACGCGGAGCGCATGGCCAGAAGTTTCGCGCGCAACCGGAACATCGAAGTGCGGATCGCACGCTTCCAGAACTGCTATGGGCCCTACGGAACGTGGGAAGGCGGCCGAGAGAAAGCACCTGCAGCGATCTGCAGGAAGGTCTCTTCAGCAGGGGACGGCGGTCAGATCGAGGTCTGGGGGGACGGCTCCGCCCTTCGCGTCTACACCTACGTCTCGGATCTCTGCGAAGGGATCTACCAGCTCATGCAATCCGACATCACCGAACCCACGAACATCGGTTCCGACGAGATCGTATCCGTGAACGAACTCGTCTCGACGGTGGCCGAGGTCGCCAAGGTCCACGTCGCCGTCAAGCACATCGACGGGCCCGTCGGGGTACAGGCCCGCTACCACACTACAGACCGCATCCGTTCGATCGGCTGGGAAGCCAAGGTCTCCCTGCGCGAGGGCATCGAGAAGACCTATCCCTGGATCGCCTCCCAGGTGGAGAAGGACGCGCTCTAGCCTGGATGGCGATCGAAGCTAGTCCTGCCCGCGGAGTGGATGACGACTGCATGGGAGGTGGTGCGCGATAGCAGACCCCCCCGTATCCTTGCCCGGTCTTGCGGAGGTATCTGTCTTGATCTGGTGGTTGTGGAGCGGGTTCGCAGGTCTTCCTGTCGGGGCGTTGGCTGTCTTGGCGTTCGTCGGAGCCGCCTCACCTGCCTCGATCGGTGGCGGCGCGCTGACCAGTGGTGTTCTGCTGGTCGTTCTGCTCGCATTGATCGCGCGACGGACTGGGGAGGGCACGGAGCGTGTGCGCCATCTGGCAGGTGGCTCCACCTTCGGGCTGGCCGCTCTGCCGGCTTGCCTGGCGAGCCTGCTTGGGTTGGCACCGGGCGCACCAGTCCTGCTGTTCCTCGTCCTACTGCTTCTCATCCTCGCACTACTTGCTGCGGTGCGGCGCGGCGGCCCTGGCCCTGGCTTATTCCGTCAGGGGGCCATGGCGCTCACAGTGGTGCTGGGAGCCACAGTGGTCATCGTCCTGCTGACCGGGTTCGGCGCCGCCCTCGGTTCAGAGGCGCCCCCGCCCTCCGCCCAGTTGACAACAGAAATCCTCGATGTCGACGCCCAACTGGCAACCCTTCCGCTGCCGGAGTGCTCTCGTGAACTCACCGACTTCGAGGTTCTCCTCGAGAACGGTGCACACCCACGCTTCGACCCCGAAGAGAATCGGATCTGGTACGACGCAGCAACCCAGACAGCGGGGCGCCAGATCTTCTGGCACGACCTCGCTACGGGCACTTCGCAATGCTGGACCTGTGGCGAGCAGGGGAACAACTACCGACCGGCGGTGGGGTACCGCGGGACAGGGATGGTGTTCGTGACCGATCGGCACGCGAGCTGGAGACATCCGCGCAACACGGAGCTTCACGCGATCGGAACGCAGGGGCAGGTACCGGGATCCGGCTCGCGCAGACTCACCGACCACCCGGGTGCGGATGACCATGCCTGGATCGGTCCGGCTTCGGGCCGGGTCCTCTGGTCTCGCGAGACGAACGGCGGATACGCGCTGGTGACGACGACCGTCCGGACCGGCCACGGCGGCCTCAGGTTGGGGGAATCCTCGGTCATGATGCCCGGTGGCTCCGAATGGGTGGCGCCGTTGGCCTGGTCACCCGACGCTCGCACGTTCCTGCTCGTGCGTGGCAACCCCTACCAGCCGCCGACCGCCCTCTCCCTCGATCCGACCACAGGAGAGATGGACTCCCTGGGACGGGAGTTGGCGTGGGGAGGCGGGGCCTCGTTCAATGGGGACGGTTCCTTCCTGGCACTCGCCACGACCCAGAGGAATCGGACCCTGGGGCTGCTTCCGGCCCAGCTCGGCTTCCTGCTGGCCGCGACTGCAACCCGTGACGAGATGCACGAGCCGCTCTTCCTCGGCACCGGGATCGAACTCGGCGAAGTCGGGGGAGAACGCCTTGAACTGGAGCTCGGCGAGTTGGCGAGCTGGGGGGAGCCGACCGGAATCTCCCTGTCGCGAGATAGCCGGAGCCTGTTGCTGGGACAACGCCGGGCGCGGGGGAGTGAGGTGGAGGAGCGGATCCTCCGCCTGACACTGAGCTGCCAATAGCGCCCGCACTCCGCTTCGAAACGACGACGGTCGAGGAGGTGAGTACCTCCTCGACCGTCTTTCGAGTGTCCCTCTACCGCACCGCGGCGCTACTGGACCAGGAACGGGAGCTCGTTCGAAAGGAGTCCCTCGTCGGTCTGGACCTGCAGCAGGTGGGTTCCAGCGGAAGGTGAGCTGCCGAGATCGACCATCACCGGATCAGTCGCCACTGTGTCCTCTCCGAGCGCCTCACAGGCCGACGTACCGCCCAGCAGCGTGATGCTGGCACCGCTGTCGAGCAATCCATCGACGAACACATGGTCGGCCGCTGTCACGTGGATGCTCTCGAGCGCCATCGCGGTGACGCCCCCAGAGAGTACCGGGAGGTCGGGATCGCCGGTCGTCCCGACTCCGGTGCCGCAGTTGGCGCCCGCCACCGAGACCAGCGGCTGCGGAGTGGATTCAGCCACGCCAGCCCGAAGGTAGGCAGTCAGCGTCGCGAGCATGTCCCCGGTCAGCGCGTCGGCGAGTAGCTGTGCTCGCGTCATCGTGACGTTCCCGACCTGGTAGATGCCGGTGGGGAGATAGGAGATGGGGACTTCAATGGAGCCATAGCGAAGACCGCGGCCCCGGAAGTTGACCACACCCTGCGCATCGGCAGCCTCGAGATCGATCAGGATCTCCTCAGCCGGCGAGAGATCGGGTCCGAGCGGGTCGATGGCGGTCACGCTGTTCAGGGTCACCTGACGCCCCAGTGCACCCGAGTGTCCGTTGCTGGCCTCCTCGAACATCTGGAAGATGTCCGTGGCATCGACGTTGTAGACCGGGTTGAAGACCGCGAAGGCGACACCAAAGACGGTGTCCTCTTCGAGTCCATCAGCCGCAGAATACGGGAAGTCGTTTGGCGGCCCGAAGAAGGGCGGGATTGAGATACCGGAATTGGATGTCGACATGATCTCCTCGGCACTGGTGAAGCCGGAAGAGAACTGGAGGTAGCGATCGGTCAGACCTCGCTGGGTGGGGGCATCGAATGCGCCGAGTGTCTCGGAGTTGGTCGCGGTTCCGAGCGGGAGCTCGTGACAGCCCGAATTGGAATCGGCGCAGGTGTTCGGATCTCCAAGACCTCCCTGATCCATGTAGAAGTCCTCGAAGCCTGCCACCGCCGAAGCCGAGAGACTGTCGTCCACCCGCCGCGATCGAGCCGGCGGATAGGAGACGACCGCAAGGAAATCGGCCATGTCGTCGCGTTCGGCCGTGGTGAGCGGCGGGCTGGGGCAACCGCCCGTCTGGTCACACATCACGCCGGTAAGACCGCCGTCGACCAGATCGCGGAAGCAATCGTGCTCCGTGGCACACGAGGCGGGGAGAGAGACGAGGAGACCTACCTCACCGTTGGGTCCGCCGAACGGGTCGCCCGGCTTGCCGTCCCAGTGGAGTGGAAGCGAGTCGCGGAGCCCGCGGATCGGCATGGTGCTGCGCGGCTCCTTCTGGGCGCAGAGTGCCGTCCAGGTACATTCCGCTCCCAGGTTCCAGAGCAGCTGGTCGGTGTTGCCGTCCGGGTGGCAGCTGCCGCAGGAG
>JAAELW010000390.1 GCA_024226235.1 bacterium
CTGGAAGCCGCCAACGACCGCCTCGATCTGCCTCGCGAACTCGATGGGCGTGCGATCTTCCAGGTAGGGGCCGATCAACTGCATGCCGACGGGTAGTCCGTCGTCGGCCAGACCCACGGGAACGATTGTCGCCGGGAGGTAGGCCAACGTGGCAATTCCGGCCCAGAAGACCTGCTCCATGTACGGGATCTGCTGGTCGTCGACCTGCAACGTCCGATTCGGGATCGGGCTGTGATCGTGGGGGAAGGCCGTGGTCGGCGAGATCGGGCACAGCAGGAGATCATGGCTCTCGAAGAACTCGGCCCAGCGGGCACGCATGTGCTCGCGACCTTCGTGATCCACGAGCCATCTCCGATGAGGGCCGACGCTGCCGCGAATCAGTTGAGCTTCCGGGCTGCGGTCGTCTGGTGCGAGGCCAGCTGCAGCGGCCTCCATGCCGGCGATCACCTTGGGCGGGAAGCCCGTTCCCATCACGCCGTAGAGCAGCCGCAGGTAGCGTTCATGGCTTTCTTCGAAGTCGATCTCCGGAAGTGCGGCTTCGTCGACTGTCACTCCGTTCGCCGCGAGGGCGTCGGCAGCGGTACGGATCTGTTCGCGAACTGCGGTCGATACCGGGCGGCCCGGAAGATCGAGTAGCAATGCGACGCGATAATCCTCGAGCCGATCGTGGCGCGGTGCCGGAAGCTCGACACGCCAGGCGGTTGCATCCTCTTTGACCGGCCCGACCAACAGGTCCATGGCCAGCGCAAGATCATCCGGCGTTCGCGCGAGCGGACCGAGGACTGCGAGATCCGCGCGGGATCGCTGGCCCGGAGGTCCGGGGACGTGGCCACGTCCGGATACGATTCCGTAGCTCGGCTTGTGTCCATACACCCCGCAGAAATGTGCCGGGTTCCGGATCGAGCCGCCGATATCGCTGCCCAGTTCGAGCGGCGTGAAGCCTGCCGCCAGCGACGCTGCAGAGCCACCGCTCGAGCCCCCGGGCCCACGCTCCGTATTCCACGGGTTGTTCGTCGTTCCGTAGACCTCGTTGTAGCTCTGGAAATCGCCTGCGTAGATCGGCAGATTGGTTCCGCCGAAGATGATCGCGCCCGCGTCCTTCAGGCGTCGAACGGTATCGGCGTCCTCGGTCGGGAGGTGCTCCGTCAGCTCGGGAGCGCCAGCGGTCGTCGGCTGGCCCGCCACCTCGATGCACTCCTTTACGGTCATCGGCAGGCCGTGCAGAGGCCCCCAGGATTCGCCGCGTGCGCGAGCGGCATCCGCTTGCGAGGCGCGTTCACGTGCGTCTTCCACAGCCAGTGTGACGACGGCGTTCAGCTCTCCGTTCCAGCGCTCGATGCGTGCCAGCAACAGGTCGAGGAGTTCCACGCTCGTCAGCTCATTCCGATCCATCGCCGAGAGCAGCTCAACAGCAGATTGGTAGGCCCAGGATGCCATTCGCTCGTCCTCCGACTCTCCACCCATCGTGGTAGCGGGGAGTATCTCCCATCAAGCCATCTCTTGGCCAGCGAGCGATTCTGATCGTCCTTGGGCGGTGCCCCGGAGCTTCTCAGGCTAGGATCAGCCGATGACAGTACGCAAGACCGCAGGCAAGGCGACCAGGAAGAAGGCCGGGGCCGGGAAGCCCGCAGCCAAGAAGGCTGCCCAGAAGAAGCCGGCAGCCAAGAAGGCTGCGGCAAAGAAGCCGGCCGCCAAGAAGGCCGTGGCGAAGAAGCCAGCGGCGAAGAAGTCGGCAGCGAAGAAGGCGACGACGAGTCCGGTGGGGACGAAGAAGCCGGCCGCCAAGAAAGCTGCGAAGAAGGGGGCCTCCACGAAGGATGTCCACATGGGGCATGTCTTCGCGTTGAAGCCTCGGGTCGACAAGTCCTTTCGCCAGGATGACTTTCGGCGGGCAAAGGAGCTGCTTCTCGATGAGGCTTACGAGAGTGCTCCGGAGGCAGCTCGTGCGGTCGCCGAAAAAGCGCTGGAGCTGACCCGCAAGGGTCCGCCCAAACGGGGCTTTGCCAAACGCTGAGCCTGCCACTCTGGGGCATCATGCCCCGAAACGGCGCCGGTCTGGGACTGCGCCTGCCTCTGCTGAGCGGATCCTGCTTCGATGTGAGGCACAGGCCTTGCTTTCCGATCTCCCATGCGCGCACGACTGCTGGCGGGAATGTCGAAGAGGCATCGGTGGGTACGCCCAGTGATGGGGGCCGTCGTGGTGGTGCTGCTCGGCCTGCAGCTCGGAGCAGCATCGGCTGAGCCCAGAGATGTGCTCGTTGCGAGCATCGATCTCAGTCCGGACGCCTACGACGTGACCCTGCCCGACAAGCTCGGCGTGCTCGAGGCGAGTGAGCATCGCGTACAGAGCTTCGAGACTCCGGGTCGGCTCGAGGCTGTGGCTGCCGAAGGCCGTTCGATCGCCGCAGGGCTCGAGGTCGCCCGGCTCGATGCGGATCTCGAACGCTCCCGGGTGCGTCAGGCCGAGTTGCAGCTGCGTGATGCGCGCTCTCAGTTGCAGCGCATCGCTGGGCTGAAGCGCTCCGAAGTTGCCAGCGAGAAGGCGCACGAGGACGCAGTGACCGCTGTCGGCTTGCGCGAAGCAGAACTCGACGCCGCCCGTGAGCAACTCGAGCGAAAGACCCTGCGCGCTCCCTTCGACGGCGTGATTGCCGAGACTCTCGCGGACCCGGGGGAGGTGGTCGGAGCGGGTACGCCGATTGCGATGCTGATGCAGTTCGATGCCCTGGTGCTGAGTGTAGGAGTGCCGGGCTACCAGGTGGGGCGCGTGCGCAAGGGAGCGGAGGTTTCAGTCAGTGTCCCTGCACTGCCCGACGAACGTTTCCCTGGCGTCGTGGATCGCGTCGCTCCGGCTGCCGCCGAGGGACGCCACCTGTTCGAGGTGGAGATCCTCGTTCCGAATGCCCAGGGCAGGCTGCGTCCGGGCATGAGCGCGCGAGCAGCCATCGTGACGAACACGCTCCAGCATGTGGTCGTTGCACCCCTCGAGGCGGTAGTCGAACGGAGCGGGAAGCGCACGGTATTCCTGGTCGAGAGCGGTCGCGTGCGGGCCTTGGACGTTGCCGATGCACCGCTCCACGGTGACCATGTGCTGATCGCGATTTCCGGTGAGGGTGTCGAACTCGTGGTTCGTGGCCAACAGGCTCTCCGAGACGGCACGGCGGTGCGCGTCGACAACACGATTCTGCGCGCTGTCGATACCGCCCGTTGAAGGTTCTCGATCGCTTCATCGACCGGCCGCTGCCCGTCTTCCTGGTGGCGGTCGTCCTCGTGCTGGCCGGGATCTTCTGTCTCTCCATTCTCCCGGTGAAGCGCTCGCCCAACATCGTGATCCCATTTGCCCTGGTGGCTGCGCCGTACGTGGGCGCTGCGCCCGAGGATGTAGAGACCGAGCTGACCCTGGAGCTCGAAGAACAGCTGAATACACTCGACGAGCTTCGGCACATGACCACGGTGTCCGCCGAAGGCTATTCGACCGCGATTCTCGAATTCGAGGATCGGGCCGACATGACCGAGAGCTTGCGTGACGTGCGGGACAAGGTCGATCTGGCCGAGGTCGAATTCCCCGACGATGCCGATCCGGCGGTGGTTCGAGAGCTCAGCCTCGATGACGTTCCGATCATCTTCTTTACTCTGCGCGGCAGCGATCTCTACCACCTGCGCGACCTGGCTGAGGATCTGAAGCCCCATCTGGAGAGTGTCCCCGGGGTGAGCCAGGTGGACGTGTTCGGTGGCTACGAGCGCGAAGTGCAGATCCTGGCCGACCCGATCGTTCTTGCCGAGTTCGACGTCACCCAGGCCGATCTGGCCCAGGCGATCGCGCGTCAGAGCCGTAGCCTGCCAGCCGGAGAACTCCGCTCCAAGGGCGCACAACGCCTGCTCCGCTCTACCGGCGAGTTCAGATCGTTGGAGGAAATCCGCAATATCGCCATCAGCAGCGAGCCCTTGGGTGTCGTCACGTTGCGCGATGTGGCAGAGGTGCGGCTCACTCACGTGCGTCTGGCCTCCAGCGCCTGGATCGACGGCGAACCGAGCGTGACCCTGCGCGTGCGCAGGCGCCCCCATGTGAACACCCTCGATACCGTGGCGCGCCTGCTCGCCGAAGTGGAGCGACAGCGCGTGAAGTTGCCCACGGGGGTGCTGATCGAGACGACATCCGACACCTCCGATGAGATCCGGCGGATGATCCGGCAGCTCGGAACCAGTGCCGTCGTGGGTCTCGTGTTGGTCGTGGGTGTGCTGCTCTGGATGTTCGATCTGCGGCAAGCCCTGTTGATCGGGAGTGTGCTGCCCTTCGCGTTGCTCTCGACGTTCATCGGGCTCTACGTGTTCGATATGGCGATCAGCAACATTGCGTTGTTCGGGCTGATTCTGGTGCTCGGGCTCGTGGTCGACGGCGCAATCATCGTAGGTGAGGCGATCCAGAGCGAGCGTGAGGCGGGGCTGCGGCCGGATCAGGCTGCAAAGGCTGCACTCGATCGCGTGGCCACACCGGTGATTGCGGCCGATCTCACCACCATCGCGGCATTCGTCCCGATGTTGTTGATGGTCGGAGTGATGGGCCAGTTCATGTCGGTGCTTCCGAAGGTCGTGGTGTTCGCATTGTTGGGCTCGGTCTTCGTGGATCACCTGCTGATACCTGCGGCCGCAGCCCGCATTCCGAGGCGACCTCCGCCGGAGCGGAAGCGAGGCGGATGGCTTGCACCGGATCTCGGTCGGATGCGTGCCCTCTACACCCGGGCTCTTGGGAAGGTGCTCGCGCACCCGGCTCCAGTGGTTGCGGCAGCGCTGCTGGCCCTGGCCGGGGCCGGTCTGCTCTTCACCAGCGGCGCGATCGAGAGCATCTTCTTGCCCCGCGCCGATCGAAGCCGGTTCACCGTGAACTACGCACTTCCACTCGGAACCCCGCTTGCGGAGACGAACCGGGTGGGAGAGCTGCTCTCGCAGACGGTCGCTCAGTTACCGGAAGTCGCGAGCTACGTACTCACGACGGGCGATACCGGCGCTCTTTCGACCGATACGCGGGAGTCCGGACGTTATGGGCCCGAGTACGGGCGCATCAACGTGGAACTCGTTCCCAGCGCCGAGCGGCGTCGCAACCAGACCGAAATTGTTCGCGATCTGCGGACGGATCTCGCCCCGTTTGCCGGGGTGGAGATCGATGTGCACGAGCCCAGTGAAGGGCCGGGTGTCGGTGCGGCTCTCGCCATCCGTGTGAAGGGAGAGAGCCTCTCCACCATCGCTGTGGCCGCGCGGAGCGTGGAGGCCGAACTCGCCTCGCTCGCCATGGCCGAGGACGTGCGCGTCGACTACGACGACACCAAACCGGAAATCCATATCGATGTCGATCGTCCCCGTGCTGCCGCGCTTTTTGGAATCGCGCCGGATCAGGTTTCCCGTGCGCTGTTGACCGCGTTTCACGGAATCGAAATCGGACGCATGTGGATCGGCGGTGAGCGTGTCGATCTGCGTCTGCAGGCTCCGGAAAGCTACGGCCAGACCCTCGAACGGGTGCGCGAGCTTCCTCTGCGCGGGGCCTCCGGTGCGATCGTGCCCCTGGGCGAGGTGGCCACGGTGGACCTGCGCTTCACCCATGACGCGATCTTCCGGCACGACACGCGCCGCACGGTGACCGTCCGTGCGAACGTCTCCGGGGGAGCGTCGTCGGTCGTTCTCGAGGCTTCGGCCCGCCAGGCGCTGGCGGCGCTCCCGCTGCCCCATGACATCGATCTCGAGTTCGGCGGTGAAACCGAGGAACGTGACCGATCCTACGCCAGTCTGTGGGATGCCCTCAAATGGGCTGCGGTGCTGATCTACGCCATTGTCGCCGTGCAGTTCAACTCCCTGCGACAGCCGTTCATCGTGCTGATCGCAGTTCCACTCTCGATCATCGGAGTCACTCTGGGCTTGCTCGTCACCGGCACGCCGTTCAGCTTCATGGTGTTCATCGGAATCGTGTCGCTCACGGGCATCGTCGTGAATGACGGGATCGTGCTGATCGATGCGATCAACCGTCTGCGCCGCGCGGGCCTGCCGCTCACCGATGCCGTTGCCCAGGCCGCACAGACCCGTTTCCGTCCGGTGCTTCTGACCACCATCACGACCATTGCCGGGTTGTTGCCGCTGACGCTGGGCATCGCCGAGGGCGGCGAATTCTGGGCGCCGCTAGGCATCGCAGTGATTTCGGGCCTGCTGGTGGCATCGATGATGACGCTCTTCCTCGTCCCCGTAATCTACCTGCTGATCGAGAGGCCGCGCCGGAGCTTCAGGCGCTAGCCCCCCAGTTTCGTGTAGTCGACGGTGCGCCATCGCTCCGGCGATATCGCGAAGACGAGGTTGTCATCGTTTCCGGAGCCCGCCACGTATTGGTCGCCGAGTTCCTTGCCCAGATAGCGGTGAGCCATCGGGCGCTCGTCCCGTTCGAGCTCGCCGGGTCGTGTTTCGGTCACGGTGCCCTCGACGCTCACATATTTGTAGGGCGCGGTTTCGGTCTGGGCGCACAGGGAGAAGCGGCCCGCGGCTGCCAGGGCGCGACCCTTCTCGGATTTTTCGCTCGTGATCACCCAGACACCTCGCTCGGGCGTGTAGTCGTACCAGATCGGCACGCAGAGGGGTGCCGCATCCTGGCGTTCGATGCTGATGACGCCCACGTGCAGATCCATCAGGAATGTCTCGCGCTCGGCCTGGCTCATTCGAAGGGACATTCGGGTACTCCTGGTTGCTGGAAGACATTCCGTCGGGCGCGTTCGTTCCGGAGATCCTAGGGCTTGTATCCCGCGGCGGTCTACCCCAGCATGGCGGCGAAGGAGACAGGAATGGACATCCAGGGATACTGTGATCCTCGCTTCGAGCCCGTTCGCCAGGCATTCTCGGCGAACTTCGAGGGGGGAAACGAACTCGGCGCCTCGGCTGCGGTGACGCTGGACGGTGCACCGGTCGTAGACCTCTGGGCCGGCGATGCGGATTCGAGCGGGCGGCCCTGGTGCAAGGACACGATCGTCAACGTGTATTCCACGACCAAGACGATGGCTGGAACCTGCATGTTGATGCTGGCTGATCGTGGGCTCATGGATTTCGATGCACCGGTCGCAACCTACTGGCCCGAGTTTTCTGCGAATGGCAAGGACGGTGTGCTGGTCAAGCACGTGATGAGCCATAGCGCGGGGCTCTCGGGCTTCGATCCGCCGCTCGAAACCGCCGATGACCTCTACGATTGGGATGCCATCGTGTCGCGGCTGGCTGCACAGACGCCCTGGTGGGTTCCAGGCGATGGATCCGGCTATCACGCGGTTACGCAGGGCTTCTTGCAGGGTGAAATCATCCGGCGGATTACGGGCAAGAGCATCGGGACGTTCTTCCGGGAGGAAGTCGCCGAGCCGTTGGGTGCGGATTTCCACATCGGGCTCGACCCGGCCCATGATGCCCGGGTCGGCGAGCTGATCCCTCCCGGTCAGGCGCCGAACTCCGCACAGGGGGATCCCGATTCGATTGGTGCTCGCACCATGGCGAGTTGCCCGATCAACGGAACGGAGCCGCGAGCCGCGGCCTGGCGTCGTGCCGAGATCCCCGCTGCCGGAGGGCAGGGCAATGCGCGCTCCGTCGCGCGGGTGCATTCCGCCCTTGCGTGCGGTGGCGAGGTCGAGGGAGTGCGGTTGCTATCCGAAGCCGGCGTGGCCCGGGCCCTGGAAGAGCAGACGCAGGGCAAGGACAAGGTGTTGGGAGTTCCGCTTCGCTTCGGGATGGGCTTCGGCCTCGTCGATCCCACCTTTCCGCTCAGCCCCAACCCGCGGACCTTTTTCTGGGGCGGCTGGGGTGGGTCACTCGCGGTAATCGATCTCGATGCGCGGATGTCGGTTGCCTACGTGATGAACAAGATGGCTCCGAATATCATGGGTGATATTCGCGGTGGCAGTATCGTGCTCTCGGCCTACAAGGCGCTGGCAGGTGAGGCGTCGAACGGACATTAAGAAACGGGGCCGGAGTTAAGAATTCAGTTGTTGTTGAAAAGGGGGCTTTGC
>JAAELW010000391.1 GCA_024226235.1 bacterium
TCACGATGGGTGGATGCACCCCGGATCGTCAACCGTGGAGGCTCGACACCGGCGAATCCGGCGCGATCTGGGTCAGCCGCCCATAGGCTCCGTCGGCCGGGCTCGTGGTATTGTATCCGGGATGAAACGTTCCCTTCGCCGCAAACTCCACTGGATGCTGATAGGCCCCTTGCTGCTCCTCGGGGGCCCTGCACTCGCGGAAGGGGGACTCGACACGCTTGCCGGTTGCGTCCGCGCCAACTTCCCGAAGCAGAGCAGCATCCAGGAAGTGACACTTCGTACCGAAGACCGCGGTGGCTCTTTTCGGGAGCTCACGGCAAAGATCTGGTGGCAGCGGTTCAAGCCGAAACGGTCGCGGGTCTTGATCCAGGTGAGGAGCCCGGAAGACGTGCGTGGGGCATCGGTACTGCTGATCGAGCGTGACAATGGGACGGATCTCTTCCTCTACTCGCCGGAGCTGAAGAAGACCCGACGCATCAATTCGCAATCGGTGTCTGGCTCGCTGTTCGGCAGCGATTTCTCCTACGAGGACTTCCAGCAGCTCCAGGGCCTGGCGCTTGCGGGGGCCACCGAGCGCTTGGCGGCCAGCGAGCTGGACGGTGTGGCGGTGGATGCGTTCGCCCAGGAGAAGCAGCCCGAGAGCGGCTCCGCCTACGAGAAGGTCGTGACCTACGTGACCCAGGAAACCTGCATACCGATGAAGAGCGAGATGTTCGAGCCCGGTGGTGAGCTTCGCAAGGTGATGCGGGTCGATCTCGGTTCGGTGATCGAGCGGGACGGCGTGCGCATCCCCGGCCTGCTCCGCATGCAGGACATGCTGGAGGGCTCGACGACGAGCCTGGAGGTGACCGCTCTCGAAGTGGATGTGAAGATCAAACGACGGATCTTCGAACTCGCCACACTAGGGCGGTCGGTGGACTGAGCCGTGGTGCTCAGGAAGGCGATCGAGCAGCACTCCGGCTGGGTATTGGCCGTCGTGCTCGCCGCGACGCTGCTCGCGCTGGCCGTGCTGGTCGATCCGGGGACGGGTCGGCTGCGGCTGGTCATCGAGCCCGGGATCGAGAGCCTGCTACCCGAAGACGACCCGGAGCGCGCGTTCCTGGATGACGCTCGGCGGCGCTTCGGAAGCGACGACAGCCTGGTGCTGGGCTTCGCGACCGAAAACCTCTTCACGACGGACGCACTGGAGCGCATCGACCGGATCACCCGCCGGCTGACGGCGATGGAGGAGATCCGCAGTGTCGTGTCACTCACCAATGCGGTGAATGTGGTCGGCAGCGAGGAAGGGCTCGAGATTGGCCCGTTCGTGGCTTCCATCCCTCGCGACACGGCGGGCCTTGCAGCTCTGCGCGCCGCCGTGATGGATAATCCGTTCACTGCCGGCAGTCTGGTGGCTCGGGATGAGGCTGCGACGGCCCTTCTCCTCACGCTGGTTCCATTGACCAGCCGCGAGTATCGGGAGCACGAAGTCAGTGATCGCGTACTGGAGGTCGCCCACGAAGAGGCTGGAGAGGCGGAGATCTGGCTCACCGGTGGTCCGCATCTTGGAGTCGAAAACGCGCGGGTGCTCGTTCGCGAGACGCTGCTGCTTCCCGCGCTGATCCTCGGTGTGGTTTCTCTCGTGCTGCTGCTGGCCTTCCGCACGCTACGCGGCGTGCTGTTGCCGCTCGCCACGGTAGCGGTGGCCGTCATCTGGACGTTGGCGGTGGTGGTGTCGACGGGTCACGTGTTGAACACGATTACCGTGCTGGTGCCGGTGCTGCTGACGACTCTTGGCATCTCCTACGCGATCCACGTGGTGAGCGAGTACTACGAGGTCGAGGCTGAGAGCCCCGCGGCCCGGGCCGCACTGGCCACGAGCCAGGTTCAGCTGCCAGTCCTGTTGACCGGTCTGACGACTGCGATCGGCTTCGCCACGCTGGTGTTGTCACCGCTTCCGGCGGTGCGCGAGTTCGGCCTGCTCTCGGTGATCGGGGTCGGCTGCACCGTGGTGGCCGCTCTCACGCTCACACCGGCAGTACTGGCCTTCCTGCCTCTGCCGAAACGCCACCCCCCTGCGACGGGCCGCAGTGCCCCCGTCGCTGCGCGAGTCGCGCACTTCGCAGTGCGCCGCCGTCCGTGGATCTTCGGAGCGTTCGCGGCCACACTGGCCCTTGCGCTTCTGGGCGCAGCTTCCATTCGCGTCGGTTCCGATCAGATCCGCAAGTTTCCGTCGGATTCTCGTGTGCGCCAGGATTTCGAGGCTGTGAACGAGAGGCTCGGCGGCGCCAACCCGCTGCTGATCGTGCTCGAGGGCGAGACACGCGGCACCTTCAAGCGCCCGGAGCATCTGCGTGAGATCGAAGCCCTTCAAGCGTGGCTCGCCGAGGACCCGTCGGTCGGCGAAACGACCTCGCTGGTCGATCACCTGAAGCTGTTGAACCGCGGCTTCCACGAGAACGACCCCGAATGGTTCGCTCTGCCGGAGCGCCAGCGGCTGGTGAGTCAGATCCTGCTCTTCGGCGAGAGCCGTGAGCTGCGAAACCTGGTCGATGTCGCCTATCAGCGAACGATCG
This sequence comes from bacterium, assembly GCA_024226235.1. GTDB lineage: Bacteria > Myxococcota_A > UBA9160 > UBA9160 > UBA6930. The sequence continues at coordinate 2,556 of JAAELW010000391.1, forward strand.
TGCGAGTGCGTGCAAAGGTGATCGACTCGGACGACGTCACCGCGTTGACCGAGCGCATCTCCGCGCGGTTGGGCGAGCTGCCCGATTCGATCGACGCCCGGGTGACCGGCACTTCGATCATCATCAGCGGTGCCCTCGATCAGATCATCCGCGGGCAGACGCGCGCGGTGCTTGCGGCCTTCGCGATCATCTATCTCGTGCTGGTCGCACTCTTCGTTTCCTTCCGGGTGGGTCTGGTCGCGTTGCTGCCGAATGTCGTCCCGGTCGGAGTGTACTTCGGAGCGCTCGGCTGGACGGGCGTGAGCCTGAACCCGGGCACGAGCCTGATTGCGCCGATCGTGTTGGGCATCGCGGTGGACGACACCATCCACTACTTCGCCCGCTTCATCCGCGATGCCAAGAGGCTGGGAGACGAGGAAGCGGCCACTGCCGCCACGCTGGCTGCAGTGGGTCCGCCGGTTACGGTGACCAGCATGGCGCTCTGTACGGGTTTCCTGTGCATGCTGGCGAGTGATCTCTCGACGCAGCGGGAGATCGGCGTGCTCGCGGCCTTCGCATTGGCCTTCGCATGGCTCACCGACGTCACGCTGACGCCGGCGCTCTGCGCGCGGATGCGGATCGTCACGCTCTGGGATCTGGTGAGCCTCGATCTCGGTGAGGACCCGCGCCATTCGATCGGCCTGTTCCGGGGCCTGCGCGCGGCCCAGGCGCGGATCGTCGCATTGATGGGCACCCTGATCACAGCGCCAGCCGGCCGCCGCCTCTTCCATGCGGGTGAGCCGGCAGATGGCATGTATGTGGTGATCGCCGGAACGGTGCGAAGCTGGGTCGACGCGGGCGATCGCAACCTGGTCGCCGCCCTGCACGACCGCGGCGATACGATCGGCGAGGCGGGCCTGTTCCACGGCGAGCACACTACCCACGCCGAGGTCGTCGAAGACGCCCGGCTGCTGCGGCTCTCGCAGGAGGCGATCGGTCAACTCGCCCGTCGCTACCCGCGCATTGCCGCGGTGCTGTTCCGGAACATCAACCGGATCCTGGCCTCGCGGCTGGCGCTCACGACCCGAGGCCAGCAGCTCGGCGAGGTGTTCGCCAGGCGCGAACTGCGTTGGAGCGAGCACGTGCTCGCTGCCGACGCCCCGCTCGGCGACGAGACGCTCCAGGTCTCACTCCAGGCTCTAGGCGTCCATGAGCAGACGCTGCGCGCGTTGGGGCTCATCCCGTTGGTGCAGGTGGCCTGGGCCGACGGTCAGCTCGACGACAAAGAGCGCACCGCGATCCTCGAAGCCGCACAGAGCCTGGGCCTGGACCGCGACTCCCAGAGTCTGCAGCTTCTCTCCGAGTGGCTGACCGGCCCGCCGGACGAGCGGCTGTTCGAGGCCTGGCGTGGCTACGTGGAAGCGCTGCTCGACCAGCTCAGCGTCGAGGGCCGATTGCGCCTCGAGGAGACTGTCCTCGTGCGGGCCCGCGGTGTGGCCGAGGCCGCCGGCGGCATGGTGGGCCTGCGCAGTGTGTCACGCAGCGAGGAGATCGTACTGCAGCGTTTGGCTGGCGTGTTCGAGCAGGCGGGGGATTGACTCCGCTTTGGCTACCGTCCCCATCTGCCGAAGGAGAAGTGATGAGCGATGAAGGTTGGCGCCGCTGCAGTTCGTGTCGAGATACGATTCCGTTCCAGACGCCCTACTACACCTGCAACGTCTCCACCTGCAACCGCCGGAACACTGCCTTCGTATTCTGCACGGTCAGCTGTTGGGACGCGCACCTTCCGACGATGAATCACCGCGAAGCCTGGGCCGAGGAGCAGTGCAGCCCGACCGCCGCCGAGTGGAAGCGCGATCAGGCTGCTCCCAAGTCGATCCCGAAGGCGACTCCGAAGCCGATCCCGAAGGCGACTCCGAAGTCGGCCCCGAAAGCGACCCCGAAGCCGGCCCCAACGCCCCGCGAGCCCCAACGCCGAATGCCCCCGCCCACCCCGCCGGCAGCTCCGTCCGACGATGTCCCCCGCGAGATCCTGATCGTCGCAAGCCGTTTGAAGGAGTACATCCGAGCCCGCTCCGGCATGAACACCTCCGACCGCGCGCTGGCCCCGCTCTCCGACCTCGTCCGCGAAATCTGCGACCGCGCGATCGAGGCCGCCCACCGCGACGAACGCAAGACCGTCCTCGACCGGGACATCCCCAGCCGCTGAGCCCTCGAGAGCTGTGAAGATCAGGGCCAGGCACCTTCCCTGACGGATGGGTCCTGGCGACCTTCCCCGGGGGTTTCGGGCCCATCGCGAGCCGGTATCCTACGCCCTCCCCGGAGCCCGCGGCTCCGGGTGGGAGAGGTGGCCGAGTGGCTGAAGGCACAGGTTTGCTAAACCTGCGTAGGGGCAACCCTACCGGGGGTTCGAATCCCCCCCTCTCCGCCAAGTCCATGTGAACACTCGCGTTTTGGCATCCGCGAGATCCGATCGAACAGCCGGAATCAACCCGGAGAGGTGGCCGAGCGGCTTAAGGCGCACGCTTGGAAAGCGTGTGTAGGGAAACCTACCGTGGGTTCGAATCCCACCCTCTCCGCCAGCTTCCCGCCCCGCGCAGGTTCGCTAGGATCCGCGCCGCTTGCAGGCCGCCTTCGGGCACCGCCGTGGAAGCGCCCGTAGCTCAGTTGGATAGAGCACCAGTTTGCGGAACTGGGGGTCGCACGTTCGAGTCGTGCCGGGCGCGCCATGGAAGCGCTTCTGTTCCAATGACTTAGCGCTCCGCGGTAGAATCGACGATGACGGGGTGGGGGTACTGTGGGGGGACTTTCTGGGGAAGGTCCCCGCCGCGCGTCCCCGGATTGGCTGCCACTGCTAGCGTTGCTGACCCAGCTTCGGCGGAAACTGAA
>JAAELW010000392.1 GCA_024226235.1 bacterium
AGTCAATCCTCCAACTCCAACACGACCACCAGCCTTCCTCCGTTCCACTCCGAGCCCCCGAGAATCAGCGGTTTTCCCTTTGGCAGGCGAAAATCACCCTGGGTCGAGCCGACCTCGATAGCCACCAGTGCGCCGGGGCCCTCCGGATCGATCGGTCGAAAACGAAAGGTATCGCCGTCGGGAAGCTTCAGGCTGCCGATCTGGTGCGCGGCCACCCTGGCTTGCTTGGTCTTCACCACGCGAAGCCCCTCGTACCGGACCTGGCGGCGCAGGAGTTGGTCGTAGCGCCCGGCTCCCTTGCCCACGGAGCCTTCAGGGGTTGCGTGGAGGACTGTCACAGCAAATTCGAAGGTCGGGCCCTCAGCCAGCGCAGGGCCGCCCGCGAAGAGCAGGAGCGCCCCGACGAGCACGCCGGGCCAGCTCCGCGCCCGACTGCGATCATCACGACGACTAGCTGATTCCACGATCGATCCTCCTCGAAGCCTGGTCATTCGCATCCAGGATCCAGATGATGGTGGCCTCGCTGTCATCCTGGAGGACCGCCGCCGCGCGGTTGCCCGTATCCAGCCAGCGCACCGAGCGGGAATCCGGAGCATCGCTCCAATCCAGGCCGACGGCCAACACGAGAGCCGTGGCGGCAGCCGCGGCAAGCGCCCCGACCGGCAGCCAGCCGCCCCGCCAGCGGGCCGACAGCGGCGCTTCCCGGAGCTCGGCGCGCTGCGGCAGGCGCTGCTCGATCCCAGGCCACAGATCCGGTGTGGCCGCCAGCGACTCCTGTTCGCGCAGCAGTTCGCCGAGAGTGGCAAAGCCGTCGAGTTCGCGGCGGGCCTGGGCATCCCAACTCAGCCAGCGCCGGACTCGCAAGCGGGCCAGCAAGCCGAGCTCGCCGTCATGGTAGGCAGCCAGTTGCTGGATCTGGTGTTCATCGAGCGGTCGGGTCATCAGGAATCTCCCGGCGATGGCGTGGCCGGTGCGGCACCGACCTCGAGCAAGAAGCCCTGAAGCTGCTTGCGTGCGTAGTGGAGACGGCTCATCACCGTCCCCTTTGGAATCTGGAGGGCCTTGGCAATCTCCGAATACGAGAGCCCGTCGACATCCCGGAGCATCAGCGTTTCCCGGGCGGTCTCGGGCAGGCGGGCGATCGCGTCTGCCAGCTGACGCCTGAGCTGCTTGCGAGCTACCGCAGCCGCGGGCGCGAAGGACACGCCGTCCACCTCCTCGGGCGGGGCCTTGGCCAGCTCGGCCTCCACCGCCCCCCCTTCCTCCCACTCCAGGTGGCGGTCGGATTTGTCGCGGCGCTTGGCATCGAGGCATTGGTTCATCACGAGTCGGTACAGCCAGGTGTAGAACCTGGAGCGCCCCTCGAACTTCGGGAGCGCGTTCCAGGCCTTGATGAAGGCATCCTGGACTGCGTCACGTGCCGCGTCCTCGTCGCGGAGCACCCGCAGCGCAAGGCGGAAGGCCCGGCCCTGGTAGCGCTCCACGAGCACCCGATAGGCATCGGCATCCCCGGCCTTGGCCAGCCGGATCGCCTCGTCGTCGGGCGGGCCGGCGAACTCAGCAGTCACAGGAGCTTCCTCATGGGTCGCTCAGTTCGACGCACCCGGGAGGCCGGCTATTCGATGTGCCGAGGCCCCTCAATGGGCGGCCCGCCAATGCTCCCCCGAGCCCACATCGACCACCAGGGGCACATTCAACGCATAGGTGCCCTCCATGATCGCCCGTACCCCCTCACCGAGAGCGTCCGCCTCGGCGGCAGGTGTGTCGAAGACCAGCTCGTCGTGCACCTGGAGGATCATCCGTGCCGCCAGACCCTCCGCGCGCAAGAAATCGGAAACCTCGATCATCGCCTTCTTGATCAGGTCGGCAGCCGTGCCCTGGATGACCGTGTTCACGGCCATGCGCTCGGAGGCCATCCGCAGCGCGCGATTGCGAGAATCCAGATCCGGGAGATAGCGGCGCCGGCCGAGCAGTGTGCGCACGAAACCATCCTGCTTGGCCGCAGCCTTCGTCTCCTCGAGGAAGCGGCGCACCCCCTCGTACTGGGCGAAGTAGCGATCGATGGTCTGCTGGGCCTCTGCCTGGGCAATGCCGAGCTGGTTCGCAATGCCGAAGGCGCTCGACCCGTAGATGATTCCGAAGTTGATGGCCTTGGCGGCCTCGCGCTGCGCGGACGTGACCTCGGCAGGGTCGATGCCACCCACTTCGGCGGCGGTTCGCCGATGGATGTCGTCGCCCGAATGGAACGCGTCGATCAGGCTGGCGTCGCGGGAGAAGTGCGCCATCACGCGCAGCTCCACCTGGCTGTAGTCCGCCGAGACGAGCACGTTGCCCTGCGCCGGAATGAACGCCTCGCGGATGCGGATACCCTGCTCGGTTCGGATCGGGATGTTCTGGACGTTCGGATGGGCAGACGAGAGCCGACCGGTGGCCGCACCGGTCTGGTTGAAGGTGGGGTGGATGCGGCCGGTGGCCTCGTTCACCAGCGGGGGCAGCGCATCGACGTAGGTGCTCTTCAGCTTGGCGAGTCGGCGATAGGCCAGGATCTCCCCGGGAAGGTCATGTTGGCTGGCGAGCTGCTCGAGCACGCCCTCATCGGTCGAGAACCCCGTCTTGGTCTTCTTGATCGGCGGCAACTTCAACTTGTCGAACAAGATCACCTGCAGCTGCTTCGGTGAGGCGATCGTGAACTCCTCACCAGCCAACTCGTAGATACGCCCCTGGATGCGAGACAACTCGCTCTCATACTCGTCGGACAGCTCCGCAAGCCTTGCCTCGTCGATGCGTACGCCCGCGCGCTCCATCTCGGAAAGAACGGCCGTCAGCGGAAGCTCGACATCATCGAACAGACCATCGAGTTCATCGCTCGCAAGCCGCTCTCGAAGCGGGCCCTGCAGATCCCGCAGGGCTGCGACTTCCTGACCAGCCCAGGGGCCGGCGACGTCGATCGGCAGCTCGTGGGGCGGGATGGCCTTCGCTCCGCGGCCCGCGATCTCCTCGAAGCTGCGCACGCTGCGGCCGAGTGATCTCTGGGCCAGACCTGCGGTCGTGCGATGGGCTGCTGGATCGAGCAGGAAACCCGCCAGCTCCACATCGAAGACCGGCACCGGCAACGGAACCCCCGCCTCGGCAAAGACGGTCTGGATGCGCTTGGTGTCCCGACCCCACCAGACTGCGCCCCGGCCGCCGGCCTGCTGCGCACCGATCGCACTGAGCGCCTCGTCCCAGCTGAGCTCGCAGGTCGGAAGCAGCACCGTGTGGCCTGGCGGCAGGTAGGCGACCCGATCCTTGCAAGCGATCGCCAAGCCCGCGGGCTCACCGACGAGACCGCTCTCGGGATCGCCCCCAACCAGTGCGAGGCAGAGCCCCTGCTTCTCGGTGCCCTTCAGCCAGGCAGAGAGCTGGGCCTTCGTGGTCAGCAGATCGGTAGGGATTTCCGGCGCCGCCTCCGTCGGTCTTCCCCCCTCGAGATCGTCGAGCAGACGAGTGAACTCGAGGCGCTGGTAGATCTCTCGAAGGGCGTCGGTATCCGGCTCGGGGACGTCGAGGTCCGTGGCCTTGCGTGGCAGCGGAACATCCGTGCGCAGGGCTGCGAGCCGCTTGGACAGGCGTGCCTCGTCGGCCTGCCCCTCCAGACCCTCCCTCGCCTTCTTGCCCTTGACCTTGGACGCGTTCGCAATCAGGGTCTCGAGATCGCCCCACTCGCCGATCAGCTTGGCGGCGCCCTTCTCGCCGATCCCCTTCACGCCGGGAATGTTGTCGGAGGGGTCACCTACCAGGGCCCGGACATCGAGCAGCTGCACCGGCGGCACGCCGAAGCGCGCCTCGACCTCTGCCGGGCCGATCCGCTTGTCCTTCATCGTATCGAGCAGCACGACCCGATCGCTGACCAGCTGCATCAAGTCCTTGTCGGTCGAGACGATCACGACCTCCAACTCGGGAGGTGAGTGCTCGACGAGGCTGGCAATCACGTCATCGGCCTCGAAGCCCGGAACCTCGAAGATCGGAATCGCGAAGGCCTGGATCAGCTCTCGGGCCACCGGGATCTGGGCGGAGAGATCCTCGGGTTGTGCATCCCGGTTCGCCTTGTACTCGGTATAGAGCTCCTTTCGGAAGGAACCCCCGGGCGGATCCATCGCGATCACGATGCCATCGGGCGCCTCCTCTCGGAGCACCTTGCGCAGCATGTTCGCGAACCCGTAGACCGCATTCGTCGGGAAGCCCTCGCCATTGCGCAGCGGCGGCACCCCGAAAAAGGCGCGGTAGAGGAAGTTCGCCCCGTCGATCACCACCAGTCGGGACACGTCGGCACGGTAGCAGAGACGGCGCTAGCCTTGGGCCCGATGGCGTCTCCCGAACATCCTCCGCTACGCCGCCGCGCGCCCTACCGCCCGACCTTCACGCTCACGCTGCTCTACCTGGTCGGTTTCTTCATCCTGTTCGCGCTGCTGTTTGCCCTTCCCGACCTGATCGAGGGCTTCCAGCAACTCCCGCCGGGCCCCGAGGAGCTCACACCGGAAGAGCTGGAGAGGGGCACTCAGATTGCCCGCCGGGCCCTCGGTGGCGGACGCCTCTTCGTTGCAGTTGGCTGCGCCGTGGTAACGATCGGGCTCAGCACCTACCTCCAGCTCCTTCCAGGCCTGAAACGCCGCTAGACCCGAAGGCGCGTCAAGCAAAGGGCCAAGCACGTTTGTTGAGTTGGCTGTTAAGAGGGGGGCCA
>JAAELW010000393.1 GCA_024226235.1 bacterium
CGGCGGAAATCTTCGTAGTCGCGCACGCGGATAGCGCCCTGGCTTTCTAACTGGTGCGGCCAGTCGAGCTTCGGGTTGCGGAAGCAGCTGTCCAGGATGAAGAGCTTGCGGCCCTGCTGGAGGGCTCCCCGGGCCTGGACCAACGTGCCGGACGTCTCGCCTGCCTCGACGAGGATCGTGGCCTCGGAGAGCGCGGCCATGGTGTAATTGCGCTGGGGGAAGAAGGCGCGGTTGGAGCGATAGTCTTCTTGGGAATAGCGGTAGACGGGGACCTGGCTGATTACCAGGTGGTCGCGGGCAAGGCGCTTCTGGAGCTCGGCGTTCTTGCGCGGGTAAGCCTTGTTGAGCGGGGTTCCGAGCACGCCGATCGTGAAGCCCTTCGACTCGATCGCCGTGGTATGGGCGATGGTGTCGATTCCGTCCGCCAGGCCGGAGACGATCGTCCAACCGTCCGCCACCAGGTTGCGGGTGAGCTTGCGTGCTCTGCGGATGCCGCCATCGGTCGGTTTCCTCGAGCCCACGACGGCGACGCAGGGCGTGGACACCAGGCTCCACCAGCCCATGAAATACAGGACCTCGACCGGGTTCTTCGCGTCCCGCAGGCGCTCGGGGTACTCCAGGGTGCCGTGGACGCGCAGATCGAAGCGGTCGACCTCAGCTTCCCGAAGCATCGCGACCACGGTCTTCGCCATCTCGAGCGCCTCGCCGTGATCGACGAAGTCCGACGGCAGCGCTCCCGGCCGGTCGCGGAAGCGGTTGGCGAGGCGATGGAACGTGGTCTCGGGGCGCGCCCAGAGCGCCTCGTAGGCACCGAGCTCGAGCATCGGTGACACGGCCCGGATGCCGTCGTCCTGTCTCAGCAGCTCCATCTGTCCCATCAGGCACCTCCTGCAGAGGGACTCCCTCTGCACGAGAGACATGTTATCACAGAGGGCGGCAACACGGCGTAAGATCGATCGAACCCGTCGGATAGCTCGCGGCTTCCGCCTCTTCCACCCCTGGTGATCGCGTCCTGGAGAGGCTGCAGGCCGTCAGTACAGATCGTCGTCGACGGCGGTCGCCGGGGTCCGGGAGAGCCCGCTCAAATATTCGATTTTGGAATATTCTGCGTCGAGTCGGTCCGAGTGCTGGAAGGCTGCACGCCGGCTTGCGTGGCTGGATGAGACCGCATTCCGCGCCCTCGATCGGCCGGCGTTCCCTGCTTACTCGACCAGCTTCTGGCAGAGGCCGTGCCATGCAGCGCGTTCCCTGGATGAAGTGTTCGGCCACGACCGCGAAGAGTGAGCCTCAGTCAACGCGACCCCACGCGCCGACGGTGAGCCAGAACCGATGGGACGGCGCGGGCCTGACGGTCATCGAGCTACACCGGAATCATGGCTGGATTCCTACTGTTGCCGGGCTCCGGGCCTCGAGATGCTCGGCGGTCGCCGGAGGTTCACCTACCGCAGGCCGATCTTCGTCGGCACCGGCATCCTCCTCCGGAGACGGAACC
>JAAELW010000394.1 GCA_024226235.1 bacterium
CTGGGGACGCCGTGGATCCCGGCCAAAGACGTTCAGCGGTTCCTGGTCGAGACGATCGGCATTGCTCCCAGCAGCGTCAGCGTCGAGTACGTGCGGAAGGAAGCGCTGTGGAAGGTCAGGCCGGCCAGCGGCTACCGCACCTCCGCGGCGGCGATCAGCGAGTACGGCACCGAGGACGTCGACGCCTTCACCCTGGTGGAGCAAGCGCTCAACATGCGCTCCCCCACCGTCCGCCGCCGGATACCGGGCGGTCCCGGCGAAAGCGATACCTATGTCGTCGACCAGGAAGCAACGCTGTTGGCGCGCGAGAAGCAAGCGGAGCTCAAGGCGCGGTTCGGCGATTGGGCCTTCGAGGACCCGGAGCGCAGCGAGCGTCTGGTCTGCCACTACAACGAACACTTCAACAACCTGCGCCTGCGCGAGTTCGACGGCGAGCATCTGACGTTTCCGAGGATGTCGAGCGCGATCACCATGCGCCCGCATCAGAAGCATGCGATCTGGCGGAACATGTCCTCGGGCAACACGCTCCTGGCGCACGTCGTCGGCGCCGGTAAGACGTTCACGATGGTCTCGGCCGGCATGGAGATGAAGCGCACCGGCCTCGCCCAGAAGCCGCTCTACGTGGTGCCCAATCACATGCTGGAGCAGTTCAGCCGTGAGTTCCTGGTGCTCTATCCGGACGCCAACCTCCTGGTGGCCACGAAGCAGGATCTGGCGAAAGCGCGCCGGCAGCTATTGAAGGCACGCATGGCGACCGGCGATTGGGACGGCATCGTGATGACCCACAGCAGTTTCGAGAAAATCGCGATGTCACCCGGCTTTCAGGCGCGGTTCCTGGCCGATCAACTGGCCGAGTACGAAGAGCTGCTCGCCTCGGTCGAGGATCGATCGCTGTCCCGGAACATCACGAAGCGGATCGAGAAGCTGAAGGCCGGCCGGAAGGCGAAGCTCAAGGAGATGACGGGGAGCGGCGCCAAGGATGGCGGGCTGTTCTTCGACGAACTGGGCATCGACCAGGTGTTCATCGACGAGGCTCATATGTATAAGAACCTGGAAACCCCGACGAAGATGGATCGGGTAGCCGGGATTCAGACCGGCGGTTCCAACCGCGCGTTCGATCTGCTGATGAAGGCACGGTACCTGCAGAGCCGCACGCCGGGCCGGGGGCTCACCTTCGCGACCGGTACGCCGGTCAGCAACTCGCTCGGCGAGATGTACACGATGATGCGGTA
>JAAELW010000395.1 GCA_024226235.1 bacterium
CTGCTCGAGGGCACCTGGAACGCCACCCGCGTGCTGCTCGAGGCCGGCGACGCGATCGAGGCCCAGGGCGCGACCATCCCCTACGTCGCGGGTTTCGACGCCAGCTGAAGCGGCAGGCTCGTCGGGCTAGTACGCCTCGATGCGATGGGCCCAGCTGCGCTCTTCCTCGTACCAGGCGACGCAGCGAGCGATTCCGTCTTCAAGCGATATCTGGGGGACCCAGTCGAGCAGCGCCGCTGCCTTGTCGATGCTCGCCCAGGTCGCTGGCACGTCGGCCGGGTGGGCGGGCTCGTACTCGATGATGGCCTTGCGACCGAGAGCCTGCTCGATGGTGCGGATCAGTTCGTTGACCTGGAAGGGACGGTCACCCCCCAGGTTGATGATCTCGAAACCGAGCGGCCGCACTGCCGCGATCGTCCCCCGCGCAATGTCATCGACGAAAGTGAAATCACGGGACATCGTGCCGTCGCCGTAGACGATGATCGGGAACCCCTCGCGAATGCGCTGCACGAAGCGGAAGACGCCCATGTCCGGACGCCCCGCCGGGCCGTAGACGGTGAAGTAGCGCATGATGGAGACATCGATGCCATGCAAGGCATGATAGGTATGGGCCAGCGCCTCGGCGCCTCCCTTCGATGCGGCGTAGGGAGAGAGCGGGCGGCTGGTGTCCTGATCCTCGGTGTAGGGACACGGATTGGACGCGCCATAGAGACTCGACGTCGAAGAGAGCACGAACTTCGAGATGCGATGCTCGCGACACAGCTCCAGCATGTTGAGCGTACCCGCGATGTTCGTGTCCACGTACATCCACGGATACTCGACGCTCGATCTCACGCCGGCACGAGCCGCCAGGTTGAAGACGGCATCGAAGCGGTGATCCCGCAGGATGGGAATTCGGAGTGTCGCGGGATCGGCGACGCTGGCCTCGACGAAGCTGAAGTCCGGATGATTCTGGAGCAGCCGCAGGCGATACTGCTTCATCCGGATATCGTAGGCGTCGTTCATGTTGTCGAGGCCGACGACGGAATGCCCCTCGGCGAGCAACATCTCCGATGTGCGCGATCCGATCATGCCTGCGGCGCCCGTGACAAGGTAGTTAGACACTTAACGTCCGACGAACTCGGGATCGCGCTTGGCGAGGAACGCATCCATGCCTTCGGCGCGGTCTTCGGTCGCAAAGATCCCACCGAACGCTTCCTGCTCCAGGGCATGGGCCACCCGGGCGTCGGAGTCCGCACCTTCGACGAGTAGACGCTTGGCCACGGCCACCGCCACCGGCCCCTTGGCCGCCACGGTCTCGCCGACCTTCTGGGCCGCCGCCTGGAGCGCCTCTGCATCCGCAAAGCTGCGATTGGCGAGGCCGATGCGTAGGGCCAACTCGGCGTCGATCATTTCACCGCTGAGCACGAGTTCGCGAACCCAGCCCGGAGCGACCTTGCGTGCCAGGCGCGACGTACCCCCGAAGCCCGGGATCAGCCCCAGGCCCACCTCGGGCTGGCCGAGCTTGGCCCGCTCGGTGACGTAGATCCAGTCGCAAGCACACGCCAGCTCACAGCCGCCGCCCAGCGCGAAACCATCCACCGCAGCGATCGTCGGGATCTCGAGTGCCTCGAGGACTCCGAACGCGGCATGACCGAGTTGGGAGAGGCTGCGGCCCTCGGCTGGGGTCATCTTGCGCATTTCGGCGATGTCGGCCCCGGCCGCGAAGGCGCGGCCCGCGCCGGTCACCACGAGTGCTCGGGCTCCCGGATCTGCGGCCGCCTCGCCGAGCCGGGCCCCGAACGAGGAGAGCAACTCGCCGTTCAGCGCGTTCAGCGCTTCTGGGCGGTTCAGCGTGAGCCAGACAACCGGCCCACGGCGCTCGGACAGGACGAGATCAGACAAAGGCATCTCTCCGGCGGGAAGGTGGAGATCATCGCTACCCCGAGCAATCCCGCAACCTTCGGCATGCCTGCTAGGATCATGCTTCCCGCGGGGACCCCCTTGTGCCGGCGGGCTGGAGGATCCATGCAGCGTTCCAATCTCGCTCTGGTCGCCGGGGTCCTCGGCGCTCTGGCCATCTTCGATGCGATCATGGGCCCCGTCTTGATCCACCTCGGCCTGGTGAGCCCGATGTTCGGCTTCCAATGGCTGTTCCTGCTCGGCGTCCTCGAGGGGCTTGCCTCGCTGGTGCTGGGGCTGATCGCTCTCCGTTCGACCCGAGCCGGGAATGGCGCGTCCGGACGCATCCTGGCCTGGATCGGAATTGCCTGCGGTTCGTTGATGGTCGTCGTCTTGCTGGCCACTGCCTGGCCGAGCCGCAACCTGCCTCCGATCAACGACATCACGACCGATCTCGAGGACCCGCCGGCCTTCACATCGGATCCCGCCGATCTCAGCCGCGACATGGCCTACCCGGAAGCCTTCAAGGACCAGGTGCGCCTCGCCTACCCTGACCTCGCCACATTGCCGACCGACGCCGAACCAGCCCGTGCGCTCGAACTGGCAGAAGCCACAGCCAGGAAACTCGGTTGGACCGTCGTCGACAGCCAGCCGACAGCCGGCACCGTGCGAGCATTCGACACCACCGGGATCTTCCAATTCGTCGACGACATCCTGATCCGCATCCGCCCAGCCGAAACAAGCGGCTCCCAGATCGACATACGCTCCAAAAGCCGCGACGGCCGTGGAGACCTAGGCACCAACGCCGCCCGCATCCGCCAATTCCAAAACGCCTACCCAAACTGAAGCTATCAAGAAGGCTGTTAAGAAAGGTGTTAAGAAAGGGGCCGGTTCCATTTGTTAAGTTGTCGATTTCCC
>JAAELW010000396.1 GCA_024226235.1 bacterium
CTTAACAAATGGAACCGGCCCCTTTCTTAACTGGCCCTTCTCTTTGCACCCGCTCCCGTGTTTCAGTCGGGAACGCCGGACCCCACCTCGAGCGCCTCGAACCAGTCGAGGAAGCGTGTCGCGTCCCCGCGCCGGAAGACGGGGCCGTGTTGGGGGCAGAGGAGTTCGATGTCGAGGCCCCTCGCTCGGCGGACCCAGTCGTTCCTTGCCGAGTTCGAAGGCATCCAACGGCGCTGGAAGCCCTCCATGAAGCGAGTGTGATGACCTCGTCCGCTGTCTTGCGGGAAAATTCCGCGATCGATCCATCTTCGGATCGGATGCGTGTTTCGAGAATGGCTGCCAGCTCATCGGAGGGAGACAGGCTGCGGGTCCTGGCCAGGGCTTGGCGCTTCTTTTCGGCCGTGGCCCATTGGGCCGTCAGCTCGGCCAGGTCCTGGTAGAGATCGATCGCACTGCCGATCCGAAGCTCCAGATCGGACGCGGTTGCTTGCAGCTCCTTGGCAACGACGGCAAAGGGCCGCCCCTGGTCACCCAGGCGCGCGGCGACCACTCCGGCGTTCAGGCAGAGTTCCTCGGCGCGCTGGATGAATGGGGAAAAGGACGAAATGGAGCAATGGATGCCGAGCACCCGCTTGGGGATCTCGCGATCCAAGATCCATCTCTCAGTCACGACAATGGTTTCGGTGGATTACTGCCTGCGCATGACGGCATTGCGGGGGTGCCGGGACGTTTCGGATCGTCAGGGGGGTCGCCCCGGGCGTTTCCTCCAACACACGACGTAGATCGCCGGAGGGCTCTCCTGGGGGATTGCCTCGCCGCATGGTGGTGAGACGCGGCGGCAAAAGCAGTACGCTGGCGGCGTCGGAACCGTATCAAGCCCAGGAGGGTATGCGCCCATGACTCTTGCGATTCCCAAGACGCCGCTGGAGGCCGAGATCCTCACCTATTCGTACTACCGGGATGCGGAGATGCGCGGATCCAATCTGCTCTTCCGCCTTCTGCGTGTTCTCCTGGATCCGGCTTCCCAGATGAATCTCACCCAACACCTTTCGGACGAGACTCGCCATGCCTGGCTGTGGACGCGCCGCATCCGGGAGCTCGGCGGCGTGCCGGTTCCCATCAATGACGGCTACCAGGTGCGGGTGGGCAAACGAGCCGGCCTCACCCGCAAACCGATCGATCTGCTCGCTCTGACCTTCGTAGCCGAACACCGGGCGATGGCGCGCTACCAGGAGCACCAGGAGCGGTCGGATGTCAGCGCCGAAACCCGCGAGGTGCTCGAGCAGGTTTCCGCCGACGAGATCTGGCATGTCGGCTGGATCATGGACAAGGCCCGCGAACTGGCCGAGGCGCAGGGCCAGCCCGAGCTCGTGGACGCCGCGGTGGAACGCTTCCGCGGGATCGACCTCGAGGTCATGGAGGAGCTCAACGCCTTCGAGGGAACTCTGCTCGGACGCTTCGAAGACTGAGCGTCTGATCCCAGACGAGAGCGGTCCAAGGGCGCCTGGAGCGAGCCGGATCGGCCCGCCCGTGGGTCAGGAGTTCGCTGCTGAAGGACGTTCTCCGGCTGCCGGGTCCTCGGCTGTTTCGGGTTGCGCCTTTCGCGACAACCAGGCCGGCAGGACGCCCAGACTGGCTGCCAGGCTGCAGATCATTCCGATCACCAGCACCAAGCCCAGGCTCGAGACGCCGCGGTGCGCGGAGGTCGCCAGGCTTCCGAAGCTGGCCAGCGTGGTGAAGGAGCTCAGCAGGACCGCTCGGCCAGTGGTGGTCGTGGCAAGGGTCCGGGCCACCCCCGGAGAGGTTCGGGCGCGGCGCACCAGGTGGATGCCGCTATCGATGCCCATGCCCAGCAGCAACGGCAGCACCACGACGTTGGCGAAGTTGAACGGCAGGTCGGTCGCACCCATGATCCCCACGGTCCAGAGGCTCGCCAGAAGCAGCGGCACGAGCGCGAGAGCGGCATCGCCCGGTCGGCCCCACAACAGCATCAGCAGGCTTGCGATGGCGACGGTGGCAATGGTCAGTGCGCGGCGCAGCGAGGAGGTGGTGGCGCGGCCGAACTCCACCAGGTTCACCGGGAGCCCGGTGGCCTCCGGTACGATGGCCCTGATGGCATCGACGAATGCGATCAGTTCGAGGTTGTCGTAGAGGTCGCGGGCGGGAAAGACCTGGAGTCGGGCCGTCCCGTCCTCGGCGAGCATCCGCGTTCGGAGACGATCCGGGAGATCTGCGAGTGCGACCGGTGAGGGATCGAGTGCGATCTGCAGACGTTCGAGTTGCTCGGGAAACCGCTCGAGCAGGCTCTGCTCGAGAACCTGCAAGAGCGGCGTTGGATTCGGCTCCTGCTCCACCCTCTCCAGGAAGACGCGCAGCCGATCGCGGAAGGCCGCCACGCTTTCCGAGATACGGCTTGCGCGCTGCAGCTCGCTATCGGCCAGTGTGGTGTGAAGTGAGCGCAGGGCTTCGATCTGGACTGCGGGTTCGATCCGTGCCGGGTGCCTGGCACCGGCCGTCGGGACGTCGAGGAGCAGTGCCAGGTCCTCCAGGATCAACAGCTTCTCGTCCTGCTCGGTCGGAACGAAGTCCGTCAGCCCGCGGACCTCGGAGACGAGTTCGAGGGTGCCGATCTCATCGGCGAGCCGCTTTGCCTCATCGAGATCGCGCCCCATCACATCGATGTACCACGGTGAGCCCGAGCCGCTCTCCAACAGGTCGTTCCAGGTCTCCACGGATTCGGTCGACGGGTTGCGCATCTTCACCACATTGGAGTCGAAGCGAACATGGCGGGCAGCGGGCACGGCCAGGAGGCTGGCTCCGACCGCGAGTGCGAGCACGAGCATCGGGGCCGGAGCCTTTCGGCTTCCTCTGCCCCGCGCAGCTTGTCGGACCTTCCGCAGCGGAAGCCCGCGGGTGAGCAGCGCCGGGAAGAGGGTCATCGTGAGACCGAAGATCACGAACATGCCGGTGCCCGAGATGAGCCCCAGCTCCGCGACGCCCTTGTAGTCCGTCGGCACGAACGAATAGAAGCCGACCGCGGTGGTCACCGCACAGAGCAGAAGGGCAGGGCCCACGTCGGCGGTGGCCCGCGAGAAGGAGGTCGCATGGTCCTCGCCCGCCCGACGCCGCTCGAGAACGTGCAGGCCCAGATGGATCGCGAAGTCGATGCCGAGTCCGATGAAGAGCACGGCGAACGAGATCGACACCATGTTCAGCCGGCCGACGGCGAAAGCGCCAAATGCTGCGCACCAGACCAGTCCTACGATCAGCGTGATTGCGCTCGAGAGCACCATTGCGCCTGAGCGGAAGGCCCAACCGAGAACGGCCAGCACCACGAGGAAGGAGAAGATGCCCGCGAAGCCGACGTCGAGTACCAGCCCGCGCATCTCCTCATCGTTCAAGGCCGGATAGCCAGTGATTCGCAAGCGGAGATCGCGATCGGCGCGGATCCCGATTTCAGCCGCGAGGACGCGGATTTCGCGGAGGGTTTGCCCGGCGGGAAGTAGTGCGTCGAAATCGAGCACCGGATCGACGATCAGGATGCTGTGCGTCGAAGTCGTGAAGCTGGACTCCCGGAGCAGGAGATCCTGCCATGAGATGCGCAACGGACGCTCTTCGTAGACCGCGACGGTGGCGTCACCGAAGCCGTTGAGCAGCGGCGCGAGCTCTTCCGGGGCCCCGGCACCCATCGACAATGC
Organism: bacterium; assembly: GCA_024226235.1. GTDB lineage: Bacteria > Myxococcota_A > UBA9160 > UBA9160 > UBA6930. Next base: position 3,699 of record JAAELW010000396.1, read on the forward strand.
CTGGTCGATTACAACGGAGAGCGTGGCCAGGTCCGGGCTCTGGGCAAGCTGGCCAAGCACGGGCTGGAAGCGCGCCAGCTGGTCGGAGAACGTCTCGAGTTCTTCGATGCTCCGGTAGAGCAGGGCGTGCTCTTCGAAGAAGGGGTCGGCATCCGCGGGGAAGACCGACCTGACCAGGTCGGGCCGAGCCTGCAGCGCATCCGCCAGCTGCTGGGCGGCTTGTCTGGCCACATCTCCGGTTTTACCATCGACGACCAGCAGCAGCGAGTTGTCCAGGACCGGGAAGCGTTTCTCGAAAGCCCGCGCTTGATGCTGGAAGGGCAGGTCCTCGGCCAGGAGCGCGGCCTTGTTGTCCGTGTTGACGCCGAGGTGGGTCGCTGCGTACGCACCGAACAGCACGGTCAGCAGCGCGATCGTCGCGAGTACCGGCACGGGTCGGCGAATCACGCCCTCCACCCAACCGACGAGGATTCGTTCCACCAGGCTCGGGTCTGCGCCCGGAGCACTCGGATTCGTGTTCATCGGCAGGGTGCATAGCAACTGAGCGTCGCGGTGCCGTGCTGCGTGTCACCCGGGGGGATGTCCGTTCAGGAGGCTCCGAGCCGCTCCAACGATCCCAGCAGCCCTTCGATCTTCTCCTGACAGCGTCCGGCGCGGGCGCGGGTTTCCTCCACCACTTCGGCTGGCGCCTTGTTGACGTAGCCCGGGTTGCCGAGCTTGCGCTCGTAGCCTTCGAGCTCCTTGCGTGCTCGAGCCAGATCCTTCTCGACGCGGCCTCGCTCGGCGTCCAGGTCGATCAGGCCTTCCAACGGAAGCACGACCTGGAGATCCGGCTCCGCGTGGACCGCGGCCTGGGTCGGCACGCTGTAGGCGCTCGGTTTGTCGATCTGCAGCTCGGAAAGCCGGGCCAGGCGCTTCACCTCGTCGGCCACACTGCCGAGGCTCTCCCGCACCGCGTCGTCTTCTGCCAGGATCACCGCCGGGATGCGCTGACGTTGCGGCAGACCCGATTCCTGACGCAGGTTCCGGAGCCGGCTCACCGCGCGCACAACACGGTCGATCTGGGTCTCGGCCTCGAGATCGACGAGGGACGCATCGACCTCGGGGAACGGTGCCACCGCGCAGAACGGGACCTCGCTTCCCCAGCGCGTGTCGCGGCCGGGAAGGCGCTGCCAGATCTCCTCACTCTGGAAGGGGCAGATCGGATGGAGCATCCGCATCGACGCGTCCAGAACGTGGATCAACACGCTGCGCGTCGTCTGACGGGTTTCCTGGCTGGCGTCCGGCATCAGCGCATCCTTGGACAGCTCGATGTACCAATCGCAGAACTCGTTCCAGAAGAACTGGTAGACACCGTTGGCCGCCTCGTCGAAGCGATAGGTTTCGATCCCTGCTGCGACCCGCTCCGTCGCGGCCTGCAAGCGGGAGAGGATCCAGCGATCGGCCATGGAGAACCGGTCCAGGCAAGCGTCGAGCGGGGGCGGCTCCTCTTCCCCCATGCCCATCAGCGCAAAGCGAGTCGCATTCCACACCTTGTTCAGGAAGGCCCGGTAACCGGCGACTCGCGGGATCGAGAGCTTCACGTCACGGCCCTGGCCCGAGAGCGCGGCCAAGGAGAAGCGCAGTCCGTCGGCACCCGAGGCGGGGATGCCGTCCGGATATTCCTTTGCGAGAGCCTTCAGCACCCGGGACAGGTTCTTTTCGGGAACCGGGTAGGTCTTCGTCTTCTCGATCAGTGCGTCCTTGCTGATGCCATGGATGACGTCCAGCGGATCGATCGCATTGCCCAGGGACTTGGACATCTTGTGGCCGTGAGCGTCGCGCACCATCGCGTGGAGGAAGATGTGGCCGAAGGGCGCCCGACCCATGAAGTGGCAGCCGAACATCATCATGCGTGCCACCCAGAAGAACAAGATGTCGAAGCCGGTTTCGAGTACGGCACCCGGGTAGAAGGCGCGCAGGTCGTCGGTCTCCTCGGGCCAGCCGAGGGTCGACATGGGCCACAGCCCGGCGGAGAACCAGGTGTCGAGCACGTCCTCTTCCTGGACGTAGCGCTCGCCAGAAGCCCCCTCGCAGAGGTTCTCCCGGGAGGCCACCGAGAATGAGCGCACCAGGTCTTCATCGACGGTGTCGAGAGCCAGACGCACCAGGTCTCCCCGTTGTGCGCCCCCTTCGAGTGCGCGCAACGCTGCGGTATCGCCGCCCTTGCGGCTGGCGTCGGAGTGGATCGCCTCCTCCAGCTTCTTCGTGTCGTAGAAAACGGGGATGCGATGACCCCACCAGAGCTGCCGGCTGATGCACCAGTCATGGATGTTCTTCATGAAGTGATCCCAGGTGCTCTTCCAGCTGGCAGGGATCAGCTCGGTCTGGCCCAGCTCATCGAGTGCTGCGCACGCCTCTGCGGCCAGGGGTGCTGCCCGTACGAAGTACTGACGGGAGAGCATCGGCTCCACCGCCTCTCCGGAGCGCTCGGAGATCGACACTGCATGAGTCATGGCCTCACCGCCGCGCGCCAGGCCCAGGCGCTCGAGCTCGGTCTTCACGTTCTCGCGCGCTACGTAGCGATCCTGGCCCTGGAAGGGTCCGCCGTTCTCGTTCACTCTCGCTTCGAGGTCGAAGATGTTCAGGAAGCCCAGGTCGTGGCGTTTGCCCATCTCGAAGTCGTTGGGGTCGTGGGCGGGAGTGATCTTCACGGCGCCGGTGCCGAACGTCGGGTCGACCTCCGAATCAGCGATTACTGCCAGCTCGCGCTCCGGAAAGAACGGGTGGCGCAGCTTCTTTCCCACCATGGCCGCGTACCGCTCGTCCTCGGGATGGACCGCGACGGCCGTGTCGCCCAACATCGTTTCCGGGCGGGTCGTCGCCACGACGATCTCCTCATCCGAGCCCGTCAGCGGATAGGCGAAGCGCCAGAGCTCGCCCTCCCGCTCTTCGTGTTCGACTTCTTCGTTCGAGAGGGCCGTGCGGGTCGCGGGATCCCAGTTGATCAGCCGCTCGCCGCGGAAGATCAGCCCTTCGTCCCAGAGCCGGACGAACGCCTCATTGACGGCCCGGGAGCAGGTCGGGTCCAACGTAAAGCGCTCGCGGGTCCAATCGGCCGCGGCGCCCATCACCTTCAGCTGCTCGACGATGCGGCTCCCGTTGCGTTCCTTCCACTCCCATACCCGCTCGACGAACGCCTCCCGCCCGAGGTCGTGGCGCGATTGCCCTTCGTGGCGTTTCAGCTCGCGCTCGACGACGGCCTGGGTCGCGATCCCGGCGTGGTCGACCCCGGGCAGCCAGAGCGTGTTCTTCCCCTTCATCCGGTGGTAGCGGATCAGGATGTCCTGCAGCGTGACGAAGAGCGCGTGGCCATTGTGCAAGGTCCCCGTCACGTTGGGCGGGGGCATCATGATCACATACGGCTCGCGCCCACCCTCCAGGGTGTCAGCGGCCTCGGCCCGGAAGATGCCCGCATCGGTCCAACGCGGATACCAACGCGCTTCCACCTCGGTGGGGTCATAGGCCTTGGGAAGAGTCTCTGACGCAGGGCTCATCGAACGCTCCATGGAAGGGATTGGGGGCGTTCCTTGCGAACTTGCGCTTTTCGCAGACCCCTGGGAAGCATGCTCGGAGGTGTATGCAAAAAGCGCAAGTTCGCAAGGAACGCCCGACGCTACTTCACGACAGCAACCCCGTCCGGAAACGCCAATCCGCGCAGCAGGATTTCCGGGGGCAGGGGCTCTCCTGCGTCGTCGAAGCGCAGGCGCCAGACCTTTCCGTCCGGGCCGGGCCCGATGGACGGGAAATCCCAGGTGAGATCCAGGTCTGCGTAGTACAACGTGCCGTCGGCGCCGAGAGCCAGACCCATCGGGGTGCCTGTGGAGAACGGGGGGAACCAGTCGTCCGGGTCGAGAACGGTGCGCAGGAGCTCTCCGCTCGCGTCGTACTCGACGATTTCTCCGGTGAATACGCTGGAAGCGAACAGGTGCCCGTTCGGCGCGAATGCCAGGCCGGAGAAGGTGTACCAGCCACTGGCGAAGGTTTCGCGCTGGATCCGTGTGGCGAAGGGGGAGCCGGTTGGCCCACGGCTGCCGCAGCCGCCCGCTTGCTCCGGGCTCGTCGGGAAGGGCGGGGCGAAGCGTTCGATCACGCCGCTGCCGGCAGAGGCGACGTAGATGCGGCCGGCCTCGTCGATCGCGATGCCGCCAGCGGCCGCGATATCCGTGGCGAGCTTGCAGAAGCCATCGCTGGCGGCGCCGGTTGCCGGGTAGGCTTCGGGTGGGCCCGGATGGCCTTCGTAGGGCGGGAACCAGAGGAAGAGCTGGCCCTTCCCACTGCCAAAGCCCTGGTTGCCGACCGAACTGGTGAACAGCCGGCCTTCGCGGTCGAACGCGCAGCCGTGGGGCTCGGCCTGAGACACCTGGTAGGTGCCTGCCAGCTTCGCCACCTGCCGCCCCAGTGCGTCGAACACGCCCCATCCCGGTCGTGTGTCCGGCTGCCCCGTGTCTTCGCCGGCCAGAAATCGGCCACTCGCACCCGGCAGCAGGCAGATCATCCCGTTCATGTCCCGGCCGGTCGCGCCGCCGAGCGAGGCGTTCTCGACCACCACGTCAGGTTTGCGGGTGAGGTTCTCGAGGTCGAGGCGGAGTAGCCGGTTGCCCTCCGTGATCAGCAGCTGCTCGGCGCTGGTGGTGACCGGAAGGAGGACAGCGAGCGCCAGTACGGCGATGGGCTTCATCGCTCGCAGGGTAACGCGCTGCCCTCACCAGGTGGAGTGGGTGGGAATTGCGTCTACAACGTCATCACGTAGGCGATCAGGTCCCGGAGTTCGGTGGGTTTCAAGACGAGCCCCATCGGCGGCATGCCACTCGCCGGATGAGTCTGCTGTGCGATTTCGTCCTCATCGAATTCGAGGGTCGAACCGTCCCCAGTACGGAGCCGAAGCTTGCCTGCTTCCGCTTTCAGCAAGGTGCCCGTGGCGATCGTTCCGTCCCTGTGGGTCACCACGACAGTGGCAAAGCCCTCGGCGATTTCGGCCTGGGGCTCGAGGACGGAGCGCAGGATGTGTTCGCTCCCGCGCCGGCCACCGATCCCTTTGAGTTCCGGGCCGGCCTGGCCGCCGTGGCCGCCGCCGGAGTGACAACGCTGGCAATCGCCGGCGCCCTGGAAGACGCTTCGGCCGCGCTCTGCCTGGCCCCCGGCGAGTGCCCACGGGCGCGCGGCGACCGGGTCCTTGTCCGAAATGTGGGCCTCCCAGGCGGCAAGGGCCTCCTGCACGTTCGGGGCTTCCCGTTGCTTCGCCGCCTCCAACACGTCGAGTGCGATGCCGCCATCGAGGCTTCCGGCCGCTACGCGTGCCACAGCCGCGGCCAGATAGGTGTCGGTCTCTGCGCCGGGCAGCGATCCGGCGGTCTCGTATGCCCGTTGCCGTTCGCGCAGCGGGGCATCGTCGGGGACGTTGCGGACCGATTCCAATGCGGCCCCCGGATCGTGCTGGGCCAATACGTCGCGACTGGCCGAACGCAACAGCGGGGCCTCGCTGTGCAGGGCGTTGGCGAGGGTCGCAGGCAGCTCTTCGGCCTCCGGCCGGCTGGCCAGTGCCCGCAGGCTGGCCACGCGGCGATCTGGTGCAAGTCCGGTGTCTGCGACACGGGCCGCGAGTTCGTCATCGTCGAGGGGCACCCGACCGTAGGCCAACGCAACCTCCAGAGCGCGGCTTCCCAGATCGCCGTCGACCAATGCGGTCCCAAATTGGTCGAGTGCGGCGTACACGGTCTCCACCGGGCGCTCCGGCAGCGGCCGATGGAAACCCATCACCCACTCACGGGGTGTCGGCGCGGTGAACTCGGCCAGGCCCTCGAGTGCAAGACGTCGCATCGGCTCCGGGTGGCGCTCGTCTGCAGCATGGGCGGCTAGGGCGATCGCGGCCTGCTCGCTGCCGACAGTGCGGTTGGCATCGATCACCCGTCGGTGAAGGGCGTAGCTCGATTGGGGGTCGTCATCCGAGGGCAAGCGTTCGAGAGAGAAACGGGCGAGGGCTGGCAATGCCTCGGTGATCGGGAGATCGTGGATCGCACGTGCAGCTTCGAGCACCACGAACGGATCCGGGTCTTCCAGAAAGTGCTGGATTCGCGGGTCCTGGGCGTGTCGGAGAGCGAGCAGGACTCCGAGGCGGACGGAGGCCGACTCGGAGTCTGCGTGCTGCAGGACAGCGTCAAGATCGCCGATCCGGAACAGCGCGAACGAGGCGGCGTGGCGCAGGTAGACGTCGGTATCGGCATTCTCGGCCAACAGCGCGATCAGCGGTCCAATGGCTTCGCGTGTACCCAGCCTTCCCAATGCTTGCGCGGAGAAGAAACGAATGCGGGGTTCCGCGTCGGCGAGCGAAGCGATCAGGGCTTGCGCGAAGTGGGTCGATCCGGAGTCGCCTGCAACCTTCGCGAGCTGGGCACGCAGCTCCCCGGGAGCGTCCTGGCTGCTGAGCAGCTCGCCAAGGCCCGCACCTTCCAGCGCGTCCGCACCCAGCTGTCCGAGCCCCCACAGCGCGTGCAGCCTCGGTAGCAGCGGAGCCGCATCGTCGAGGGCCAGAGTGGCGAACGGCGTCGCATCGCCGCGGCGGGCCAGCTCGAATTGTGCGCGGAGGCGGATGCGTCGATCCACGTGGCCTAGCCACATGGAAAGCTCGTCTGCCGGCCGCTCGTTCATGCCTTCTCGGACGAGCCGGGCGACCATGGCCACATCCGGATCCGTCTCGGCGATCTCGTGGCGAAAGACCTTGATCGACTGGCCGCCGCCGAATTGATCGAATTGCGAAACGAACATGCGTCCGTCGTAGGCGAAATCCACATCGGTCGCGAGCAGATTGCCGATGAACATGTGTTCATCGACCACCTCGAAGCTCGCACCCGAGGGCTCGACCGCGAAGGACCAGATTCCGCTCATGGGTGCCTGGTACCGGTAGTCGCAGAGGAAGAAGTGCCCCCGGTAACGTTCGGGAAGGCCCGCGCCGGGATAGGCGGCAAAGCCCGCGGGCCCCACGGCGAGGTAGGCCACGGGGGGGAGCACCCAGGCGGGTTGCCCCTCGTGCTGGAGCTCCCAAAGGCGTTCCGAGTTCCAAGGGCCACGGACGTAGTCGTCGATCAGCGTCTGGTAGGGCATGGCCCAGCCGGTTTCGCCCCCATCCACCAGGTAGACGATGCGGGCACGATCCCCGCCGTCGCCGTTGTTGTCGCCGGTGAAGAGGTTCCCGTAGTCGTCGAAGGCCAGTTCCTGGGGGTTTCGCACGCCGGTGGCGAATACTTCGACATCGCTTCCGTCTGGATCCATGCGCAGCACGGCACCCCGGCCCGGGCCCATGGTCGGGATGAGGTGGCGGCCTTCCCGAGTCGTCACGTTGTAGCCGCGGTCGCCGACCGACCAGTAGATCTTTCCGTCTGGCCCCCAGACGAGGCCGTGCATGTCATGGCCTACCAGTGAAGTCTTGACCCCGTAGCCGGTGGAGAGCGTCTCGCGTCGGTCGACGACGCCGTCCCCGTCCGGATCGGTCAGCCGATAGACGCTGGGGATTTCGGTCACGTAGATATCGCCGTCGTGGGCAAGTACGCCGGCGATCAGCCCGTCGGTCCAATCCTCGAAGCGTGCCACCTCGTCGACCCGATCCGCCAGGCCGTTGCCATCCGAATCGACCAGACGGATCAGTCGGTCGGCTTTGCTCGTGAAGTGATCCTCGGCAAAGTGCTCGGTCTGGGCCCACTTCTCGTAGTAGGCACGTCGGTCCTCGACGCTATGGGAGGCCAGATCATCGAGCAGCCAGCCATCGGGGGTGGAGCGGTTGTCTTCCACTCCGCCCTGGTTCATGCGCTCGCCCTCTGCGACGTAGACCCTGCCCAATTCGTCCACGTCGATCGCGACCGGCACGGAAGTCAGAAGCCCCTCTTCGAAGGGCACTTCGACCATGCCGTCGATGAGCTCCGTCGGACACCCGACGATCGCGCACCAGATGGCGTTGGGGATCATCTCGGCGGCCACAACGACGACCTGCCAGGCGGGGATGCCGTAGTCCGTCTGCCAGCAGCCGCTGGCCGGCAGGCAGCAGACGAGGGTCAGCAGCCCAGTGCGAGCCCATTGTCGAATCGAGTTCATACCTTCTCCCAGCGGCGGCTCGCATGGGAGCGTTCGATCGTGTCCAACAGGCGTTGATTGCGCACGCCATCCTCGAAGTTCGGTCGGGGGGACTGGCCCGCCTCGATGCCCCGCATGAAGTCCAGCACCGTGTGGATGAACGTGTGCTCGTAGCCGATGACGTGGCCGGGTGGCCACCAGCCGGAGACGAAGGGATGGCTCGGATCGGTGGCAAGAATGGTGCGGAAGCCGCTCTCGCTTCCGTTCTCCTCGTAGACCTCGAGCTCGTTCATGCGTTCGAGGTCGAAGGCCAGCGATCCCTTGCTGCCGTTGATCTCGAAGCGGTTGTGGTTCTTGCGGCCGGGTGCGAAGCGCGTGCCCTCGACCGTACCGATTGCGCCGTTTTCGAAGCGCAGCAGTGCAAGAGCCGCATCGTCGACGTCGACCGGCCCTCGACCGTGGCCGCCTTCCAGCGGACGTTCCTTCACGAACGTCTCCAACAGGCCCGAGACCTCGCTGATCTCGCCGACCAGGAAGCGCGCGAGATCGAGAGAATGCGATGTGATGTCACCCAACGCGCCGCTACCTGCCCTTGCCTTTTCGAGGCGCCAGACACGAGGGAATTCCGGATCCACGATCCAATCCTGTAGATAGGTTCCGCGGTAGTGGTGGATGTGTCCGAGGATGCCCTCGTCGATCATCCGCTTCGCCAGCTGCACGGCCGGCGCGCGGCGGTAGTTGTGACAGAGCATGTGGATGACGCCCGCCTTCCGAGCGGCGTCCAGCATCTGCAGGGCCTCGCCCAGCTCGTTTGCCAGGGGCTTCTCACAAAGAACGGACTTGCCGGCCGCTACGGCGGCCAGCACGATCGGCAGGTGTGAGTCGCCGGGCGTACACACGTCGACCACATCGATGTCGTCGCGAGTCACGACCTCCTGCCAGCGGGTCGCGTGCTCCATGAAGCCGAATTTCTTCGCTGCGGCAGCCACCTCGGTCTCGCTGCGGCCGCAGACCACCTTCAGGATCGGCTCGAAAGGCGTGTCGAAGAAGTGTGCAACCTGCCGCCAGGCATTCGAATGGGTCCTGCCCATGAACTGGTAGCCGATCATCGCGATGCCGAGCTTCGGTGTGCTCATCTGCTAGCTCCGATAGGCCTGACGGCCGACACCCTGGACCGGGATGTTTCGAGTCGGGAGGAGGTCGCGATGGAGCGCGAACATGCTCGCGGCGGCCCGATCGATATGGCGGGTGAACGCGATCGAGCCCTCGAGAATCGGCCGCAGTGTCTCCTTGTCCTGAAGACGCGCCGGCGGGTATTCGTGTTCGACGATCAAAGGCGTCTTCGCCACATCCAACTCGAGCAGCTCCCGAGCCGCGAGCTGATGGTCGAGCCAGTCGACGGTCCGGTTCTGCAGGTAAGCGAGTGGGTCGTGGCGCGCCGTGCCCGGCAACTCGTGCTCACATAGGACGGTCTGCTTCTTCCACGCGTTGCCCAGGTCGGCCGGGTCTTGCGAGGGCTCACCATCCACCCAATCGCCGCGCTGAACGGTCTGGCCCCCGTAGCCCCATGCAGCTACGCCTCGCGAATCGATCACCTGACCCTTGACGTGGAAGCCTGCGATCAGGAACGCGTAGCCCTCGTCCTTCAGCCACTGGAAGATCGCGCGGGTGTCCTGACCCATCAGGATCGCGTGGGATGGGTCGTAGTGGATGCGCATCTGGTCGCCGACGCCATGCTTTTCGCAGATGCGGTGGAGTGCGACCCAGGTGCCCGGTGTGTAGGCGATGTTGTTGTGGAACGAATCGCCGGTGGTCCAGCCGGGCATCGGGCATTGCTCGATCCGGTACTCGAGGCCTCGGGCCTTGGCCTCCAGCAGCAGGGGAATGAAGCTCTCCTCGAAATCCCGGAGGTTCTGGTCCATCGAGAGCTTCTGGTTGCGCCCGACGAAGCCACAGACAGCGGGCACTTCGAGCTGCACCGCCGCATCGAATACACGCAGCATGAATTCATGTTTCTCGCTGCGGACGGCCGCCTCCTCGTGCAGCATGTTGTCGAAGAAACCGAGGTCCGCGATTGCGACGCCGCTCGCGCGGGTTGCGGCTCGTACGCGTCGCGCCCGCTCGGGGTCGAAAGGTGCCCGGAGATCCAGGGTGTTGGCGACCGGGTCGAGCATCGCTTCTGCCTTGACATCGGACTCGTCCGGATGAAGTGCCGAGGCCAGTTGGATGCACTCGACATCGAGTTCCGCAGCGAACTCCAGCCATTCTTCGATGGCCAGGTCCGGGTCCGGGTCGCGGCGCTCGCGGGCGGTCAGTTCCTGGAGTGCCGCGGTCAGAACACCGATCTGCATGAACTCGGGTTCGAAGGCAGTCTTGCTCACTCGCTTCCTCCGCCAGTGCGACGCTCCCAGGCGTCTTTCATGAAGGCCAGACCGTCGCGGGCCAGACGTTCCTCGTCTTCGAATGTGCGGCGCCAGATCTTGGTCGCCGCGGCCAGGCTCGGCAGGGCCGAGCCGAAGGCCTCGATCGTCAGCCAGCCACCGTAATCGATGGCCGCCAGCGCGTCGAAGCTGTCCTTCCAGCGCACCTGCCCCGTGCCCGGCGTGCCGCGATCGTTCTCCGCGATGTGCACATGTCGCAGTGCGGAACCGGCCTCCCGGATCGCAAGCCCCGGATCCTTCTCCTCGATGTGTGCGTGGAAGGTGTCGTAGTGCACGCCCACATTCGCGCGGTCGAGTTCTCGTAGGTAGCGCGTCGTGTCTTCGGCCGTATTCAGCAGGTAGATCTCGAAGCGGTTCAGGAACTCCAGGACCAGCGATAAATCCGCACGGGCAGCGTAGTCTGCAGCGGCGCCCAGGACCTCGAGGCTGCGGGCCCATTCTTCCTCGTTCGGCATGTCGCCACTGAAATGACCAATGGCGGCATACAGCGGGCCTCCGAGCAACTCGGCACCGGCTGCTTCGGCGCAGTCGATGGCCAGGCGGAGGCCGGCGAGCGCTGCCTCCCGCACCTCGGGATCCGGCGAGATCGGGTCATCCAGGCCGTTGCACACCGCCACTGCAGTACAGGCAAGCCCGAGATCGCCGAGCCGGCGCCCCAGGGTGGAATAGGCCTCTGGAGTGCCACTGAAGATCGGCAGCTCGAGCCCGTCGAAGCCCATCGCGGCAAGCCGCTCATAGAGCGGGAGCAGGGATTCCTGGGTGGGGTCGTCCGTCCACAGCAGCAGGTTCATGCCGTAGCGCACGCTCACCTGTCGGGCCTGATTCACCGGGGTGCCTCCGAGCACCCCAGGGTAGAGCAGTCCTCGAAGCGGGCCTACAGGCTGGCGATCGCCGGTTCGTACGGGAGCCTACGGGCTGACCCGGTTCGTACGGGCGCCTACTGGCTGACGACCACCGGTTGGCCGGGGGTCCCCAACGTGGCAGGCTGCGGCTGTGCCTCGGGGGCCGGCCGAAGGCGCTCATTCGACAGAGCGCTCGTCAGGCCGTTCTTGCCGCGGGCCGAGATCGCGATGTAGACATCGGCCCCGTCGAGGACATCCAGGTTGAACACGTAGGCGCCGTTCCGGATCGTTGGTTTGCCCGCGTCGACCCGCACGCTGTAGGCACCCGACGAGATACCCACGTGCACGTTGAAGCCGGCGATCTCTGTGGGGTTGCCGTGGCTCCATCGCAGTTGCTCTGTTCGTGCCTGGGCGCCCATTGCGGTGCCCAGAATGCAGGCCGCTGCGAAGATCGCGAGTCCTGTTCTCGCGGCGCACCGCCTGCCCTGTCCGATCTGCATCGTCGCCTGCCTCCCTACGGCGCCAGGACCTGCCAGTCCGAGGCGGGTCTACCATCCGTGGCATTCCAATTCGAAGCCCAGCGCAGTATTCGGCGCTTGCTGCTGCTTCCGATCGAGACCTTACGCCTCTCGACCTCCACGCCCCAGGTTCGACCTGAATGTTGAACCGCGACCTCGGGAACGCCGTTTCCGTCCACGTCCGACAAACCGCTGATCCGATACGACGAGCGACTCTTGGCCACCACCGCCTGGTCCGGGGACTTCACTCCGTTCGAGAACCATACCACCACGAAGTGGTGGCGATAGCTGCCGCGACCTCGGCTCCTGCGCCTCAGGTTGCTGGTCGCGTTCCATACCAGATCGTCGCGGCCGTCTTTGTCGAGATCGGCCACGGAGGCCAGCTGGTAGCCGTCTCCGGTGGAGGGAAGACTGGAGATGGCAGCCGGTGTGATGCCGTTCATCTTCCACCACTCGAGTTCATCGTCGTTCTGCCAGACCAGGTCAATCTGGCCGTCGCCATCGAGATCGCCAGTTCCTGCGAGCTCGTATCCCTCTGGAGCCCGATCGAGTTGCAACGTCTGATCGATCCTGGCCCCTCGGGTCAGCTGCCATAGGTTGTTTCTTCCGTTCTCGTGGCTCCACACGATGTCTGTCACGCCATCGCCGGTGAGGTCTGCGCATCCGGCGAGGCGCCAGCCTGATCCTCCGGTGGGCAGCGTCTGGACGGTCGCCCTGGTTCCGCGCAGCTTCCACAGTTCACTTCGGCGGCGTTTGACATCGTGCCAGAGGACGTCGGCCTGCCCGTCTCCGTCGAAATCCGCGATCTCGATCGGTAGCAGTGAGCTTTTGCGTTGGCGCCCGATCGTCTTGCTGTCGATCTTCTCGCCCTCGTCCATGAGCCACGCGATCAGCTTGCCCGTGTCGGGTTCGAAGAACAGCAGGTCGGGGCTGCCGTTGTCGTCGAGGTCGATCCTGCCGAGCACTGCATCCGGCTCGTTCGGCGAGGTCGTCCCGCTGCCACCACTCCCCCCGCCGGAACTTCCACTGCCCCCCGAGCTGCCGCCACCTCCCGGAGGAGTCTCGGCAGCGATGAACTGGATGGATTGGGAAATCGGTGAGAGCGGGCCCTGGCGGCCCTGGGCATCGAGGGCTGCGACGCGAATCCGCACCGTGTTGCCCGGCTGGCCCTGCACCACGGCCGTCGTGCCGCTCACGATCTGGTCCGGGGTGGAGGGGTAGCCTGCACCGTTGCGCGACTCGAAGACCGCATATCGGGCCACCGGGCCCGAGGCGGCCGACCAGGCCAAAGTGGCGCGGGTCTTCCCGACTACCTGCAACGCGTCCGCCGGATGTGTGGCGACGAACCCTACGAGCATGAGCGCGCCCACATGCGCAAAATGTGCCAGCCGGAGCATTCTGCCCCCCCCTCCTGAAGAGCCAGGAGCATTCTCGGAAAGACTTCGATCTGGCGGTGTGATTGTGGTCACGTACCCACGACAAAACTGCGGATTTATCGTCTATGGAAACCTTCGGATCTTCGCGCGGCTTCCCGCGGCCCTGCACCCTCGCTGCGAGAGCCTGTGCGTCGCGTGCAGTTGGTCCAGTTGCTACATTGCGCGCCCCTCCAGGCCTCCCTCCGGGAATGGCATTGTCGAGGGTGAGCAGGAGTACGGAGACCACGTGGCACGCGATGATTTGATCCAGGTGACGGGCAACGTCGACAAGATCCTCGGCGGTGGTCGCTACCAGATCTCGCTGGACGCCGGACAAACGGTGACCGCTCAGCTCTCGGGTCGGATGAGGCGTTTCCGGATCCGGGTGATTCCGGGTGACCGCGTCCAGGTCGGGCTTTCCCCTTACGATCCGACCCACGGATTCATCACCTTCCGCCTGCGCGAGGGCGAGCAGCCTCCGGGCACCTAGTCCGGCATGGGAGTTCCGCCGGGTCTCTTGCGTGCGTGGCTGCATGCCGCCCAGGCTTCGGACCGGGCTCGGCTGCGCTGGCACCACGCGCGTCACCCTGGGCTCTCGGTGCATCCCACCGCCAGTAGCGCGTTCGCCGTGGCCCGCTTCCAGTTGGCGCCTGGGGCCCGCTTGGCGATCGGTCCCGGGGCCGCGACGGAGCGGAGGCCGGGCTGGCTGAACTTCCTCGTCCACGAGGGTGGTGAGATCGTCGTGGAGGAAGGCGCCTGGCTCCGCACGGAGGTCGCCCCGGTCACGCTCGTCGCCTATCCCGGGGGTCGACTGGTGCTCGGGCCCGAATCCTTCGTGAACGGCGCACACCTGAGTGCGAAGACCGAGGTGTGGCTCGGGCGAAAGGCCCAGATCGGCCCGAACAGCAAGCTCTACGATGCGGACCAACACGATCTGGATGACGCTCGACCCGAGGGCCGAGCGCCGGTCAGGGTGGGCGAGCATGCCTGGGTGGCGTCGGACGTGACGGTGATGAAGGGCGTTGCGATCGGCGCCCACTCGATCGTGGGCGCGCGATCCGTCGTGAACCGGGACGTGCCCGCCCACGAATTCTGGGCAGGCTCACCGGCCAAGCACCTGGGCTCGGTGGGGGACCGCAGCCAGGCCCGGTAATGTCGGGGCCATGGCACTGAAGATTGCGTACTTCGGGCAGGCCGCTTTCGGGCGCGATGTGTTGGTACGGCTGCTCGAATCGGGTCACGAGATCGTCGGTGTGTATGCGCCCCGGGAAGGCAAGCGCCCCGATCCGTTGGCGGAAGAGGCTTTGAGCCGCGGCCTGCGCCTGTTTCGCTACGGGGCGATGCGCCGCCGGGGCGAGCCGATTGCCGAGCGTGTGAGCGAGCATTCGGCGCTGGGTGCGGACCTGAACGTGCTCGCGTTCGTGACGATGATCCTGCCCGAGGCCGTGGTCGAGGCACCGCGCCACGGCTCCCTCTGCTTCCATCCCTCCTTGCTGCCGCGTTTCCGGGGGGGCAATGCGTTGGCCTGGCAGATCATCGAGGGTGAGCGCGAGGCCGGCGTGAGTGTGTTCCGGCCGGATGCGGGTATCGATACCGGGCCGATCGTCGTGCAAAAGGGTGGCGTCCGGATCGAGGACCACCACACGGCGGCCAGCCTGTATTTCGAGCAGCTCTACGAGCTGGGCGTCCTCGCGATGGTCGAAGCGGTCGAGCTCGTCGATCGTGGCGAGGCTGAGTACCGGCCCCAGGACGAGAGCCTGGCGAGTTTTCAGGGGCTCGTCGATGACGAGGTTGCGGGGATCGATTGGGAGCGTCCAGTGGACGAGCTCGATCGACGGATTCGAGGCTGCGATCCGTCTCCCGGAGCCCACACGCTGCTGGAAGGGCAGGAGATCCGTCTGTTCGGAGTGACCCGGGAGTCGGGCTCAGGCGCACCCGGAGAAGTGGTGGGACATGACGACCACTGTGCGCTGGTGGCGGCCAAGGGCGGTGTGCTCCGCGTGAGTCGCGTGCGCCTGGCAGGCGCGGGCAAACAGCCCGCCGCCGAAGTGCTGAGAATCGGCGCCCAGCTCGGGGGTTGAGACTCCGGCCCCGCTTCTTGACCCCGAGGGGATGACGCGTTGCGTCCACTTGCGTCGTGGGCGAAAGGGATTATTTTCCGTGGCGTCTCACGGGGTGGCTGCGCTCGACCGATCTAGCACCTGGGCTATGGGATGCTTCGGCACCCGCGCCTTCCAAGCCCCTCCTGGACGATCTTGATGACGCCCGACTGGAGGCGTTCCATCGCGATGGAGCGTTGCCGGCTGGGCCTGCTTCACTCGCAAACCCGTTTACCCATTGCAGGGCGCCTCGCGAAGGGGCCCCGGCGAGCTTTCGGCGGACCAGGCCATGATCACCGACCTCGAGAAGATCCGGAACATCGGCATCAGTGCCCACATCGATTCCGGCAAGACCACGCTTACCGAGAGGATCCTCTTCTATACGAACCGGATTCACCGTATCGCCGAGGTTCGCGGTAAGGATGGTGTCGGCGCCACGATGGACCACATGGAGCTCGAGAAGGAGCGCGGCATCACGATTACGTCCGCCGCGACCCACACCGAGTGGAACAATCACCACGTCAACATCATCGATACGCCCGGGCACGTCGACTTCACCATCGAGGTGGAGCGTTCCTTGCGCGTGCTCGATGGCGCGGTGCTGATCCTCTGTGGTGTCGCTGGTGTGCAGAGCCAGTCGATGACCGTCGACCGGCAGATGAAGCGCTACAAGGTCCCCCGCATCGCCTTCATCAACAAACTCGACCGTTCCGGGGCGAACCCACGCAAGGTCGTCGATGGATTGCGCGAGAAGCTGCGCCACAACGCAGTCATGATGCAGTTGCCGATCGGCCTCGAAAACGAATTCTCCGGCGTGGTCGACCTGGTCACCATGAAGGCCATGCGTTTCGAAGGAGACAATGGCGAGGACGTGGTGGTGGAGGAAATCCCCTCCGATCTGCAGGGCGAGGCAGAGGTCGCCCGCGAAGAGATGCTCGACGCGGTCTCGATGTTCTCGGATGACCTGATGGAGGCGATTCTCGACGAAAAGGTCAGCGAAGAACTGATCCACGAGGCCGTGCGCAACGGAGTGCTCTCCCTCGAGCTCACACCCGTCTACCTGGGATCTGCCTACAAGAACAAGGGCGTGCAGCCGCTGCTCGATGCGGTCACCTCCTACCTGCCGAGCCCTTTGGAGGTGGAGAATACCGGCATCGACCTCTCGAACGACGAGCAGTCGATCGTGATCGAAAGCGAGCCGGGCAAGCCGTTGGTTTCTCTCGCATTCAAGCTCGAAGACGGACGCTACGGGCAGCTGACCTACATCCGGATCTACCAGGGCACGATGACCCGCGGTGGCAACATCTTCAATGCGCGCACGAAGAAGCGCCACAAGATCGGGCGCCTCGTGCGCATGCACTCGAATGATATGGAGGAGATCGAGGAGGCCGCCGCAGGCGATATCGTCGCGCTCTTCGGTATCGATTGCGCCTCCGGCGATACGTTCACCGATGGTTCGGTCGACGTGGCCATGAGCGCTATGCACGTGCCGGATCCGGTGATCTCGGTTGCGATCAAGTGCACGGACCAGAAGGCCCAGGCCAACATGTCCAAGGCTCTCGGCCGCTTCGTGCGTGAGGATCCGACCTTCCGCACCCAGGTGGACCAGGAGAGCGGCGAGACGGTCATTTCCGGGATGGGTGAGCTCCATCTCGAGGTCTACGTCGAGCGCATGAAGCGCGAGTACCAGGTCGAGCTCGAGACCGGTGCGCCCCAGGTGGCCTACCGGGAGACGATCTCCCAGCGCGCGGACTACAACTACGTCCACAAGAAGCAGACCGGTGGCTCGGGCCAGTACGGCAAGATCGCTGGCTATATGGAGCCACTGACCGACGGCAACGAGTTCGAGTTCTCGAGTGAGGTGCGTGGAGGCTCCGTCCCGACCGAGTACATCCCGTCGGTGGAGAAGGGCTTTGCCCAGATGCTCGAAAAGGGTCGCCTGATCGGCTTCCCGGTCATCGGCTTGAAGGTCGTGCTGAACGATGGTTCGAGCCACTCGGTGGATTCATCGGACATGGCCTTCCAGGCTGCGGCCCGGGGCGCATTCCGAGAGATCTATGGCAGGGCCAAGCCGATCATCCTCGAGCCCGTAATGAAGCTGGCAGTCGAAGGCCCGATCGAATTCCAGGGCGCAGTGATCAAGACCATCATGCAGCGCCGCGGCAACGTGATCGGTACCACGGAGGACGATGGGTTCTGTACCATCGAAGCTGATGTTCCCCTTTCTGAGATGTTCGGCTACGCGACCGATCTGCGCTCCGTGACCCAGGGCAAAGCCGAATTCACGCTCGAGTTTTCGAAGTACTCGCCGGTTCCCGGTGACGTGAAGAAGGACCTGATGGAGAAGTACCAGGATCGCCGCCAGGTCGACGACGAGGAGTAATACCCCCCCATGGATTCGAAATTCCTGAACGCCAGGAGCCCGTTGCGGCTGCTGGAGAAAGGCCTCCACGGAGGTCTCGGCGTCGGCAACCTCGGCCTGGTGGTCGCAGGTCCGGGAGTCGGGAAGACCCCGTTTCTCGTCGGTGTGGCTCTCGACGATCTGCTCCGCGGCAAGCCCGTTCTGCATGTGGCTCTCGACCAGACCGTGGCCCATACCCGTGCCTACTATGACACGGTGTTCGACGACTACGCTTCCAACGCCCACCTCGACGACGAGGCCGTGGTCCACATCGACGTGGATCGGCTCCGCAGCATCCGTGCCTACACGCCCCAGGGCTTCGATGCGGCCAAGCTCCGCGACGCCATCAAGCGCGAGAGCGAGGCGGGTCAGGCACCCCGGGTAGTGATTCTCGAGGGATACGACGTCGCCGGAGCCCAGGCCGCAGAGCTCGGTGATCTGCGGAGCCTGGCCAAGGAGCAGGAGCTCGAAATCTGGATCTCGGTTGCCTGCAATACGGAGAGGATCTCCGAGCTCCCGCCCGAGGTCGGCCACGGCCAGGACCCCTTCGACGTGATCCTGGTCCTCGAACCCGGCCCCGAGAGCGTCAAGCTGCGGGCGCTGAAGGACCATGACAACCCGGACGTGGCGAACCTCCACGTCGCGCTCGATCCGAAGACCCTGCTGCTGACGCGCAGCTGACGAGAACCCCACCGGTGCCGACGCGCAGCTGACGGGAACTCCGCTTGGTTTCAGGCAGGTTCGGGCCAACTCCCCGAGACCAGCGCTGCGCGGAGTTGTTCGGGGTCGGGCAGTATGATGCGGCGCCCGTCGATTCGCGCGAGGCCGCGCTCGGTCAGAACGCCGAGTGATTGGTTCACGGTCTGGCGGCTGCAACCCACCAGGTTGGCCAGCTCGGTCTGGGTGAAGATGTTTTCGATGTGGATCCCGTCCTCGCGCAGCGTGCCAAAATGATCGGCCAGCTCCAACAGGATTCGGCAGAGGCGCTTCCGGGCGTCGTCGAAGACCAGTCCCTCCACGCGGCGTTCGAGATCCTTCATGCGGCTGCCCACTTGTCTGGCCACCTCGGAGGCCACGTCCAGCTGGGAACCGAGAAGCTCGCGGAAGACGTCGACGGGCAGCTTCCAGACGACCGATTCCTCGACGGCTTCTGCGTAGCTTTCGCGTTCCTGGTGGGTCACCGCCGCCAGCTCACCGAAGACCTCGCCCGGAAGCACATACCCGAAAGTCGTCTCGGCACCGTCGGCGGAGGCGCGAAAGATCCGCACTCGTCCCGACTGAAGCAGGTAGACGAAGCGGGGCTCGGTGCTAGGGCGAAACACGGTCTCCGACGCTGAAAAGGCCTCGGCGCGGCTGCGATTTTCCAGCTGGGCGCGATCCACCTCTGATAGCCGGCGCAACCAATCGATCTCATTGAGATGCCAGATGCTCATCGCGCGTTCCCCAACCCCAGAGGCCGATGTCGGTCCGACGACATGCTACCGCGCTTTCACCGGAGTCCGCTGCCTGACAGACAAGAAGTACTCGGGAGGTGTAGCCTGGAGACGCCAAGGGGGGAGTCGTGGCAAACGCGAATCCGGCATTCGACCCGTCAGGGCCGATTGCGATCGTGACCGACATGCTGCCCAGGTCTCAGGTGGCGACGGATGTCGGCAACGGAGGGGCGCCGACGCTCCGCGGTCTGCACGCTGCGCTCGGCTCGGCCTTCCGAAAGCGTGGAGGGGTATGGCTGGGCTGGCCGGGCACCGGTGCGGAGCCTTCGGTGGTTCGCGGTGCTCCCTATCGGGCGGAAGTCGTCGAGCTCGATGGTCTGGATACCGAGCGATGGCACTGCGGTTTCTCCGCGGGTTCGTTGTGGCCGCTGTTGCACTCCATGCCGGGGCACCTTGGTTTCCATCGCGCCGACTGGTTGGCCTATGACGAGGTGAACGCCCGGTTCGCCGCCAGGGCTGCTGGCGTATTGCCAGACGTGGAAACGGTCTGGTTCCACGGCCACCAACTGCTGCGCGCACCGCACCACCTGCGCGAGGTCTGCCCCGGGGCGCGGATCCACTTCTTCCTGCACACCCCGTTTCCGCCGCTCGACGTGTTCGAAACCCTCGCGCATGGTGAGGATCTGCTGCACAGCCTGGCCGCCTGCGATCTGATCGGATTCCAGACCGGGCGCCACGTGCGGAACTTCCTCGACTGCGCAGCAGCGGTGGGGGGGATCGAGGCGCTGCCGGAGTGGCGCATCCTGCTCTCCGAGCACGGTGAGAGCCGGGTTGGCGTTTTTCCGATGGGCATCGACTGGGCCAGGTACGAAGACGCGGCCGAGGCCGCGCCACGCGTAGCCAGGAGTCCGGAGCGCACGATCTTCGCGGTCGACCGCCTCGCACCGACGACCGGGGTTCCGGAGAGACTGCGCGCGTTCGATCTCCTGCTCGAGCGCCACCCGCGCTGGCGCGAGAAGGTCTCGCTGCTCCAGGTGGTGGCTTCGGCGGCGGATGCATGCGATGACCACGCGGAGTTGAAGAGCGAAGTGGACGGCCTCGTCGGTCGGGTGAACGGGCGCTTTGGCACCGCAGGTTGGTTGCCCGTCCGCTACATGACGCACGACCTTCCCCATGAGGAACTGTGCGCACTGTACCGCGACGCGGATATCGGTCTGGCGACCCCGCTGCGCGATGGAATGAACCTGGTTTCGAAGGAGTTCGTGGCTTGCCAGGTGGATGAGCCGGGCGTGTTGGTGTTGTCACGTACTGCGGGAGCGGCAGAGACGATGCACGAAGCCGTGCTCGTGAACCCCTACGACACGGAGGCTACGGCGGATGCACTCGACGCCGCCCTCTCCATCGAGCCGGATGAGCGCCGAATTCGGATGTCGGCTCTCCGGGCGCGGGAGCGGGCCTCGGATGCGGCTCATTGGGCGGACCACTTCCTGGCCTCTGCAGCGGGGCTCCCTCATCACCGGATCCAATAGCCTCTGGCGTCGTGAACTCTAGATCGGAGAGGGTGTCCCCGCGACACGTGCTGCCCAGAGTGGCATCATGATGCGATGACCGCCCCCACTCTGTTCCTGCTCGTCAGTCTGGTCGGTGCGGCCTTCACCGTCAGTGCCCTCGTCCAGGCTCGTCGCCTGGCCGCCTTCAGCTTGCCCTACTTCATGGGTGCCTGGCTGACGGGCGAGCTGCCTCTCCACCATCTGGCCTGGCAGGCCGCGGCCACACTCGCGTTCGGCGCCTTCGGTGCGTTCGAGTCTGCGGCAGGGCTATTCGGCCTGGCCATCACGTTTGCGAGCTGGACGGGGCTGCTGGTCGTTCACGGCAAGGCGATCGCTGCCCGCGAGGCGACTCGCGGCGTGCTTGCGGAGCACGGTCTGGTACCGGATGGGGACGTTTCCCCCTGGCATGGGCTTCGTCCCTTCCGAATGAAGCGGCCCGGCGTCGAGATCCTGCGCGGGCGGGAGTACGGTCCGTCGCTGCCCGGCGACAAGGGCCGCCGCAACGAGCTAGACATCGTGCGGCCCCGCGAGCCCGGTAGCGGCCGTCCGGCCTTGCTTCAGGTGCACGGTGGCGGCTGGGTGATGGGAGAGAAGGAGCAGCAGGGCCAGCCGCTGATGCACCACCTGGCCGAGCGTGGTTGGGTCTGTTTCGCGCCCAACTACCGCCTCTCGCCGAAGGCCACGTTCCCAGATCACATCGTGGACGTGAAGCGTGCGTTGGTCTGGATCCGCGAGCATGCCGAGGAGTTCGGTATCGATCCGGATTTCATCGCCGTGACCGGTGGCTCGGCGGGAGGGCACCTGGCGGCGCTAAGTGCTCTCTCCCAGAACGATCCGGCCTTCCAGCCCGGCTTTGAACAGGGCGATACGAGGATCTCCGCAGCCGTGCCGTTCTATGGCGTCTACGATTTCCTGGATCGCGACGGGATCCGCGGCTCCCAGACCATGGCACCATTGCTCGCGAAGCTTGTGCTCAAGTGCACTCCCGAAGAGAACCCGGAACTCTGGGATGCCGCCTCGCCGCTCTCCCGGGTGTCGACCGATGCGCCGCCTTTCCTGGTGGTTCAGGGCACTCACGATTCGCTGGTCTTCGTCGAGGAGGCTCGCCGCTTCGTCGAAGCGTTGCGCGAGAAATCCAAGAGTCCGGTGCTCTACCTGGAACTCGATGGCGCCCAACACGCGTTCGAGGTCTTCCACTCGGTGCGTTCAGCTCATGCGATCCACGCCGCGACGACCTTCTTGGAGGATGTCCATCGCGGATACCGTGAATTGGCCGAGCGAGACTAGGAGTACGACCGGCATGATGAGCTACCGCTACGACCGCCTCTCCGCCCAGGACAACAGCTTCCTCCTGGCCGAGACACCCAATACGCACATGCACGTGGCGGGTCTGCAGATCTTCCAGCTCGGCGATCTCGCCACCGAGGAGGGTGGTGTGGACATGCAGGCCATCAAGGCCAAGACCGAGGCGCAGTTGCACCTGATTCCGCGCTATCGGCAGAAGATCCAGTGGACTCCAATCACCCAGGATCCCGTCTGGGTGGACGATGCGGAGTTCAACATCGACTACCACATGCGTCATACCAGCCTCCCCCAGCCCGGGAGTCTGGACCAGCTGAAGAAGCTGGCTGCCCGGATCATGGCCCAGCAACTCGACCGGGAGCGGCCGCTCTGGGAGATGTGGGTCGTGGAAGGCCTGGAAGGCGACCGCTTTGCGATGATCAGCAAGATCCACCACTGCATGATCGATGGGATGGCCGGCGTGGATCTGGCCCAGATCCTGATGGACATAAAGCCCGACAAGGAGATTCCCGAGCCCGTCCGCTACATCCCGAAGCCCACTCCTTCCGGGGCCGAGCTTCTCCGCGACAGCGTCGGTTACCGCCTGGGGATGCCCTTCCGGGCCATTCGCGGCTACCGGGAATTCCAGGCGGAGACGGAGGACGTGGGCCACGAGGTCCGCGTGCGGCTCCGAGCGCTCGGTGAGCTCTTCGACCAGGCGTTCGATCCTCCGTCGGAGACACCGATCAACGGGGAGCTTGGTCCCCACCGACGCTTCGACTGGCTGTCGATGTCGCTTGCCGAGGTCAAGCAAGTCCGGCGCGCCTCGGATGCCAGCTTGAATGACGTGGTCTTGAACACGGCCGCGGGTGCGTTCCGGCGCTACATGGTGCATCGTGGCTGCGACCCTGCGGAGATCCGCTTCCGGGTTTCGGCGCCCGTGAGCATGCGGCGCGAGGGTGAGCAGGGGCAGCTCGGAAACCGCGTTTCTGCCTGGCAGGTGGATCTGCCGCTGGACGAGCCGGATCCGCTGGAGCGCCTGGCGTTGATCCATGAGACCACGCAGGGCTTGAAGGACAGCAACTCGGCGATCGGTATCGACATGATCATGCAGGTGGCCGAGTGGACGCCGCCGGTACTTCTCTCGCTGGGGGCCCAGGCGATCGACGGACAGACGAATTCGATCATCACCAACGTCCCGGGGCCGCAGTTCCCCCTCTATATGCTAGGTGCAAGATTGTTGGAGATGATGCCCGTGGTTCCGCTACTGGCCGGGGTCGGCCTCGCGATCGCGCTCTTCAGCTACGACGGCAGGCTCACCTGGGGCGTCAACGCCGACTACGCGTTGGTGCCGGACCTGCCGATCTTCACGGGCATGCTGAAGGAGAGCTTCATCGAGTTCGCCGACGCGGTGGGGGTCGACGTGCAGGGAGAGCTGGCGGCCTGATCATTTGGCTTTCCGGCGCAGCAGGGACAGCTGGCGGCCTGATCATTTGGCTTTCCGGCGGAGCAGGGAGAGCTTGTCCCGGTAGTGGGAACGGTAGGCGTTCGCCTCGGCGCGGGTGAAGCCCAGCTCTTCGGCAATGGCCCGGATCTCACCGGACTCGGGCCCGGAGATCGTCCCGTCGGCTGCCGCCACCGCGTAGAGGCATTCGAGCAGCTTCACTCGCTGTGGACGGGTGGAGTGCTCCCGAAACTCGCGGGTGACGACGTAGTTTTCGGTACCGCCGAGCAGCCGGGCCTGGCTCTTCGCGATCTCGACCACCAGATCCGTCTCCTCGGAGCCGAGTTCCGCCAATTCGTGGACGACTCGACGCATCTCGTCCGCCTCTTCGCCCGCGATCTCGAGATCCGCGTTTGCGACCCGGGCCAGCACATAGGCGAAGCCCGCGAGAAAGCGCGAGAGCTCCGGATCGAGACGTTCGAGCCGGGACGCAATGGCCCGCACAGTGGCTGTCTCGCCAGTCTTCCGGTCTTCGTTCTTGGCTTCGATTCCGAGGAAACGCAGTAGCGACATGCGCCCGATCCTAGGTTTCCCGGTCGCCGAGGGCTACGCCCAGCGGATGGTTCTGCCCGGTCCATCCATGGGGAGCGCCCGGCCCGGATTCGAGGAATCCGCGCAGTCATCGGTCATCCGTTCAGACGAGCCTCAGCGCTGCAACGAGAATCGAAGCAAGCGCCGCGGCGTACGTGAGCCCCACGAAGAGCGCAGCCCTGTGGATGGCTGCGGGCACGCGCTGAGAGAGCTCGTGCAGGGGGACGCGGTGCACGAGGAGTGGAATCAGCGCGAGCCCAGCCAGGAAACCACCCAGGTGCGCGATGTGGCCCATCTGGGGTAGCAGGAAGTCTCCGGCCGCGATGACCACCAGAAGTGCAACGAGATCCGGCATGCTGAGCCGGGCCGAGGCAGGGAGTTCTTCCCGCCGCCAGAGGTGGAGGCCCACCCATGCCCCGATCGCGCCCGTGATTCCTGCTGAAGCGCCCGCACCCGTCTGAGTGGGCAGGGCCCATGCCGATGCAATGCAGCCCACCAGGGAGGAAAGACCGAGCAGCAGGCCGAAGCGGGCCGAACCCAGCAGGTGCTCGATGAGGAAGCCGGTCAGCAGAAGGCCGGACGCATTCATCGCGATGTGCAGGAAACCGAGGTGAATTAGCCCGGCCGTCCAGGGCCGCCAGAATTCACCCTGCAAGATTTTCTCCCCGGAATTCGCTCCCAGTGCGATCAGCCATTCGCCGTCCGTCGCTGCGAGCCCCATCTGTAGAGCGGCGACTGCTGTCAGTATCAAGACGACCACGCAGGTGAGGTGAGGCCAGGCAGATGCAACCCGGGCGCCGGCAGCATTTCGTTTGTCCAAGGCCTCCAACTGGTCCGCACCTTCGGGCAGCGCTGCGATGCGCGCGCGGATCTCGTCGGCCAGGCGAAGCGCATCTTCTGCGGTGTCGAGCAACCGGAGCCGAATCCCCAGTCGGCGACCGTTGCTGATTCCGATCAACAGCGCGCCCACCGGCACTTTGCGCAACTCCAGCGAGCTGATCTGGTGATGGGGCAGGAAGGTCGCCGGGCGGCTGTTCCTGTCCAGGACTCGCAAGCCTTCCGGCTCCACGCTCAGCCACGCCGGGCTCTCCTGCTCCATTCGATATCCCCGAAGAGCCGTGATCATGACGGTCACAAAGGCCGCTACGACTCCGGCTCCCAGAACGACTTGTCCCCATGACGGAATGGCATTTCCGAACTTCAGTACCAACGCGGTACATGTGAGTTCTGTCGCCAGAGCCGCCATGACCAACGTCGAAGTCGCAGAACCATCGACCGGCATGCGGGAAAGCCTGAAGACAGGATCGGCTGATCCAGGCTCTGGAAAGCTGGAGTCGGAGAAGGCGCCAGGCACACCAGCCGTCCCAGGGCTGGTGTGCGGCGTCCTCGACGCTCGATCCGCGGGCATCATTTCGTCAAGGTGGCGCACCCTGCGAGCCCCCTCAATTGCGCCGGCGTCGGCGCAGGATGAGCGAGCCGAGGAGTAGCTGGAGCGGAATCAGCCAGAGCAAGCCCCGGGCTGCACCGGGCAGGGTCGCTGCGGCGACAGGTGAGCATCCTCCTCCTGGCGAGCCGCCTTCGCTCGACCCTCCACCTCCCGATCCTCCACTGCTACCCGCGGGTGTCGTCGTGGAAGGTATGGGGGGTTTCGGTCTGGCTGCGCCTTCCGTGCCAAGGGCCGCGAGCGCCCACGCGACGAAGGCCATCAATGCAGCAAGGGCACCAAACGCCACGACGAATGCGGTTACGCCGATAATTGCGGCGATGGCGGCGATGAGCGCGTAGGTGACAGCGAAACCTCCGAAGAAGGTATCAGCCGAAACCGTCCCATCCGGATCGGAGAACCAGACCGGATTTCCCAACGTGTACGTGTATTGGTTGATCAACTGGAAGATCGGATCCGGCGACAGGAAGCGGCCGATGGCCGGGTCGTAGATGCGGAAGCCCAGGATCATCAGCTCCCCGATCTCGGCACGGCCGATGAATCGCACGGGATCGCCTGTTGCGCCGTATACTTCCTCGACGCCATAGGGCGAGTAGAGGTAGTGCGCCAGTGTGGCTCCCTGCTCATCCGAGGTGAACTTGACGTTGCCCCGGAAGTCGAAATGGCGATATTGGCGATCGCCCGTCGTCAGGCCGATCACGACTTCGCCCAGGTCGATCGCAAACGGTGTGCCGACGCTGTCAGCCTGGATCGCACTGCCGAACGTCCTCGTGGTTGTCGTGCCCGAAACGTTGGCGGACAGAAGGCGCCCGGTCATGTCCCATTCGAAGGTGTCGGCCCCATGGGATGCGAGCCGGCCGTTTGCCGTCCAGGTCAGGGTGGCACCGTTGCGCATGGTGGCGAAACCCGCTGCGTCGTAGCTGTAGGTGTGGGTGATCGCCCCGGATACGCTCTTCGAGAGCAGCCGGTTTCCTTCGGCGTTGTAGGCATAGGAGCTCGTGCCATTGGCCAACATATTCGATTTTGCGTCGTGTACGAAGGCGCGGAAATCCGAGCCGCCGTCTCCCCACGCGAAGATCCGCTTGCCGGATCGGGTCCAGGGATCCGAAGGATCGTCGACGGGACGGAGCCAGTACTCCTCGTGAGTCGAGGCCGTGACTCCACCTGAGGTCGAGGTGTCGACGATGGTTCGGATGCTGCTGAGCATCCCGCCGGCCACGTCCCTGGTGATCGAGGTCGACTCCACGATGCCGCCGCCCGCATCGGTCGTCGTGGATCCGCTGAGCACGCCGTCCCCGGGATCGTGCGAGAACGTTCTTTCGAGGCCGTTTCCGTAGCAGATTTCGACGAGGTGCCCGGCGCCGTAGATGCGTTCGATCACCCGGTCCGGCCCGTCCCAGACTTCGATCTCGCGATCGGCGAGATCGTAGACGAACGCGAGGTTCCGAAGCAGGCTCAGGTCCGGCAAGACGTATTGGGTTCCCGTTCGGCGCGACCGCAGGTCGTAGCTGTGAAGGGTCGAGGTGCCGTCGCCGTGATCCACGGAGCTGATCCGGCCTGCTCCGTCGTAGGCGAAGCTTTCGGTCGTGCCGCGGATGCTGTCGGTGGAGGCAACGAGCTGGCTGTTCAGATACTGGAGCGTCAGCGTTCCCTCGAGCGAGCCATTGCGGAGGGCACGAATCAGGCTCGGTCGGCCGGTCGTATCCCAGTCGATCTCCTGGCGCATCCCGTTCGGGCGTTCACGGGCCGTCTGGCGGCCCGAAGCCTCGTACTCGAAGTGGGTGTCGTTCCACTGACCGTTCGCTCTCTCTCGCTGCGCGCTGAGTCGGCCCAACTGGTCGTAGATCATTTCGTGGTCTTCGGCCCCTGGCCTCGCAATGTGTGTGGGTCGGCCGTCGCTCCGAACATCGATGACGATGTCTCCCGAGCCTGGAGGAGCGAGAGCGATCCGCCGCAGGTTGCGGTCCGCATCGTATTCGCGTTGCCAGACGGCGCCTTCCTCGGGCTGCCCCGGAGCCGTTCCCTCCAGGCGATTTCCGATGGCGTCGTACACGCGTGTCTGCGCGACACCGTTGATTGTCACCGTGGTCGCATGCCCGTGGAGGCCGTAGCCGGAGAAAGTCTGCATCACTCCGTCCGGGCCGGTGAGGCTGGCCAACGTGCCGTCCCCGTGATAGGCGAACTGGGTGATCTCGCCGGCGCCGAGGGCTCGCACTGTCAAGCGCCCCACCGAGTCGTAGCTGCGTTGCTCGACCATGCCTAGCGAATCCTGGATCACAGCGAAGGCTGTTCGCCCGGGGCTTTCGCGATTGAGGCCGTCTGCATGGTAGGAGTGGAGGACGACGTTGCCCGAGGGCTGGAGCTCCGAAGTCATGTCATCACCGCTCCAGGCCCACGAAGTCGTGGCCCCACTTGCGGCGGTATGGCTCACGGGCCGTCGGTCATCCCAGCTCCACGTTTCGGTCTCGCCGACCTCTATGTACTGGATCTCGCTGAGCTCGTGGTTCGAGTCGTACGCGAAGACACGCTCGTTGCCCATCGGATCCCAGTAGCGGGTGCGGTAGAGCCCAGCGTTCTTCGGTTGATAGTCGAAGCTGTGGCTGGGGTTCTCCTCGCCGATCTCGCGGATCTCTTCGACCCGATTGCCCTGGTAGTCGATTTCGATCCGTTCGCCCTCCGAGTTCACCAGCGTGACGAGAAGGCCCCCGGAATACTCGTAGGACCAGCCCGGCCGGCCTTCGGCAATGTCCAGCCCGTCGCGGGCGCCCACCAGTTGGCCGCTCGTGTCCCAGGAGAAACTTGCCTGTCGTCCGATGAGGTCGTCGATGCCGATCACCTGCCCGGCGCTGTCATGCGAGATCGCGAACAGGGCTGTGCAGGATGATTCCGCGGTGCATTGCTGGATCTGCGTGGTGTGAAGCGTTCCGGCCACCACCTGGGACTGATACTCGATCCGCGGGAAGGGGCCGTCCGCCCAGTGTTCGAAGGCGAGCCTGCCAGCGCCGTCGAACGAAAGCATGAGGCCGCCCTTCCAGCGAATGGCCGACGCGTTCACCTTGACCCAGAAGCTGCCCGCAATCGCCTCTCCGTCCTGGACGTCCGTCACGTCATGGATGGCACCGGACTCATCGACGAAGGTGGTTCCGTCGTAGGTCACGTCGAAGTTCCAGCGCCAGGCCGAAGACGCCGAGTTGTAGGTTGCGCTGATCTCCCGGGTGCCGAGTCGCGTGTCACGCGAGAGATCGCCCCGACGCACGATCAGGTTCCCGCCCATGGTGTTGACGACGCCGAAGCGGAAGGGCACGAATCCGTCGAGCTGGTATTCCACGAGACCGGGGGAGGCAGCTAGCGGTTGGCTGCTGGGCTTGCAGCCGAATGTGCCGATGGTCAGGACCAGAAGGCCTGCAAGGATCCGGGTAGCGGGTGATCTGCGGGTGGGCTTGGGTCGTTTCATGACTGGGTCTCCGTGATGGGGGAGGAGTGAGACGGGCTGAACAGGTCTTCGCGTCCTGTCGGGTGCTGCGTCCGGGAGATGGCTGTCTGGAGTACGTGCAGCACGGACCAGAACAGGTAGAGGCCAGGTCCGAACACGAGGGTCTCGGCCGTAGCGACTCGGTCTCCGCTTCCGAGCAGGGCCAGGCTGATTGCGAGAGGCAGCGCGTGTACAGCGAGTAGGGCGCGGTACATCCGGCCCGGGGAGTCCGCATCGATCCAGCGGATCCAGCGGATCCGGTCGATCATGAACCGGACCCAGGAGACGAGGTGGTAGCCGGTGACGGCTGCAAACACGTCGCTGAGCGAGGGGCCCGTCCAGGTGAGGCCCAGGCGGACGGTCCAGCCCAGTTCGGGAGTCAAGAGACCCGCCAACACGACGACGGACGTGGCTGCGAGTGCGCCGGCATGGCCCGTCGGTGAACGAATGAGATCTGGCAGGCGGCCCTCGTCGCGGTACGCCTGGCCCAGGGCGAGATCGTTCTCGGCGACATGCCATGCGGAGACGCCGAAGAAGAAGAGGATCAGTCCGGGCGCCAGGTGGAGCAGCCACGCGTATGTGCCGAGCAGCGTTCCGATCGAGGTGATGATGAATATCCGCCACAACGGAACCGGGATATCGCGTGGGCGAAGCTGGGCCATGCGCTGCCGCGCAAACCAGGCTGCGCCAATCAGGTGGCCGTAGCCGAAAGTGGTGATGCAGCGGTAGACCCAGACAGATCGCTCTCCGGGGTCCGGCCACATTGCGTGAGCGATGCCGAGCAGGGCACCTGCCACAGCGGCCGATTGCACGCGGTTACGCAGGTGCGACGGCATGGCCCATTCCTTTCCGGGTGCTGCGCGCGACTCGGAGCCCCCATGCGAAGGCAGCAGATGCGAGTAGCCCCAGGTCGAGTTCGCGATCTGACGGGGGTGGGAGAACGCTCGCCAGGTTCAGCCCGGCGTGGAGGGCGATGCAGAAGCCGAGGCAATGCGTCCATTCATAGGTGAAGCCGAGCGCGAGACCGACGAGCAGGGTGCCGAGCACCGCCCAGGGATGGACGTGGGAAACTGCAAACAACAGGCTGGCGAGGACGACCCGGGCGAAGCCAGGCAGAGGCACCTGCGCGAAAGCGTTCTGCAGGCGTTCGCGGTACAGAAGTTCCTCGAATACGGGCCCCAGTCCGAGCACGGCCAACCACGTGAGCCAACCCTCGGGGCGGGTCTGGATCGGTTCGGCGGCAAGGCCGATCGAGAGTCCGACGCAGCCGATCACTCCCGTCCAGAGCGGATAGGCAGCGAAGCCCGAGAGCAGGCCGAGAAGCCAACAGCCAGGCGGCGTGCGGCGCCCGGCATCGGGCTTCCGGGTGGCGAGCAGCAGCGCGGTGGCCAGCAAGAAGGAGCCGAAGACGGCACGCTCCGGACCCCACGGTTCGGCAGAGATTCCGGCTACGAGCAGAAGAGTCCAGGTTGCCAGGGTGGTCGCCAACGCGTCGAGGACTGCCGTCATGACGCAGGCCGCTTCGCCGACTCGATCAGCAACGCAAAGCAACCGACGGCGACCAGGAGCGCCGCAACGGCTGCCATCGGAAGGACAGGGGGGCCCACGGGATCCGGCGCCCGCCATGGCTCGATGATCAGGCGAACGCAGCCCAGGCCAGCGAGGGTGACGGCGGGGACTTTCGCAGGGGGTAGCCAGCGCGAGCCGATAGACAGCAGCCCGCAGCCGATGATCTCGAGGACCTGGGTCGGAGCCAGCCCCGAGCGCAGCGCAACGCCGTGGCAACAACCGACCGCCAAGCAGCCCAGCCGAGCCGTGGCCAGTGCAAGGGGAAGGGAGCCGAGGGCCGGAGCCAGATAGGATCCGCGTTCCCCAGCCAGCCGCGGGCTCGTCAGGGCCACACCCACAGGAGCGAACAACACACAGAACCCTGCGGGCGCGAACAGCCGCCGCAGCGGGTCGGCAGGATGGTCCGGGTGGAGCAGAGCCCAGCCCAGGTGACAGGCCAGTGCACCGGCTCCCATTCCCGCGACGAAGTGAAGAGCGTGGCGTCTCTTGCCTCCTCGATGTTCGAATTCGAGAAGTCCAACCCAGAAGGCGCCCATCAGAGCCACGATCTGGCCGACCGTTCCGTTCTCCAACCTCGTGGCCGTAGCGACAGCGATGATCAGGAACAGGGTCGGAAGAGAAGGCACGTTCGGCTCCCGGTAGAGTGGGTGCCGAGTCGAACTGCAACGACTGTGCCGACGGGCTGACATAGCAAGCTGTCAGCAAGCATGCCTCTGCGCGCCGCTCTCGCGCGGCGCACCCATCGCCCGGTCACAAGCGAACACCGTCGCACACGCCCGAACGCGGCTAGCAATGCCCGCCGTTCACGACAAGTGAACGTCACAGAGGAGCGTCCCCTCTGTGGTGTTCAGCGTTGGAGGGAGAGCCACTTCTCGAAGAGCCGCTTGAGTGTCGGTGTCAGGCGGGTTCGGGTGTAGTTGCCGGCGGCCCGCTTCAGGGCTTCACCCTGGGTGGGGTAGGGGAAGATCACGTTCGTGAATGTGCCCAGGCCGATCTTCTGGGTGATGGCCAGTGTGAGCTGGGTGATCAGCTCTCCGGCGTGGGCCCCGACGATCGTGGCGCCGACGATCTGATCCGTGCCCTTCTTGACGTGAACCTTGACGAAGCCTTCCTCCTGGCCGTCGGTGACGGCCCGGTTGGCCTCCGCCATCTGGGCGACGTGGGTGTCGATCTCAAACCCCTCGTTCTCCGCATCGCCGGCGTAGAGGCCCACG
Organism: bacterium; assembly: GCA_024226235.1. Lineage (GTDB taxonomy): Bacteria > Myxococcota_A > UBA9160 > UBA9160 > UBA6930. Next base: position 35,516 of record JAAELW010000396.1, read on the forward strand.
TGTGCGATCTCCGGGGCTGTGTAGGTGCACCAGGGCATCACCAGATTCGAGAGCTTCTTCTTGCCGAAGGGGCCCACCGAGAACAGCGCGTTCTGCACGACGATCTTGGCGGCGGCGTCGGCCGCGTGGGTGAACTTCCAATGCATGCAGACATCGCCTGCTGCCCAGATTTTCGAGTGGGTCGTACGCAGATGGTCGTCCACCTTCACGCCCCGATGCGGGTCGAACTCGACGCCGACCTGTTCGAGGCCCATGTCCGACACATTTGGTGTTCGCCCGGCAGCGACGAGAATCTGGTCTACGACGAGTTCGCTCTCGCCCGTCTCGCTGCTCGACAGGTGGATCACCTTCGCTGCGCCTCGATTCTCGATTTTCTGGATCTGGCAGTCGAAGACCATCTCGACGCCTTCGCGCTCGAAGGCTTGCTGGACGACCTTGGCCGCGTCCGGATCCTCCCGGGTCAGGATCTGGTCCGCGCGCTCGAGGATCCAGACCTCGGAACCGAGCCGTCGAAAGGCCTGTGCGAGTTCGCAGCCGATCGGGCCGGCGCCGATCACCGCCAGACGAGAAGGGCGCTCGGTCAGGTTGAAGACGCTCTCATTGTCCAGGTAGCCGGCTTCGGCCAGGCCCGGGATGGGCGGGGCCTCGGCCCGGGCACCCGTGGCGATCACGGCTTTCGAGAATTCGAGCGTCGTTCCTTCGACATCGACTCTGCCGGAGTCCGTGAATCGCGCATTTCCCAGATAGACGTCGATTCCGAACTCCTCGCTGTAGCGCCTGGCCGAGTCCTCGTGGCTGATCCGCGACCGGATCTCGCGCATGCGCTCCATCGCCGCCTGGAAGTCCGGAAGCTGTCCATCTCGAAGCCCGAGGCCGAGGGCTCCCGCGGCTCGCGCTTCGTGGGCGAGGTGGGCGCTGCGAATCACCGACTTGGAAGGTATGCAGCCGACGTTCAGGCAATCGCCGCCCATCAGGTGTCGCTCGACCAACGCGACCTTGGCTCCGAGGCTCGAGGCCACGAGGGCGGTGATCAACCCCGCGGTTCCCGCACCGAGCACGACCAGGTTGTAGCGGCCATCGGGGACGGGGTTGGACCAGTCTGCGGGGTGGACGTTGCCGACCAGGGTCTGATTGAACTCGTCCCAGGGCTCGACGATCGGTAGCCCGCTCACGCTTCTTCCTTTTCTTCATCGGTGGCTTCGGCCAGTGCACGACGGGCAAGGACGGTGACGTAGAGGGTAACGGCAACCGTCGCACCCAATGCGACGATGTTCAGGGCCCATCGGCCGAGCTCGGCACCGCCTCCTCCGGCTGCTGCTGCGGTCTCGGTCGCCAGGTATCCGAGGTATACGTACAAGAAGGTGCCTGGGATCATCCCGAAGCCGGCGACCAGATAGTCGGTCAGGCTCACCTTCGTCAGGCCCAGGGCGTAGTTCAGCAGGTTGAATGGGATGGCCGGAGTGAGCCGAAGCAGGAAGACGATCTTGCGGCCCTCGTTTCCGATTGCCCGATCGATCGCTGCGAAACGAGGCTCCGCCTCGATGCGCTTCTCGATGGCGCTGCGCGCCAGGTAGCGAGCAACGAGAAAGGCGGCCGTGGAACCCAACGTGGCTGCGAAGAAGACGTAGACGACGCCGTGTGCGAGCCCGAAGATCCCGCCGGCGGCGAGGGTGAGAATCGAAGCTGGCGCGAAGCCGACCACCGCCACCGCATAACCAAGCACGAAGACGATCGGCCCGAGCGCTCCGAGGCCCGCCACCCACAGCTTGAAGGGCTCGATGCTGTCGCCGAGAAACCGACCGAGCAGCACGAGTGCGGCGAGCGCTCCGAGGCCGCCAAGGATCCTGACGAGAGGCGGGCTGCTCTGGGGCTCTTCCGGCTTCGGACTCTCCGTCATCGGTCGAGGCTCCTGCTCACGGGCTCGAACAGGTACTGCCGTGGCCCCTCCGAGGTTACGTCACGGCAACTGACCCCCGGGGGACGTTGTCGTGAGACCAGTCATCGGGATAGGGTGGCCAGGTTCGAAGTCCGCGGTTCCTTCCCTTCCGCACGGCCGCGGGGAGCCCGCTCGAGCCCAGGAGTGCCCGATGGACCGTCTTTCCGATCTCGAACAGCCGAAGCTTCGTCTCTTTCGAGAGGCGATGGGGCTTGCCCCGTTCCGCGAGCGCTTTGCCCAGGCGATGATCGCCCTGCGCGGGCAGGAGGATGTGCCGCCTAGCAAGTTTGGCCTTTCGAGCCTGCGTCAGCTGCGGCCGAGTCATGCCATTCCGCTATGGCGCGGCCGTTTCGTCGTCCCACGCCGGGCGATCGTGATGAATCTGTTCAATCACCGGCAGACGCCGATCGAGTCCGGCTGGTCCGTCCTGAAGACACAAGCCGAGGATTTTCGGGGCCGCGATCTCACCTACGACAGCCACAACGGCACGGATTTCGCGATTCCGGTCGGAACACCCGTACTGGCGGCGGCGTCCGGTGAGATCGTGCACGTCGTCAGCGAGTTCAATCGCGGTGGGCTGAAGATCTTCATCGATCACGGAGAGGGTCTGATGACCACCTCGGCCCACCTGGCGCGTTCGCTCGTTCAGGTGGGCCAGATCGTCGCGCGCGGTGAGGTCGTCGCCCTCTCGGGTTACAGCGGCCTCGACTCGCTCGTGACGTTCCCCTTTGGAATGCCCCACGTGCACTTCAATACGTGGCTCGACGGCAAACCCGTCGATCCCTTCCCGAGTCCGGAGAACGCGAGCCTGTGGCGAGCCGGGGAGCTCCCCGAACCGACTCCGACGGACGAGGTGCCCGAGCCCTTCGTGCCGTCGGTCTACGCGGAACCGGCCGTCGCGGAACTCTTGGCGGGCTGCAGGACACGAACCGCCCGCGAAGAGCTCGAACGGATCCAGCCCCTGGCGAAGCGCGCCGCTCGGGCAATCGTCGAATCGAACTACTACCCGACCCGGTTCACGAACCGGCCGAACCCCTATGTCCAGGCCCATCCGCGCACGCGTCGCCTCGACCTCCCGTTCCACACCGCTGCTTTCGATGGGGTCGTGTTCGTCGACGAGCCCTGGATAGGGAAGTAGCCCCAAAACGCCCCGTGAACCGGTTCGAGCGGGATCGGATCGGGGTTTTCCGGGACCTCACCATTCGGGCTGAAAAACCCGACGCTGCCGCTACAATCCGGGCCTTCGCCGCCCCCCGGGTAGGGATAGGAGCGGCCGCACTTCATCGCTTTCCGAGGAGACTCCCCATGTCCGATGAGATTCGATACGACGGCCGGGTGGCCGTGATTACTGGCGCAGGCGGTGGCCTGGGCAAGACCTACGCCCTCGAGCTCGGCCGGCGCGGCGCCCAGGTGGTCGTCAACGATCTGGGTGGCTCCTCGGACGGCACCGGCGGCAGCAGCAGCATGGCCGACGAGACGGTCAAGCAGATCACCGAGGCCGGAGGCACGGCCGTGGCCAACTACGATTCGGTGGCCACCCCCGAGGGAGGCGAGGCGATCATCCAGACCGCAGTCGACAACTTCGGCAAGATCGACATCGTCATCAACAACGCCGGTATCCTTCGCGATGCGAGCTTCGCGAAGCTCGAGCCCGCGAACCTCGAGATCGTCCTCGACGTCCACCTGCGTGGCGCATTCTACGTGAGCCAGCCCGCGTTCCGGGTGATGAAGGAGAACGGCTACGGCCGCTTCCTCTTCACTGCTTCCGCAGCAGGCATCTTCGGCAACTTCGGTCAGACGAACTACGGCGCGGCCAAGATGGGCCTGGTCGGTCTCAGCAACGTGCTGGCGGTCGAGGGTGCGAAGTACGACATCAAGTCCAACACGATCGCGCCAATCGCGAACACGCGGCTCACGAAGGAGTTGCTCGGCCCGATCGCCGACAAGCTCGACCCCGAGTGCGTGACGCCGCTCAGCTGCTTCCTCGTTTCTGAGGATTGCCAGCTCACCCACGAGGTCTTCTCGGTGGGCGGCGGGCGATTCGCACGCATCTTCATCGGCCTCTCTCCGGGTTGGGTGGCTGGCCTGGACGCCAAGCCCTCGATCGAAGAGGTCGCCGCGCACATGGACGAGATCCGAAACACCGACGACTACATCATCCCGGAGAGCATCGCGGACGAGATGAAGTCCATCGTCGCAATGATGAAGAGCTGAGGAGAGCGAAATGCCGATTGATCCCGAGAAGGCCCTCGCGGCAACTTTCGAGCCGACCACGTCCAGCTACAAGCAGGACGACGTCATCTTGTATCACCTGGGTCTCGGTGCCGGTGCGCCGAGCCAGACGGATGCGAATGAACTCGAGTACACCTACGAGAAGAACCTCAAGGTGCTGCCGAGCTTCGGGGTGATCCCGGTGTTCAGCGCGATGGGTGGTTCGATGAACACGCCCGGCCTCGAGTTCAACCCCGCGATGCTGCTGCACGGCGAGCAGGACATCGAGATCCACCGTCCGCTGCCGACCGACGCCAAGCTCGCCAACCAGTCGCGGATCGCCGGGATCTACGACAAGGGCAAGGCTGCGCTTCTGGTGATGGAGGTGGACACGAAGGAGGAGGGCGGCGATCCGCTGTTCACGAACCGCTTCTCGCTCTTCCTGCGCGGGGAGGGTGGCTTCGGTGGCGATTCCGGGCCCAAGGCCGGCAATGCGGCGCCGGATCGCGAGCCCGACCATGTGGTGGAGACGCCGACCCTGCCGCAGCAGGCCCTTCTGTACCGGCTCTGTGGCGACAAGAATCCGCTGCATGCGGATCCGGAGTTCGCCAAGATGGGGGGCTTCGACGTGCCGATCCTCCACGGGTTGTGCTCGTTCGGGATCAACTGCAAGGCCGCGGTGGACCATGCGCTCGGCGGTGACGTGACGAAGGTCGCCCGGTACCAGGCGCGCTTCGCCGGGGTCTTCTTCCCGGGCGAGACCATGGTCACGTCCCTCTGGAAGGAGGGCGACAAGGTCTTCATCAATGCCTCCTCCAAGGAGCGCGGCGCACCGGTCATCACGAACGCAGCGTTGACGTTGCGCGACTGAGGTCTGGACGGAAAGAAGATCCGTTCGTTTCGAGGTGTCGATGGCCGTCTCGGATCACGTAGATCTCGGGCAGTTCCTGGCAGGCGTCGAACGACGCAACCCGGGGCAGCCCGAGTTCCTGCAAGCCGTTCAGGAAGTAGCCCACGACGTCTTCGGGTCCATTGCCGACAAGGAGGAGTACCACAAGTACCAGATCCTGCGGCGGATCGCGGTTCCAACTTCAATCCGCGCGGCAAGAGCGATCACGAGATCATGTGCGGGATCCACGAGCAGTGCGTCGAGTACGGCGGCCAGAGCGAGGACCCGTACGTGGATTACGTGCGCGGTGCCAATATCGCCGGCTTCGTGAAGGTCGCCGACGCGATGCTTGCCTACGGAGTGGTCTGAGGCCGGCTCTTCCCGTCAGCCGCTCAACCGCTCCACGAACGCATCGCGTAGCTCGCGCTTCAAGATCTTCCCGGAAGCGTTGCGCGGCAGCGGTGCGTCCAAGAGCTCGAGCTTCGACGGGACCTTGAAGCCTGCGATGTGCTCGGCGAGATGGCGCTTCAGATCCTCCGGGTCGAGGGTCTGGCCCGGCTTGACGTAGATGCTGGCAGCGACTTCCTCGCCCAGCCGATCGTGAGGGATGCCGTAGACGGCGGCTTCGTATATGGCAGGGTGCTCGTAGATGGCCGCCTCGACCTCCGCGCAGTACACGTTCTCGCCTGCGCGCAGCACCATGTCCTTGGCCCGGTCCTGGACGTAGATGAAGCCCTCTTCGTCCAGGGTCCCGAGGTCGCCGCTGCGCAGCCAGCCGTCGACGATCGTTTCTGCGGTGGCTTCGGGCCGGTTCCAGTAGCCACGGATCAGGTGGGGGCCGCGAAACCAGATCTCTCCGACCTCGCCCGGGGGAAGGGGTGTGCCTTCTTCGTCGGTGACACGCAGCTCGACGATCGGAACGACACGGCCCGAACTGGTGGGCTTGCGGAGGTAGTCGTCCCCAGAGTTCTGGGGGCCGTAGGCGTTGGTTTCGGTCATCCCGTAGCCGATCGTCGGTCGGCCCTTCGCAAAACCCTTGTCGATGCGTCGGACCAGCTCCGGTGGTGCGGGGGCACCTCCGCCACCGACATTCTGGAGGCTCGAGGTATCGCGGCGGGCGAAGTCCGGGGATTCGAGCAGGTCCCAGGACATCGTCGGAACACCGACAAAGGCGGTGATGCGCTCGCGTTCGATCAGCTCGAGGGCTCGCTCCGGGCTCCACTTGTACATCATCACCAGCTTCGTGCCGGAGGCGAAGCAGGAGAGCATTACCGCGACGCAGCCGGTGACGTGGAAGAGCGGAACGACGAGGATGAAGGCGGCGGGATCACTCGGCGTGTCGCTCTCCGGGGGAGGCGAGACCATTGCGTTCGCGGTGGCGCGACAGGCGAAGGCCAGCAGTGCCGAGAGCACGCCGCGCTGGGTCGAGACCGCGCCCTTCGGGTGGCCGGTCGTGCCCGAGGTGTAGAGGATGGTCGCGTCATCGTCGGGTGCGATGGAAACCTCGGGAAGTGGCTGGCCCAGCGGCAGGATGTCTTCCCAGCGATCGCAGCCGGGCGGCGGCTCGCCTTCGGCGCGGACCACGAGGCTTTTGAAGCCCAGGCGATCCCGGCACGGACGTGCGCGTTCCATTCGGTCCTCGTCGGCGATCAGCAGCTTCGCGCCGCTGTCTTCGAGGCCATAAGCCATTTCATCGGGGGTCCACCAGGCATTCAGCGAAACCGAGACCGCACCCACTGAGGTGATGGCTGCAAACGCCACGATCCACTCCGGGTAGTTGCGCATGCCGATCGCGACGCGGTCGCCCGGTTCGATCCCGTAGCGGTTGACGAGCAGCGCACCGAGGGCGTCCATATGCTCGACGACCCGGGCGAAGCTCCAGCGCTCGTCTTCGTAGACGAGGAAGAGCTGGTCGCCGCGTTCACGAGCCGTGTCGAAGAGCGCACGCAAGGACGGCGGTGTGCGCTCGAACGCCTTCAGCTTCTGCCCGCCGATCTCGGTCTCGACCACGGCGAACGGCCCGCCGGGACCGGTGAGCTGGGCAATGGCCTCGTCGTAGCTGGGCATCAGGGGGCCTCCTTGGCTGGCGGGCGGGCCGCCGGGTGGAACAGGACCTGTCCGTCGATCGTGTAGGCGCGAATCGCCGCCTGGGCCTCCTCGGAGACGAGCCAGTCTACGAGTTCCCGGGCCTGCGGACGGACATGGGAATGGGCGGTGGAGCTGACGAGCAGCACCGAATAGGAGTTGCGCAGGCGTGCGTCACCTTCGTGGAGGGCAGTCAACTTGCCGCGATTGCGGAAGAAGAGCCAGGTTGCACGATCGACCAGGGTGTAGGCGCCGAGCTGCGCGGCCGTGTTCAGGGTGGCACCCATTCCGGAACCCGTTTCCCGGTACCAGTCCCCGGTGGGAATGGTGTCGATGGTCTGCCAAAGGGCGAGTTCCCGCTTGTGCGTGCCGCTGTCATCGCCCCGCGAGAGGAAGAGTTCACGGACGCGCGCAACCCGGGCCAGCGCGTCCGGCGCGTCGGCGGCGCGGGCCGCACCGGCCGGATCGTCCGCAGGGCCCACCAGAAGGAAATCGTTGACCATCACCGCTCGTCGCTCCGACGCGACGCCGTCCCGCAGCAGAGCCTCTTCCGCCGCCGGATCGTGAACCAGCAGTGCATCCACGTCTCCTCGCCGGGCGAGTTCGATCGCCCGACCGGAGCCAACCCCGATCACCCGAACCGTCAGGCCGTGATGGGCTTCGAAGAGTGGCAGCAGATGGGCCAGCAGGCCCGAATCGCGGGTGGTCGTGCCGGCCGCCAGCACGACGTAGGGGTGCTCCGCCGAGACCGCCCCCGGAGTAGCGATCGTAGTCGCCGCCAGCACCAGTCCGAGCAGGCGAGTCGCCGGTAGCGCCAGTCCGAGCAGGCGAGTGCGGATCAAAGCACCTCTCCCTTCAGGAAGGCGCGGGCTTCCTCGGTCTCAGGGGCCGTGAAGAAACTGGCAGCGCGTGTTTGTTCGAGCAAGTGACCACGATGCATGAACAGGATCTCGTCTGCCATGCGCTCCGCCTGGCCAAGGTCGTGCGTCGTCATCACGATCTTGGTTCCGCTGGCACGCACCGCGCGGATGGCTTCCTCCAGCGCGCGCGTCGCACCCGGGTCGAGGGCGGCCGCGGGCTCGTCGAGGAAGAGCACGCTCGGGTCCGTGGCCCAGGCGCGCGCCAGCGCGAGCCGTTGCTGCTCGCCGCCCGAGAGCTGGCGTGCGGGGCGGCTGGCCAGCGGCAGCAAACGGGTTTCCTGCAGCACGGTCTCGATACGCTGATCGCGTTCGGGCTTCGGCAGTCGGCGCAGCCGGAGTGCGTAATCGATGTTGGCCCAGGCGGAGCGTCGCAGCAGCATGGGGCGTTGGAAGACCAGAGCCCGTCCGCGTGCGGCCTGGGCTGCGTCCGGCCCGGCCCAGGCCACGTGCCCGGCGTCAGGTTTGAGCAGACCATTGCAGACGCGAAGCGCCAGGGTCTTGCCCGCGCCGTTGGGTCCGAGGATCACGCTGCAAGGTCCTCGTTCGAGTACGAAGCTGAGGTCATCGAGCAGTCGGGCTCCGCCCAACTCGAGTACCACGCCCTCGAGCCGCAGCGGCAGGATGCGCAGTCGCTCAGGTTGCGGCACGGCGCGCCACCTCCTGGATCCACTGGGCGCAGCCGTTCACCACGATCGCGATGCCGACCAGCACCAGCCCGAGTCCGAGCGCGAGAGGAAGATCGCCACGGCTGGTTTCCAGCGCGATCGCAGTCGTCATCACCCGCGTCACGTGGGCGATATTGCCGCCTACGATGATGACCGCACCGACCTCGGCGATTGCGCGCCCGAACCCAGCCAACAGGGTGGTGGCAAGGGATAGTCGCCCCTCGAAGAGCAACGTGGCGACCCGCTGCGGGAAGTTCGCACCCATCGATCGCAGTGGCTCGTCGTATTCTTCGGAGAGGTCCTCGATCGCCTGGCGGGTGAGCGCGGCGATGATCGGCGCGATCAGCAGGGTCTGGGCGATTACCATCGCACTCGGCGTGAACAGCAAGCCCAGCCATCCGAGCGGCCCGGAGCGCGAGAGCACCAGGTAGACGAGCAGACCGACCACGACCGGCGGCAGGCCCATCGATGCGTTCAGCAGCACCACCAGGGCCCGGCGGCCCGGGAAGCGCAGCGCTCCGACCGCCGCACCGAAAGGCAAGCCCACCAACGCCGCCAGAACTACCGCTGTGCCGCTGACCTGCAACGAAAGCAGGACGATCTCGACGAGGTCCGGGTCGAAGCTCAGGATCAGGTGCAGGGCCGTGGCGAAGGCCAGGGTCAGATCATTCATCGCTCTGGGGCCAGCTCCGTCCAGGGGTACCCATGGCGCGCGAGTCTAGCTCTTCCGGGCCGCTACCCTGCGTCGGCCATGGCTGACATCATCCTGCATCCGGGTCGCGATCGTTCCCTGCGCCGCCGACACCCTTGGGTCCTGTCCGGGGCTGTCGCAAGCGTCGAAGGCTCCGCCGAGCCTGGAGATCTGGTGCGGGTGCTCTCGGCCGAAGGGGAGGTCCTCGGCCACGGTCACTTCTCGCCGCATTCCCAGATTCGTGTGCGGCTGCTCGAGCTGGGCGAGCAGAGCTCGGGAGAGGCGCTCCTGACGGAGCGGATCCACGCTGCCGTGAAACGTCGTTCCGGACACCCGCTTCTCGAGGGCTGTGACGGAGTTCGCCTCGTCCACGCCGAAGGGGATGGCCTGCCCGGCCTGGTCGTGGATCGATACCGGGACACCGTCGTATTGCGGGTAGGGACCGCCGGAATGGCCCGGCGGAGGGAAACGGTGGCGGACGCGCTTGTGGAGGCCACAGGCGCTTCCCGTATCTATGAGCGTGGCGATGCAGCTGCATTGCGCCGAGAGGGTGAGGCCGTACAGGAAGGCCCACTTCGCGGTGAGGCTCCGCAGGAGCCCATCGCGATCGTCGAACGCGGCCGACAATACCTGGCCGACGTCGTGAGCGGGCAGAAGACGGGCTTCTATCTCGATCAACGTGAGGCCCGCAACCTGGTCGAACGGCTGGCGCCCGGCCGACGTGTGCTCGACCTGTTCTGCTATAGCGGCGGGTTCGCGCTGGCGGCAGCAAAGGGCGGGGCCCAATCGATCGTCGCGGTCGACGGTTCGAAGCAGGCACTCGTAGTTGCCGAGGCGAGTGGGGCGGTCGTCGATTGGGTCAAGGCCGATGCCTTCCGTTTCCTGCGCGCCGCCGAACCCGGCTTCGACCTGCTGATCATCGATCCTCCGCCGCTGGCCCGCCGAAAGAGCGACGTCAAGCGGGCGAGTCGCGCCTACAAGGACCTGTTGCTCCACGGTCTTCGCTGTGCGGCACCGGATGCGCAGCTTCTGGTGTTTGCCTGCTCTCACCACGTCGGGCCCGATCTGTTCCGGAAGATCGTCTTCGGCGCGTCCCTGGATGCCGACCGGCCGGTACGCGTGCTGGGCGAGCTGGGGGCTCCGACGGATCATCCGGTGGCGCTCGACCATCCGGAGGGGCGCTACCTGACGGGGCTCTGGCTCGAGGCGATCGGTTGAGTCTCGAGGTCAGTATCGGCCGGGCTCACGAATTCGTGGCCAAGCAGGGTTCCCGGACCGACATCCTGTTCCTGGAAGCGCTGCTTCGAGAGCGGCCCGTTGAGGAATTTCTCACGAGCCTGGAGCAGCTGCAGGACGTGCGTGGCGCGATCGCAGCCATGGATGAAAGCGGCGAAGAAGCGGGTCTAGCCTCGACGGCGCGAGCTTTCGGGCGTTTGCTGAGCCTGGGCTTCGGAGACCACCCGGTCACCGAGCGCGCGTGCGCGTTCTTGTGCAGGCTCCAGGCTGCCGATGGCGCATGGGCGCTTACACGCGACGCCGACCCACTGGAGCGCATCCGCTGGACCGGAGCCATCGGAGGGTTCCTCGCCGGGACTCCGTTCGCGCGGTCGTCGGTGCTGGCGGCAGCAGAAGAGTTCATGGCCGAGCGCTGGAGCGTCGACCTCGTGAAGGGCTCGAACTACGATCCGATCCTCGCGTACACGGGCCTTCTCACGCAGGTGCCCTCAGAGCTTGCCGACACGGCACTCCAATGGTGCGGGCGCGAACTCGAACAAGGCTTCCGAAACCAGGTGTTTTCGCCGCTGGCGACGGTCCGGGTCTTCCTCCGCGCCGGCGTCCCGGCTCTCCCCGGCGCGAACCTCGAAGCTGCAGAACTGGCACCCGCATTGATCGCGTGCCAGCGAGACGACGGCAGCTGGCCCCCCGACGAGGAAGGCAATCCAGTAGAAGCCACACTGGAAGCCGTCGAAGGTCTGCTGCGCCTCTCATCGAGCAAATTGTGAACTCCGGCCCCGTTTCTTAACATTGCGGTCCTATTGAAGAAGAGGGGCGGTGGCCTAACGTGCTCAATCTTGCTGCGATCCATGAAGCAATTGCTGCGGAAATTCCGGATCGGGAGTGCCTGGTGTTCCGGGATCGACGGTTCAGCTGGCGTGAAGTCACGGACCGGACGCGACGCCTGGCCGCGGTGCTGAAGGGCGCAGGCCTGGGGTGCCAGCACGAGCGAGACGGGCTCGAGAACTGGGAGAGCGGCCAGGACCACATCGCACTCTACCTGTACAACGGCAACGAGTACCTCGAAGGGATGATCGGCTCCCTGAAAGCCCGTTGCGCGCCTTTCAACGTGAACTACCGCTATGTGGAGGAGGAACTCCTCTACCTCCTCGACAACGCTGATGCGAAGGCGGTGGTCTTCCATGCTTGCTTCGCTCCGTTGCTCGAGAAGCTTCGGGACCGGCTTCCCCAGGTGCGATTGTGGCTGCAGGTGGAGGACGGTTCCGGGGAGTCCCTGGCAGGGGCGCTGGACTATGAGGAGGCGCTGGCTGCAGCTCTGCCCTCGCCTCCCTCTGACCTCACGCCGGACGACCTCTACATCCTCTACACCGGCGGAACGACCGGCATGCCGAAGGGCGTGTTGTGGCGCCAGGAAGAGATCATTCAGGCCGCGCTGATGCCACCCAGGGTCGAGGCGACCCAGGAAGCGCTGGTGGCCCGCGCGAAGAAGGGAAGCAGCGTGCGGTCGCTTCCCACGCCTCCCTTCATGCATGGAGCCGCGCATTGGGCCGCACTCACCATGTGGCATGTGGGAGCCTGCGTCGTCGTGCAATCGAAGCCGCGCACCCTCGATGCCGACGACATCTGGCGTACGGTCGAGCGGGAGAAGGTCACCGCGATCACGATCGTCGGGGATGCGTTCGCACGGCCGCTGCTGGAAGCGCTGGCGAAGCATTCGTACGACGTGTCGAGTGTGCAGACGATCAGCTCGGGCGGTGCGATCCTCACCGCCAGCATCAAGGACGAGCTGCTTCTGGCGATTCCACAGGCACGCATTCTCGACGTGCTCGGATCGTCCGAGAGCGGCCATCAGGGCACGCAGATTGCGCGTTCCGGGGCCAAGGCTACGACCGGCGATTTCGAGCTCGCTCCCGGAAATGTCGTCCTCGATGAAGGCCTGACAGCAGTTCTCGAGCCGGGCTCTGAGCAGAGCGGATGGCTGGCGCGCAGCGGGCCCGTTCCGCTCGGCTACTACAAGGATGCGGAAAAGACCGGACGTACATTCCCCACCGTCGGGGGCATTCGCTATGCGGTTCCGGGGGATCGCTGCATCGCAGGCATCGACGGAAACCTGAAGCTCCTGGGCCGGGATTCCGTCACGATCAACTCCGGCGGCGAGAAGATCTTCGCCGAGGAGGTCGAGCACGCGCTGAAGCATCACCCCGCGGTCTACGACGCCGTGGTGACGGCCACCCCACACGAACGGTTCGGGCAGCAGGTCACCGCGATCGTACAACTCCGCACAGACCAATCTGCCACTGGAAACGACCTGCGAGCCGCCTGCGAATCCCACATCGCCCGTTACAAACTCCCGAAAGTCATCATCTTCGTCGACCAGGTCGTCCGAGCACCCAGCGGAAAAGCCGACTACCGCTGGGCCCAAGAAACCGCCGTCAAGAAAGCTGGCTGTTAAGAAAGGTGTTAAGAAAGGGGCCGGTTCCATTTGTTAAGTTGTCGATTTCCC
>JAAELW010000397.1 GCA_024226235.1 bacterium
CCGCCGAGGCCAGTAGCGCAACCCCGCGACCCTAAGTCCGAAGTGAGACGCTCCGATCGCCCTCGGCGATTTCGGGCAGCCATACCTGGCTTCCGTAGGCAGTTCCGAGCCAGATGCCGGTGGTGCAGCGAAAGACGCGCTTGCGAGGCTCCTCGGCGTAGAGGGTGACCTCGATCTCGTCGAGCTCGTAGGCGTCGTCCCGCTTGGCGCTTCGGCTCGATTGCTTGCGCAGGTAGAGGCGGTCGATTGCGTCGAAGCCGACGTAGAAATACGCGGGATCATTCCAGTCCGCGTGCGACTTCTTGGGCTTCTTGGCGCCGACGAGGGCATCCTCGTCCCACACCTGGCCGAGGCGATACTTCACCCGGGAGCGGCGCTCGAAGTCATCGAACCAGGCGACGTCGAGCGGAAACTCCCGCCCTCCGGCCGTTCCGGAAACACCCAGGTAGAGCGCATCGTCGGTGCCGGCTTCAGGCGCAGTGCCTGTATTGAGCTGTACCACGATTCCTCGAAGTGTCACGCGGGGCCTCCTCTGGGTCGGCTAGTATACCGGCCCAAGGAGGATCCATGGCCAAGATCGTCGGAAATCTCGAACCGCAGGACGACTACCTTCACGAACTCGGACCCGAGCCGAATTTCAACGAGAGCGCGTACTACAACTTCTTCGATCACGAAAAATCGCTGGGTGGATGGTTCCGGCTCGGCAACCGGGCCAACGAGGGCAACGCCGAGATGACGGTCTGCCTGTATCTTCCCGACGGCCGCGTGCTCTTCACCTTCCGGCGTGCACCGATCGACGGAAACGATGCGTTCGACGCCGGCGGCCTGGCCTTCGAAGTGCTGGAGCCGACCGAACTCCATCGCACGACCTTCGAGGGCAAGGTGGTGGAGCTCGCCGAGCCCCGCGACATGGCCGATCCGCGCCGGGCCTTCAAGGACAACCCCAAGAAGGAGATTTCGTTCGACCTTGTGCACCGGGCAGTGGGCCCGCTCTACGGCAGCAAGGCGACCAAGCAGGAAAACGAAAAGGATGCGGAGGAATCATTCGCCAAGGCCCATTTCGAACAGCACATGCACGTGACCGGCTCACTGGACATCGACGGCGAAAACCTCGAGATCGATGGCTACGGGCTGCGCGACCACTCCTGGGGCCCGCGCTACTGGCAGGCCATCCATTCCTACGAATGGCTCACGCTCAACTTCGGGCCCGATCTCGGCGGGATGATCACGGTGATCCAGCGCGACGCCGAAGGCAAGGAGCGCACCGAAGCCGGGGTATTGGTACGCGGCGACACGATGGAGCGGATCGTCGAGGCCAACATAGAAGCCGAATACGAAGAGAACGGCCTCTACCACAAACAGGTCACCGCCCACGTCAAGACCGAGAGCGGGGAGGAGCTGACGATCGAAGGAAAGGTCGAGAGCTTCATCCCGTTGCGCAACCGGCGTGAGGGCATGACGACGCATATCGGCGAAGGCATGACGACCTGGACGCTCGGCGACCGGACGGGCCACGGCCTGTCCGAGTTCCTTCGGCAGGTGGAATCGCAGTGATTCGAGCCCTCGTCTCGGTCCTTGCGTGCCTGCTCATGGCCACGGGCGCCAGCGGCCAGAACGTGCGTCTCAAGATCCAGTCGGCATGGAGCAAGAACATGCCGGTGCTAGGCGAGACGATCCGGAACTTCGAGTCTCGCCTGAACGCGATGGAAGGCCATGGGATCCGGTTGCGGGTCTACGATGCCAACAAGCTCGTTCCCACCCTCCAGATCATGGACGCGGTTTCATCCGGAAAGGTAGACGCCGGATTCGCCTTCCCCGGCTACTGGATGGGAAAGATCCCGGCCGCTGCAGTCTTCGGCGCCATCCCGTTCGGGCCCGAGGCGCCCGAGTACCTGGCCTGGCTGCA
This sequence comes from bacterium, assembly GCA_024226235.1. GTDB lineage: Bacteria > Myxococcota_A > UBA9160 > UBA9160 > UBA6930. The sequence continues at coordinate 1,907 of JAAELW010000397.1, forward strand.
TGAGGGCGGCGGCCTGGCACTCTGGGAGGAAATCTACGCCAAGCTCGGTGTCGTCCCGATCCCATGCGGCGTGATCCAGCCGGAGGCCTCCGGATGGTTTCGCGAGCCGATCGAGAGCCCAGACGACCTGCGCGGCTTGAAGATTCGCTATGCGGGGCTCGGAGGCAAGACACTCGAAAAGCTGGGTGCCTCGATCACGATGCTTGCGGCGGGTGACATCTTCCTCTCCCTGGAACGCGGCGTGCTCGATGCCACCGAGTATTCGATGCCCGCCGTCGACAGACCGCTGGGCTTCTACAAGGTGGCGAAGCACTACTACTTCCCGGGCTGGCACCAGCCATCGTCGATCATGGAACTGATGGTAAACGCCAAGACCTGGACCAAGCTGTCGGATGCACAGCAGGCCGCGGTTCGCACGGCGTGCGATGCCTCGACCCTTTGGAGCATGACCCGGGGGTTGGCCGTCCAGGGCGAGGCACTGGCGTTCTTCGAGCGGGAAGGCGTGACGATCCACACCTGGTCCCCGGAGATGATGGCCAGCTTCAAGTCTGCGGCGGACGAAGTCATGAAGGAAGCCAGCGCGGCCGACCCGGACTTCAAGCGCGCCTGGGAATCCCTCCAGGCCTTTCAAGCGCAGTACCAGCCATGGGCCTCCATCGCGACGCCCGAGGACTAGGCTTGCGCGACGCGTTGCGGCTGTTTGCCGACGGTGTTTCGGGCCTGTCGAATCGGTTGGGCATGGCAGCCGCATGGCTCTATCCGGTCCTCGTCGCGGTGATGATCATCAACGTGGCGCTCCGTTACGGGTTCGGCCGCGGCTTCATCGAACTCGAGGAACTCCAATGGCACCTCTACGCCGCGGCCTTCCTGCTCGGATTTGCCTACACCTACGTCGCCGATGAACACGTGCGGGCCGACCTGCTCGCCGCGCGCCTGACACCCCGCGCTCGTGCATGGATCGAGATGCTGGGCTGCCTGCTGCTGCTCTTCCCGTTCGCATCGATCGTCACGTTCTACGCGTTCGACTTCTTCCTGCAGTCCTTCCTGTTGGGAGAGAGTTCGGAGATGCCGAGCGGCCTGCCCTATCGCTGGATCATCAAGGCCGTGCTCTTGATCGCGCTCGCGATGCTGAGCCTCCAATCCCTCGGCACCGCGGCGAGCCAGGCCCTCGTGCTGTGGCCCGGACGCCGCGAGGAGAGCTGAACCGCGTGGAAGGCGACCTGAACGTCCTCTTCGTCGGCCTGATGTTCGCGACCTTCGTGGTGCTGCTGCTATCTGGCTACCCGGTGGCCTGGGTGCTGGCCGGCACGGGCGTGATCTTCGCCGTGACTGGTGAGATCCTGAATGCTCAGGGCATACCAGTCGATGCTGACTTCAGGTCGCTGGGTCTGGTCGTGAACCGGATCTACGGCACGATGTCGAACTACGGCCTCGTACCTCTCCCCCTCTTCGTCTTCATGGGCCACATGCTCGACCGGAGCGGAATCGCCGGCGACCTGCTGCGAGCGATGCAAGCATTGATGGGCCGCCTGCCGGGAGGGCTTGCCCTGGCCGTGACTCTACTCGGGGTCGTGCTCGCCGCCTCCACCGGCATCATCGGCGCATCCATCGCATTGCTGGGCACGTTGGCACTCCCGGCGATGCTCGAAGACGGTTACCAACCCGAACTCGCGGTCGGCACGGTGGCCGCCGCCGGTTGCCTCGGCATCCTCATTCCGCCGAGCATCATGCTCGTATTGATGAGCGATCCGATGCAGCTCTCGGTGGGCGACCTGTTCATGGGGGCGGTCTTCCCGGGCCTGCTACTGGCCGCTCTCTACCTCGGCTACCTGATCATCCGCTGCCGGCTTCAGCCTCATCTGGCCCCACCCCACTCGGACCCTTCGGGAAGCGAAGGTGCGGGAAGCGCCGCGCTCGGCGGGGTGATCCGCGCTCTGCTCCCACCCTTGGGGCTGATCTTCGTCGTCCTGGGCTCGATCTTCTTCGGCATCGTCTCGCCCTCGGAAGCCGCCGGAGTCGGAGCCCTCGGCGCCAGCCTGCTTGCCGTCGCCCGCAGGCGATTGGACCGAAGAATCGTCCGCGAGGTCTCACAAGCCACGGCACGCACGACTTCATTCATCTTCGCGATCTTCCTGGGTGCCACCTGCTTCTCGGTCGTACTCCGCGAACTGGGTGGCGACGAGGTCATCGAGAGCGCGATCACCGCGCTGCCCTTCGGCCCGTCCGGCATCGTGGTCTGCCTGATGGCATTGGTCTTCCTGCTGGGCTTCTTCCTCGACTGGATCGAGATCACGCTGATCGTGCTGCCCCTGGTCGAACCCATCACCCAATCGCTCGGGATCGACAAGCTCTGGTTCACGATGCTCGTCGCGGTTTGCCTGCAGACCTCGTTCCTGACGCCGCCCGTCGGCTTCGCGCTCTTCTACCTGAAGGGAGTCGCCCCACCGGGCATCGAGCTGGGCCACATCTACCGCGGGATCGTGCCCTTCGTCCTGCTCCAACTCCTGGGGCTGGCAGCCCTCTTCGTCTGGCCAGAACTCGTCACCTGGCTACCCGCCGTAGCCTTCTAGCCCGCATGTTAAGATAGGGGCCAGGCAC
>JAAELW010000398.1 GCA_024226235.1 bacterium
CGCGGCGAGCTCGCGACCCAGCGCCGCCTGCCCGAGGTGCCAGGCCAGGTGGTGCCAGAGATAGGGCTCGTCCTCCGACAAGAGACGCCAGGGCCAACCCTCTTCTCCCGATGTCTGTTCTGCCCCGAGCCGGCGAAGGAATGCCGACAACAGGGCCCGATGCAGATCGGGGAGCGCGCCGCCCGCCTCGTCGACCAGGTACCCACGCACCACGTCGTGGATTCGAACCGACCGGCTGGCAAAATCCGCGGCGGAGAGCAGAGACAGCTGCAGGAAGCGTGCGCACAGAGTCTCGCCGAGTGTCCCCCGCGGGCTGTCGCCCCACAGGATCCCCAGCGTGGCCAGAGGCACGGCGACATCTTCCGGGAAGACCGCGAGCTCCTTGTAGCGCGTTCTTTCTTCAGCAGTGAGCTGATCCAGACTCACTCCGAGGGTGGTGGCCACCGCCTGATGTCGGTCTGCGGGTCGCACCGCGTCGAAGGCGGTCAGACCTCGTTCGTCGAGGGCTCGGTGGAGGTAGATCAGGGCGTCGGCGAGACCCTGCGCAAGATGC
>JAAELW010000399.1 GCA_024226235.1 bacterium
CCACGATCTCGGTGAGAGAGCCGGGTTTCTTCTCCGCCAGGTGACCCTCCTGCCCAGCGGAGATCGCGTTCCCCGACCCGCGTGACACCAGGGGCCCGGGCCGAGTATTCTCCGGGAATGGTCCGCTGGTTCCTGCTCGCCATCTTGCTGTTGATTGGAATTGGTTTTGCGGTGGCAGGTTCGGGTTATTCGAGCTGGCGAACCGAGCATCTCGCAGCGCTGGAGCAGGGTAGTCGCGTCGTGTCGACGGAGAAGGGGCCGATCGAGGTCCGGAGCTTCGGCGATTCGGGGCCCACGATGCTGTTCGTCCACGGGACGCCCGGGGGCTACGACCAGATCAGCCTTGCCCGGGCGGAGGCACTCACTGGAGGGGGCATCCGGGTGCTTTCGATGTCCCGGCCTGGCTACTTGCGGACGCCGATCGAGGTTGGGCGAACACCGGCCGAACAAGCGGATGCGTATGCAGCGCTGCTCGACGCGGAGGGCATTGCATCGGTGGCGGTGTTGGGTGTCTCGGGCGGCGGCCCGTCTTCGATTGCGTTCGCTGCGCGTCATCCCGATCGGATCTGGGCGCTGGTTGCGCTCGAAGCGGTCAGTCGAACGCTTCCTTCGAATGCCGTGGAGTTGGTTTCGGGAAGTGACTTCCTCGCCTGGCTGATGGCGCGGCTGTGGTTCGCCGATCCGGCGTGGGCCGTCGAGATGATGGTTCCGAACCCCGAGAATGCCCAGCGGATCCTCGATGACGAAGGAAAGGTGGAAGAGATTCGAGGCCTGATCGAGGGCACGCTTCCTCCGTCGTTGCGGAAAGTGGGCAGTGAGAACGACCTCGAACAATTCGAAGCGCTGGACGATCTTCCGGTCAGCGGGATCCGGGCACCTACGCTGATCGTTCATGGAACGCAGGATTCGAGTGTCCCATTCGAGCACGGGGAGTTCCTGCACGCCGCGGTCGCCGGCTCCGAGTTTCAGATCGTGGAGGATGGGGACCACATGATGGTGATCTCCCACCAGGAGGAGATCGACGCTCGGGTCTCAGGGTTCTTGATGGCGCACGCGCCGCGGCATTAGCCGACCCGCGGAATTCGCATTGAAGGCACTCGTCGCGGAAAACGGAATGGCTCGGCTGGCGGCGACCTGGCTTCTGTCCTCGTTCAGTCCCCGCGCGTTCCTTGGCCCGACCTCTCCGATCCGGCTCCAGGAGGTTCCGGATCCGGCGCTACTTGCTCCCGACTGGGCGATCGCGCGTACCGAGCTCTGCGGGCTGTGCGGAAGCGACGCCAAACAGGTCTTCATGAACGGCTCGATCGACAACCCGATGACCGGCTACATCTCATGGCCGCAGGTCATGGGTCACGAGGTCGTAGGCGTGATCGACGAGGTCGGCCCCGATGTCCGGGGCCTCGAAGTCGGGCAGCGCGTGGTGTTGAACCCGTGGCTTTCATGTGAGCCCAGGGGCCTGCCTCCGTGCGCGTCGTGCGCACTGGGAAATCTGGCGCAATGCGAGAACTTCCTTGAAGGGGAGATCGGGCCCGGCCTCCACAACGGCAACTGCTCGACCGTCAGCGGAGGCTTTGCGCCGCGGGTACCCGCCCATGCGTCTCAGTGGATTCCGATCCCGGATTCCGTGAGCGATGAGACAGCCGTCATGGCCGATCCGTTCTCGGTGGCACTGCACGCGATCCTGAGGACTCCTCCGGCACCTGGGGGATGGGCTCTCGTCTACGGATGCGGGACGTTAGGCTTGCTGGCCATCCAGGTGCTGCGGGCACTCCACCCCGATGTGAGCATCGCCGCGATCGCCCGCTTCCCCCACCAAGCGGAGCTTGCTCGTGAGTTCGGAGCCTCGAGCATCCTGTCCCACCATCCGCCTTCCGAGGTCCTGGAGTCCGCTGCGAAGCTGACCGGCGCCAGCCTGGTGAGGCCATGGAGGGGGCTGCCCGTACTGAACGGGGGTGTCGATGTGGTGTACGACACGGTCTCCTCCCCGGAGACTCTCGAGGTCGGCCTCCGGCTCGTCCGCTCTCGTGGGTCGATCGTCGTTCTGGGTGTCGAGCCAGCGCGCAGGTTCGAGTGGACGCCTCTCTACTTCAAGGAGGTTCGCGTCATCGGTTCGAGCGGTTTTGGCGTCGAGCAGTGGCAGGGCCGAAAGCAGCATGCGATGAACTGGCTGTTCGAATTCGCAATGGCCGAGCGGGTGGATCCGGCGCGTGTCTTGACCCATCGGTTCCCGCTCGAGAACTACAAGCAGGCGTTCATGACTTGCTACCGGCAGGCAGACCACGGCGCAGTCAAGGTGGTGTTCGACCGGTTCTGATGCTTCAGCAGGCCGAGGGTCTCACCTCGGCTTCCGCGGTCAGCCGTTCCGCGCGCTTTCGATCAGTTCGTCCACGTCGCCGGGGGAGAGCGGCTGGTAGGCTTCCTCGTCCGGTGCCCACCACAAGGTCTCACCACCCCCCTCTTCGAGCCCGAGGCCTTCCTCGCGCAGGGGCTGCTTGCGGACGCGTTGGCCTGCCGTCTTCGGAAGTTCCGGCAGGACGCGGATCACCCGCGGGCGATGGGGTGCGACGAGGCGGCTCTGGACCTTGTGCCGAAGTGCCAGCGGGTCGAGCTTGGCGCCTTCGCGCAAGGTGACTGCGGCCGCAAGAACCTCGTGCTGGAGGCCAGGCAGCTGGAGGCCGAAGACCGCAGCCTCGTCGACGAAGTCGAGTTCGGTCGTCAGCACGCTCTCGATGGGGAGGGTCGGGACTGCGCCCGCGTGGCCGTGGACCAGGTTGGAGAGTGTGTCGACCAGCCAGTAGTCGCCATCCTGGTCGACGCGTACCAGCGCGCCGGTGCGCAACCATGCGTCTCCGGCCTCGAAGACGCCGCGCATCGGACGCCCGACCATCTCTCCCCGTCCGAGGTCGACGTGGGCCAGTAGCAGGCCGGTCTCGCCCCGAGGGCAGTGCTTGGCAAAGTCGCTCGCTTCTCGCACGAGCTCTCCGGCATCCAGATCCCAAGCAGCCACCGCGAGCTCGGCACCGCCGGGAAGCGGTCGCCCTACCGAACCGATCTTGCGACCGGTCACGTTCACCAGGACCGCGTTGCCTTCGGTCGAGGCAAAGAACTCCACCACATGCGTCTTCTCGAATCGGGCGGTGAGGCGTTTCCAGATGCCCTTCGGCATTCCGCTTCCCGCGAACATCTGGATCGGGGAATGGGGCTCTGCGGGATGCTCCGGGCCGGAGACCAATGCGCCTAGCATGGAGCCGCTGTAGCCGACCACATTCACGCCGTAGCGGCGCACGTCACCCCAGAACCGGTCGAGGTCGACGTGACCCAGCTCGGAGGTCGGAGACGAGCCCGGCGTGGCCATGGCCAACCGCGCACCGCTCACCAGGGCGCCGCCCACGCAGACCAGGATGCCCGTCGCGTGGTGCGTGGGCGAGCAACAGTAGACCGTATCTCCAGAGTTCAGTGCGCATGCCGAGGCCGTTCCGTAGGCGGAAGTCGCCCAGCGTCGATTCGTGACCCGGTTGATGCCCAGCTGGTCTCCGTCGCCGGTGATCAAGATCAGGGCCAGTTCGCCGGCCATGCCCGCGTTGGGTTCATACCACTGCGGCAAGGTGACCTGCTCCGGGTCGATCGCCTCCATGTCGATCATGCCCGGCCCGAGGTCGCGGGGGTCTCCGCCTCCGCCCAGCACGAGCACGTCTCGGCCGTAGGCTTTGCTCGCTCCGGGTCCACGCTCCGGGTCGGCCAGCAGGTGCTCCACCGGAGCGACTGCGAGCTGGGTGGCAAGCGGGACATCCGGTTGGAGGAGTACCGCCACTGCGCCCAATCGTGAGAGCGCCAGCGTCACCGCGACGGCACTCGGCCGTGTTTCCATCAGCACACCGACGTGTTGCCCTTGGCGCACTCCACATTGGAGCAGGCCGCGGACGATGTTGTCGATGCGGACGTTTGCGTCGTGGTAGCTATGGGCGCGGCCATCGAACAAGAAGAACGTGCTGTCCGGGGAGTCCGCGGCTTGTTCTTCGAGGGCCTGCGCCATGCTCACGGTGGTATCGCGACGCATGTCGTCGAGGCGTCCGAGCCGGGGGATCTGCGGAAAGATGGTCTCGGTCATTCGACCGAGAAATCCAATCTGTCGACCCACCAGATCGGGCAGGTC
>JAAELW010000400.1 GCA_024226235.1 bacterium
CTCGTCGAGCGCACCGCGCGCATCCTGCTGGCATTGCAGCTTGGCTACCGTTCCTACTGATTCGCCTGAGGCGAATCAGTAGGAAATGTCGCTTCTTGCCAGCTCCGCCGGCACGGACGGCCAGGGCGCGAGACGCGCCGGCCGCCGGGTGTCACCGCCCCTCCAGGCGAATCAGTAGGAAATGTTGCTTCTTGCCAGCTCCGCCGGCACGGACGGCCAGCCGCCGTCTGAGCTACTAGCGGTGAGCGCAATCGGCGCATGGGTGCCCGATGTCCTAAACGGGCGGCCCCTCCGGGCGGGGAACGATGTCCCCGATCGGGCTCAGAGTCCCAGTTGGCAATCAACCAACAACCCGAAGGGACGCCCGATGAAGAAGCTGAATCGACCGGTACGGAAAGTCAACGCGGAAGTAGTGGGCCTGGACGTGCATCAGGATCTGATCGTGTACTCGCGCCTTGATCGTGATGGGAACGACCTTGCTCAGGGCCGTTTCCTTTGCACGGAGGCTGCCCTTACGGACTTCCTGGATGATCTGGAGGGGCCAGTGCACGTGTCCTTCGAGGCCGGCCGGTGCACGTTCTGGGTGTACGACGTGCTTGTTGAGCGGCTGGGGGCGGAGTTTGTTCATGTCGCGCAGCCGAAGAAGATCAGTGCGATCGCGAACAGCAATCACAAGAACGATGACAACGATTCGTGGTGGCTGGCGTACCTGACGTACGAAGGGCGGCTGCCGGAGTGCTTCGTGGCGACCGGCACGCTGCGGGAGTTGCGCATCGCGGTTCGTGAGCGGTTCGAGCTGGTGAAGATGATCACGCGCGCGAAAGTGCGGCTTCGTGCCCATCTCGCGCAGATGGGGGTGAAGCTGCCCACTCGCAAGCTGGATTCGATCGCCTCTTGGAACGCCCTCATCGACCTGACCGAGGCATCGGATGGGGTGCAGGCACTGGCGATCGAGCACTACCAGGCGCTCCTTGAGCACTACTTCGAGAGCCTGGAGGTGTGGGAGCAGAGAATCGATGAGTTGGCGGCGGGCCTGCCCGAAGTGGGCATTCTCGAGCGCGAGATGCCGGGGATTGGGCGCGTACTCTCGGCTGTGATCGCGGCCGAGCTCGGACCGATCCATCGCTTCACCTCCGCGAAGGCCCTGGCTTGCTTCACCGGACTCACACCATCTGATCGCAACTCCGCTGGCAAGCAGCGACCTGGCGCCATCACCAGAGAGGGGTGCGCCCACCTGCGGTGGGCGCTGACGCAAGCGGCGATGGCCTGCCTGAGATCAAGATCCGGCGACGGCCTGGCCGTGGGCAACTGGATCAGGGCGAAGGAACGACGGATGGGTTCAAAGGGCAAGGCGCGCGCAGCGGGCGCGCGCAAGATCGCCGAGAGCATCTGGCGCTTGTTCCACTGGGGCGAGGTGTTTGATGCGAGCAAGCCCTTCGGCGGGATGCCGACAGCCACGACGTAGTCAAAAAGACGGCAGGAAACACCAACCAGGCCAGAAGGAGCGCCAGAGAGTGAGTCAGTTTTTGGGTGGCAGCTGAGCCCGGGGAGCCAGTGGCGGCATACGCCGAGGCCCTTCGCATCCACGCGGAGAGCTCAAGCCGAGTTCCTGATTGGGAAGCTGCCATCCGAAATCGACATGTTGGGACATTGAGCCCGGAGAGATGATTGGCCTAGAGCTGATTCACTCACTCGCGCTCGCTAGGGGGCGAGCAGAAAAACACCGCAGAAACACAAGGCTGGGGCTTGACCGGGGCTACCCGTTTAGAGATGGCACCGTATGGGTCGATTTCGCCGGCTAGGCTGTCGCGATGGCGAAGCCCTTCGTGCCCCCGCAGGTCGTTCTGTTGACGGATGACGATGGCGATGAGATTGCGGCGTATCTCACGC
>JAAELW010000401.1 GCA_024226235.1 bacterium
CTCCACTTCGGAAGCGCGCCGGACGAACATGGGCGCCAGGCGCTTGAACCGCAACGAGCACTTGCCGGCTTTGGGGGCGGGCATCGCCGTGCTGGTATTCTTTGTCGCCTTCACCATGGTGTCGTATCGCGTGATCGAGGTGCCGGCCGATGCCGGGGCAATGCCTGATCTGCCATGGTGGTCACTCTATTCTATACTGTTGGTAATCTCGATCGTGGCCGGGGTATCCGAGGAGGCGGGCTTTCGCGGGTACATGCAGGGACCGCTGGAAAAGCGATACGGTCCGGTCGTGGCGATCGGCATCTCGACCGTCATGTTCTGGCTCGCCCACCTGAATCACGCATCGGGTATGGCGAGAGCGATCGCCCTGATCGTCATGGGCGGATCGCTGGGAGCGTTGACCTGGTCCGCCCGGTCGATCCTGCCTGCTTTGGTTACACATGCGACTGCCGATGCCACCACGTTCATCGGGAGCACGGCGGGAATCGGTCCGGATTATCTCTGGGCGCCGACTCCGCTGAAGGATTCAGGCGTTGATGGTTTCTTCTGGTTGATGTCGGCGGTTGTCGTCGTGTCGGGAATACTGTCGGTGGTGATGCTGCGCAAGCTGGCGAAGGTCTGCCGGGGAATCGGGCAAAGCTAATGATGAACACGGCTTCTCCGTCCCAATGGAGTCCTTGCCCATCTCCATTCTCACGAAGGCACCGGTAAAGCGCATTGTCGTTGCCCACTGCCGGCGCCTCGTGGGAGGATGGGCAGCATCCGTCAGGCAACTCGTGCAGAAAGAGTATTGATGGACCTGGATCTCGAATTCGTACGCAGCCGATTCCCCGGCCTCGCCGGCGATTGGATCTTCTTCGACAACGCGGGAGGTTCCCAGACCCTGGAACCGGTGACCCGTCGCATCGTCGAGTATCTTCACGGCTCGGATGTGCAGCACGGCGCGAGCTACGCGGTTTCCCGACTGGCGGAAGAGCGTGTCGCGGCCGGTGTCGCCGCCGTCACGGGCTACCTGGGTGCTCCCTCGCCGGGAAGCGTGATCATGGGTCCTTCCAGTTCGATGCTGCTGCGCATCATCTCCGAGTCGCTCGCAAGGACGTTGCGGCCTGGAGATGAGATCATCGTCACCAACTGCGACCACGAGGCGAACATCGGGCCCTGGCTCTCGCTCGCGGAGCATGGTGCGACGATCAAGACCTGGCGGCTCGATCCCGATTCGCTCTCACTGCAAGCCGAGGATCTGGAGAAGCTGCTCACGGAACGAACGCGCCTCGTCGCGTTCACCCACTGCTCGAATCTGCTGGGCGGCATCAATCCCGTCCGGCAGTTCGCCGATCTCATCCACGCGGCGGGGGCGCTCGTCTGCGTCGACGGCGTTGCCTATGCCCCTCATCGCAACATCGATGTCGAAGCGCTGGATGTCGATCTCTATGTGTTCAGCGCCTACAAGGTCTACGGGCCGCACGTCGCCGCCTTGTATGGCCGCGAGGAACTGCTGCGGGAGTTGCCGGGGACGAATCACTTCTTCATCGACGAGAGCGACGTCCCCTACAAGTTCCAGCCCGGCGGGCCGAACTACGAGCTCTGCTACGGGATGCTCGGTCTAGCAGACTACTTTGCCGAATTCGCAGAGGCGCACGGGCGGCGCGATATCGCGGGGAGTGTGCCTGAAAGCGCAACGTTCGCGACGGAACTCATCGCCGCGCATGAGGAGAATCTGGCCGGACGCCTGCTCGATTTCCTGGAGACGAAATCCAAGGTGCGCGTCATCGGGCCATCAACGGCGGATCGCGCATTGCGCGTACCGACGC
>JAAELW010000402.1 GCA_024226235.1 bacterium
GCATTGCTCGCATTGGTTTCGGGCTCGATCTTTCGGGGCACATTCGATCCCGCCGCCGCCGAGCCCCAGCGCCTGCGTGCCGCATTCGATGCGCTCTTGAATGAGCGCCTTCGCACAGTTCCCTCTGCCCCTGTTGGAGAGCCTTGATGAACGAGCCCGCGAATGTCCAATCAACCACGGCGTCCCCCAATCGCGCCCGATGGATCTTCCTGGCCGCTGCCGGGCTCCTGTTGCTCGGGACAATTGCGTTGTTTGGTTTGGCGCCAGAGCCCCTGCGGGAAGCGGCCGCGGGTGCCGACGCCACGGCTGTCCGGGTCGACGCCTGGACGGTCGAGCCGCTGCCGCTGGTTCGGACGACTCGCCTTTCCGGCGTGATCGAAGCCCGCCGGCGGGTCGAGCTGTTTGCCGAGGTCGGGGGCCGGGTGATCGAGCTGGGGGCGGAAGATCTCGAAACGGTCGAAGCGGGGCAGTTGCTGTTGAAGATGGATCCGCTCCTCGCTGAAGTGGCGGTGGAGCGAGGGCTGGCCGCGGTGGCGCGCGCGGAGAGCCAGCTCGCGTTGGCCGAGAGCGAGCGCTCTCGTTTCGAGAGCCTGGCGACTCGGGACGCTGCGAGTGCCTCGCGGCGCGACCAGGCCGTGAACGGCCAGAAGGTGGCGGCGGCCAATCTTCGCGAGGCCAACGCGAATCTTTCCGAAGCGCGGGATCAGCTCGCGAAGAAGACCCTCCGCGCGCCTTTTGCCGGCGCGCTCCAGGGTTTTCCAGTGGAGCAGGGAGAGGTGCTCGCGCCCGGCGAACCGGTGGGCGAGTTGCTCGATCTCTCGGCCGCTCGGCTCGAACTGGGGGTGACCGACCGGGAGATCGTGGCCCTGCGCGCCGGTGCCCGCGTGAGCGTCGAGCTCGAGGCCTACCCGGGTGAGACTTTCGAGGGACGAATCCTGCACGTCGGTGCGGCAGCGGATGCGATCAGCCACAGGTTTCCGATCGAGGTCGAACTCGACAACCCCGAACAGCGCATCTTGCCCGGCATGGTCGCACGCGTGAGCCTGACGCTCGGCCAGCCCAAGCTGGCCCGGGTGATTCCCCGCGATGCCACCCTCGATCAGTTCGGTGTGCGTCTCGTGTACGTGATCGAATCCAATGAGAAGGCCGCGGTAGCCCGCCAGCGTCGCGTGGAAGTGCGGGACATTCCGTTCCGGCCCGAGGATCTGGAGGTCATCTCCGGGCTGGAAGACGGGGAGCAGATCGCGACCACTGGCATCGGAGAGCTGCGCGATGGATCCCGGGTGAATCCGCGGAAGCCCGCGCCCAGGATCGATCGCACGGAGTCGGAGGCCGGGCGTTGAGTCTTCCCGAGTTCTCCGTTCGCCAGGTCGTGCTGGTGAACATCCTGTTCGTGATGGTCATCGGTGCAGGCCTGCTCGCCTGGATCGGCATCCCGGTCGAGGTATTTCCGGATATCTCCTTCAATACCGCGATCGTCAATACGGTCTGGCCCGGGGCTTCCGCCGACGAGATCGAGCGGTTGGTCACGACCAAGCTCGAGGAGGAGGTCAAGGAGGTCGGCGGGATCAAGGATCTCACCAGCTCGTCTTCCGCGGGGGTGTCGTCGATCGGGGTCGAGTGGGACGAGACGCTATCGGAGGCCGAGCAGGAGAGTTCGCTCAACGAGCTGCGCGCGGCCATCGACCGGGTGAACGATCTGCCGGAGGAGGCCGAGGAGCCGGTCGTGTACGAGCTCTCGGTTCACGAGGTGCGGCCCTCCTGCATGATCGCCATCTCCGATATCGGCGGTGTGGGCGAGTACACGCTGCGCGAGGTCTCGCGAAACCTGGAGAATCGCGTCGAGCGGCTGCCTGGTGTGCGCAAGGCGGTGCCTCGCGGCGATCGGGATCGGGAACTCCGCGTCTACGTGGATCGGCAACTCGCGCTCCAGGCGGATCTCACGCTGCCGGAGATCAGTCGAGTCATCCGCCTCAACAATCTGAACATTCCGGCTGGCAGCTTCACCGATGCGGCGTCCGAAGAGATCACCGTGCGCGGTCTCGGCAACTTCGCCACGCCGGAGTCCCTGGCGGCCACGGTGGTGAAGAAGGACCCCAACGGGCGTCACATCACGTTGGGCGAGGTCGCGACCATCGAGGCGGGTTTCGAGAACCGCTGGTTGTTCGGGCGCTACAACGGAAACCCGGCCATTCAGCTGGGGGTGGCCCAGGAAAGTGGCGTCGACGTCCGGAAACTCGTGGCACGCGTGCGGACGTTGGTGGACGAAGTGAACCAGGAGCTTCCTCCCGGCGTGGACGCGACCGTCACCTGGGATAGCTCCACCTACATCGCATCGAGGATGGCGCTGCTCCAGTCGAACCTGCTGATCGGCGTGTTGGCCGTCGTCGCCGTACTCTGGTTCACGGTCGGATTCCGCAATGCGCTTCTCGCGATCCTGGCCGTGCCGTTCTCGTTCTTGTTCGCGCTCTATGCGTTCCCCTACATGGGGATGAGCCTGAACAGCCTGACGCTGATCGGCTTCATCATGGTCTCGGGGATGTTGGTCGACCACGCGATCATCATCATCGAGAACATCTATCGGCACGTGGAAGATGGCCATGAGGTTCGAACGGCCATCGTCGAGGGCACTCGGCAGGTGATGTGGCCGGTGATCGCGACCGTGGCGACCACGCTCGCCGCCTTCCTGCCGATGCTGCTCGTTTCCGGGACGTCGGGAAAGTTCTTCGCTTTGCTCCCGAAGGCCGTGATCGTCACGTTGATCGGTTCCTTGTTGGAAGCGTTGATCATCCTGCCCGCCCACTACCTCGATTGGGGCAGCCGGTCTGCGGCGAGTTCATTGGACGACGCGGATGGGACCGGTCTGATCGTTTTGTCCCATCGTGCCCGCGCCAGGGTGGACGAATTCCTCGCATGGGCGCGAGAGGGATACCTGGGTGCTCTCGAACCCGTCCTGCGCCATCGTGCCAGCTTCTTCCTGGCTTGTTGCGCGGCCCTCGCGTTTTCATGTGGGCTCACCCAGCACGTGCCGATCGAACTCTTCAAGTCGGATTTCAACCAGTTTTTCATCGCCACCGACGGACCGATTGATTCGGGCGTCGAACAGACCGCCGAGTCGATCACAGCGATCGACCGCGTGCTCTCCGAGTTCGACGATGAGATCACGGACTACCTGTCCTACGCGGGCATGAAGATGGCGCCTGACGGCGGCCCCCAGAATGGCGCCAACTACGGTGTCTTCTACATCCAGTTCCCGGATACTGCCGAGAACGTGGCCCATCCGGAGCGCATCTTCGATCGGATCCGCACCAGGGTCCAGGATGTGGCCGGCGGAAGCCCCGGCATCGAAAGCGTGTTCGTTTCTGCACCGAGAAACGGACCGCCGGTCGGCAAGCCGGTTGCGATCCGCGTGTACGCCGATGACTATGGCCTCGGCAAACGGGTCGCAGCCGAACTCAAGGCCGAGCTGGCCACCCTTCCGGGTGTTTTCGACATCGAAGACAACCTGCCGATCGGTCCGCGGGAACTGCGCGTGCGTCTGGACGAGCAAAGGGCGTCGCTCCATGGTTTGACCTTCCAGGATGTGGGTACCGCATTGCGCGCTGCGAACGACGGGCTCGTGCCGTCGACCTTCAAGGATCCGGCCTCAGACGAGGATGTGGACATCCGGATCCTGTATCCCGAGGCCCAGCGTCGGAGCATCACCGATCTGATGGATGTGGAGATCCGCTCGCCGGCCGGTCATCGGGTGAAGCTCGGAGACGTGGCGCGCATCGAGGTCGAGCGCAGCTACCAGTCGCTGTATCACTACGACGCCCGACGCGCGGTCGTCGTCTATGCCGAAGTCGACAACCTGCAGGCGACCTCGGTCTCCGCCAATCGCGAGATGGCCTCGCGCTTCGCCGACGCGAGTGTCCGCTGGCCGGGTGTCTCGTTGGTCTTCGGCGGCGAGGCCCAGGAAACCGAGCGGAGCATCTCCGAACTCTGGGGCACGCTCTTCATCGCGTTGGTCGCCATCTACGCGATCCTGGCCGCCCAGTTCCGCTCCTACCTGCAGCCGGTCGTCGTGATGAGCGTGATCGGCTTTGCGTTCATCGGAGTGATCCTCGGGATGTTCATTCTCGACTACCCGCTCACGATGTACGTGTTCTATGCCATGGTCGGGTTGGCGGGGATCGTCGTGAACGATTCGCTGGTGTTGATCGACTTCGTGAACCGGGGCCGCGCGGGCGGGCTCTCCTCCCTCGATGCGGTGCGCGAATCCTGCCGTCTGCGCTTTCGTCCGATCCTGCTCACGACCGTGACCACGATCGCCGGGTTGTTGCCGATGGCAGTGGGGCTGGGCGGAACCCATCCGGTGTACGGCCCATTTGCGGCGGGAATCGTGTTCGGCCTGGCCGTCGCCAGCGGCTTGACTCTATTTACCGTGCCTGCGCTCTACCTGATGGTCGAGGGATCGAAAGAGCGCGTGGCCCGTCTGTGGACGAGGCCTGCGCCCATCAACGCCGGCTAGAAAGATGCTCCCCAGGCGTCGGCGAAGACCATCTTTTCGACGGGGCGCCGCGAGATCGGGCCATGGCCGCCGAGGACCGGGTAGCCGATCGGGATTGCCGCTGCGGTACACCACGGTTCTGGGATGCCGAGCAGGTCGCGCACCACGGGTTCGACCTCACACAGAAGTGTCGTCAGCACGCAGCCAAGCCCCTCGTTGCGACATGCCAGCAGCAGGTTCTGGACCGCGGGGTAGACCGACGCGCCTCCGACGACGGAGATGCGATCGAGCGCGGCGTCGGTGATCGCCATGATCTCGGGGTTGAAACACGGGATCGCGACGGCCGGCGTGTCGACGAAGTGCTCGGCCAGGTAGTCACCGGCCGCAATCATGCGCTCGGTCTTCTGGCGAATCGCATCCGGGGCGTCTGCGAGCAAAGCGCGATGCCCCTCGCAATAGGTCGACCAGCGCTCGGCATAGAGCGAACCGAGCTGCGCCTTCTTTTCGCGGTCGCGCACCAGGAGCATTCGCCAGGGCTGTACGTTGCCTCCGGTGGGAGCCCATGTCGCGGCTTCCAGAATGCGGCGTATCACATCGTCCGGAATCGGATCGGGTCGCAAGCGCCGAACCGCGCGCAGGGTCTTCATCGCTTCGTAGAGTTCCATGGTCACTCCCGTGATCGTTTCGTGGCGTGCTGCCGAAGGCCTCGGCGGGTGGATTTGCTTCAACGCCCCTTGAAGCGGGGCGATCGCTTTTCGCGAATCGCCGCCAAGGCCTCGTCGTGGTCTTCGCTCTGAAGGGTGACGAGTTCGAGGGCGGTCGAGGTATCGAAGGCGACGTTCAGGGCGTCCTTGACGAGCTTGTTGACCGATAGCTTCGTGTAACGGACCGCGAGCGGTGCGGCGTCCGCCAACCTCTGGGCGAATGCCAGCGATTCCTGCTCCAGGCGTTCCGCTGGGAGTACCTGGTTCACCAACCCCATCCGTTCGGCCTGGGCGGCCGTGAGCGGATCTCCCGTCAGCAGGTACTGCTTCGCGCGCGCCGGTCCCAGCACCAGGGGCCAGATGACGCTGCCGCCGTCCCCGGCCACGATGCCGACACTGACGTGGGGATCGGCGAGAGTCGCGCCCTCGGCCATGAAGATCGTGTCACAGAGCAATGCCACGGAAGCGCCCAACCCGATTGCGTGTCCGTTCAGTGCTGCGACGATCGGGATTTCGATATCGAGCAGGTCCCAGATCATCTGCTTGGCATCGCGGCGCAAGTGATCGAGCTTGGCCGCATCGTCAAGCGAGGGAAACCAGTCGAAGTCGCCACCCGCGCTGAACGCCCGTCCCCTACCCGTGAGCAGAATGGCCCGTGCCTCGTCCTCTCGCTTGAGTTCGCGAAAAAGCCGCGCCAACTCGCTGTGAAGGAGCGCATCGACGGCGTTCAACTCGCTCGAGGGGTGATCCACGGTGATGCGAAGGACCGCGCCGAGCCGATCGAACTGCAGCGTCTGGAAGCTCTCCGGGTCGAGAATCGGGTTGGGCATGGTCGCGGGTCCCGCTCCTGGCTGGCGCATCGGACAGGGAATTTTCTAGAGTATTACTCCAGTTCTGCAGGTCACGCTTCGACATCGGAAACGGTTCTGACATGGGCGTCGAAATCCCGGCTGGCGGTAAAGCCCGCCGTACCTACGAAAACCTTCTCGAAGCCACTCGCTGCGAAATCGCGGCCAGCGGCTCCTTCACTGCTGAGCGGGTCGCGAATCGGGACGGAAGCTCGCTGGCGACTTTCTATACCTACTTTCCATCCAAGGATGACGCGCTGGCGGCAGCCTTTGCGCGAGCGCTAGATCGCCTGGGCCGATGGGTGGATGCTGAACTCAGCATCGAACGACTGCTCGAGCTGGGGCTCGAGAATTTCTGCGCCGACTTCGTACGCGGTTGCCTGGGCTTCTTCGCTGACGAATCGATGATCTTCCGTCTGGCTCTAGCGCGACTCTCGGAGAGTCGTGAGCTCCGGGCGGCGTATCGCGACAGCGAAGATGCGGTCTTCCAACTGTACCGGCACTTCATCGGGTTGGGGCAGGCCGCGGGCAAGCTCCGCGACGGCGACCCTCAGACGATGGCGCGCGCGATGCTCGTGATCACCCAGGGTTTGAACAACCCGGCGATCCTTGGGCTCGATCCCGCTGACCCGCTGCATCCAGAGCTCCGCGACGTCCTCGTCCGACTGCTCGCCCCCGCTCCAACACAGGTCGCCTGATTCAGCGGCTCTGTACATTTCCAGACAAATAGATTGAAAATCTAGACTAAAACTGTAGTATATATCCAGATTCTCGCCCCCGTTTGCGAATTGCTCCGGCCGGCCGCGTGTTGGGCTTCGCATTTCGTGAAGAGGAAGCCCCGATGACGACGCCGGCACTCCAGATCGCACGCGAGCTGGCAGCCAAGCTCGAACCCCGCGGCGCAGAGATCGAAGCCGCCCGGCGCGTGCCCGAGGACATCGTCACTGAGCTGCGACGGCAGGGCATCTTTCGTCTCTGTATCCCGCAGTCACTCGGCGGCCAGGAAGCCCCCGCCCTCGAGACCCTGCGGGTCATCGAGGAGATTTCCCGCGGCGATGGGTCGACGGGGTGGGTGGTGATGGTCGGATGCACGACCGCGCTTCTGGCTGGATACCTCGACGAACGATTCGCGAAAGAGATCTACGCAAGCGACCCCGAAGTCATCACCGCGGGCGCGACCGCACCCACGGGCCGGGCCAGGCGAGTCGAGGGAGGCATCGAAGTCACCGGACGCTGGCAATGGGGCAGTGGCTGCCATCACGCCAACTGGTTGGTCGGGGGGTCGCTGCTGGTCGACGAGGACGGCGAAGTCGTGCTGGATCCGGACGGGAAGCCCCACCATCTGCTTCCGCTTCTGTCCGCCGAGCAGGTCGAGATCCTCGACACCTGGTACGTACACGGCATGGGCGGCTCCGGAAGTACGGACTTCCAGGTCGAGAACGCCTTCGTTCCCGAAGGGCGCTACCTGCGCTTCGGCGTGGATGCACCCCGGCGCAATGGCCTCTACCGGTTCCCTCTGCTCGGTTTCCTTGGACTCGGTGTGTGCTCGATCTCCCTGGGGCTCGCCCGACGCGCCATCGATGAACTCGTGAAGCTGGCCACGGTCAAGGTTCCGACGGCCAGTACGCGGCATCTGGCGAATCGCGGGTATGTCCAGTCTGCGGTCGCCGAAGCGGAAGCGGGCGTTCGTTCGGCGCGAGCACTTCTTCACGAAGCCGTGGATGACGCGTGGCAGACCGCTTCAACAGGCTCTCCTCTCACGCTGGACCACCGGCTCTCGCTTCGGCTTGCCACCACGAACGCCTCCCGGCAGGCCGCCCATGCGGTGGATCTCATGTACAACGCTGCGGGTGGAACCTCGGTCTACGACCGCCACCCGTTGTCGCGAATCTTTCGTGACATGCACGTGGCCACCCAGCACATCATGGTGGGTCCCCCGACCTACGAACTCGTGGGGCGCATCCTTCTCGGGCTCGAAACGGACACGAATCAGCTCTAGCTCGTACCGTCTAGAAGAGGCCCGGCCAGCGTTGCTCGACCTGGTACTTCCTCTTCTCGCCATTCTCGGCGTGGATGATCGCCTGGTTGACCCGGAATCCACCGTCCTTGGGGACGACCAGGAAGTCGAGATCATACGGGCGATCGTTCTCATCTACGAAATCCGCGCAGCTCACGAAGAAGTGGCCCTTCTTGACGATTCCTTCGTGAAGCTCGACGAGCTTCAGCTTCGTGAGTTTTCCTGTCACCGGGTCGTACTGGAGGAGCGAGCCGTCCGTGCCTTTCTGGGAGTCGATGAAGGCTCCCATCGCAGCCTGGATCCCGGCGCGTTCTTCGCCCTGGATCGACGGGTCATTTCCGGCCCAGGCAGCTCCGGCGCCTACTCCCACGGCGAGGATCGCGTGGATCATCAAGGTCGTTGCCAGTCGTGCCATCCGTGTCATCTGGATTTCCTCCTTGCGGGGCCCGGTACGGGCCGCCAATGCGTTTTCACAGGCCTCGGCAGCGGGTACGAACGAGGGCCCCGGCTGGTTTCACGCAATCGAGGGCGCTCCACAGGGGGCGCAGGTAGGTGCGGACATACGATCAGGCCGGGTCGATCTGTCCGTCATCGATGCGATCCAGCAGGTCGAGCACGAGTTGCAACATCGTCTCGATCGATTCCGGGCGCACCTTTTCGAGCGTGTCGTGTCGCGTGTGGTAGTTCGGTACCAGATGGGAGATGTCGTGGCAGAGGAGAGTGACACTCGGCACTCCGGCCAATGCGAACGGGGCCGCATCGCTGCCGCCGAAGGGGATCAGACCCCGATGCATGTGCCGATTCCGGCCTTCCGCGGCGTGTTGGGCTAGTGCGACGAGACGTGGATCGTGGCGGGCACCCGTGGTGAGTTCGCGCTGGATGACGGTGAGGTGGCGTTCATCGTAGACCCCGTCCACGAACAGCCCATAGGTCGGTATTGCGTGAAGCTCCGCGCGATGGGCCGCGACGTAGCGCTTGGCCCCGCGCAGCCCGGCCTCTTCGGCGCTCGTCGCGAGCAACACGACCTCGGTATGGCGGAGCATCCCGTCCTCGCCTGGGGCATCGGATAGCGCCCGGGCCACACCATCGAGCACGCTGATTCCGGCCAGATCGTCCATCGCACCGGGAACCACCGAGAAGGTATGAAAGAAGAGGTGAAGGCCGACGACGGGATACAGCGCCAGACAGACCCAGCCCAAGGTCTCGAAGCCACCCCCCGACCCTGCCCGGAGCGCGCCAGCTACCAGGGACACGGCCGGAGCTCCCATTCCGATGACCATGATCGGGACTGCGGCCGACCGGAACAGGAACCACAGATTGAACTCGTAGGCCGAGTCGAGATGCGCAGAAACGAGCACGCGCCGCCGCACCTCACCGCTCGGCCTTCACCTCGAGGCCAATTGCGCGCCAGCGCTCGAGGAGCAGTCTGCCCAGACGCCGCTCGCTCTCACCGCAGGATTCGCGGGGGCCGATCGTATCGAGAACGTACGCCATCAATTCGAGCGACTCGGCTGCGAGAGCCTGGATCCGGCCGTGCGGAGAAGAAGGCAACTCGGATGCTCCTCGAGGGAAGATGTCGTTGGGCCCTGAGGCAGGACACATGTCACCGATCTGCTGACGGCAAGCTAGCGGCCCGCATGGGGCGCAGCCGGTGACGAGACGTTGCCTCCCCGGTTTGGCATGTTCCGTTGCCCGAAGGGAGGCCGCGATGACCCGATACGCCACCGAGCTCGATGTAGCCCTCGATGCCGTACGAGCGGCAGCGCGGGTGTGTCGCGCCGTGCAGCAGCGCCTGGTGACGGCCGAGACGCTCGAAAAACGGGACAAGAGCCCGGTGACGGTGGCCGACTTCGCCTCCCAGGCGATCGTCTGTCAGCGCCTGGCCAGCGTGCTGCCCGATGACCGGGTGGTGGGCGAGGAGGATTCGGCGGAGCTGCGGGCCGACGATCAGGCCGGGCTGCGGGCTGCGGTTGCGCGAGAGGTGGCGGCCGAGATCGAAGGTGATGTCGATCAGGAGGCAGTGCTCGGCTGGATCGACCGGGGTGGGGCGCAGGCCGATACGGACCGCTACTGGACCCTCGACCCGATCGACGGAACCAAGGGTTTCCTGCGCGGCGAGCAGTACGCGGTAGCGCTGGGTTTGATCGAGCACGGCCAGGTGGTGCTCGGGGTGCTCGGTTGTCCGAACCTCGAAGGGCAAGAGGGGCCGGGCCTGCTGTTCTCGGCGGTGCGCGGACAAGGTGCGCGGGAGCACGCGCTGGCCGGAGAAGGGGAGGGGAATCCCATCCGCGTGGCTGCGGTCGCGGTACCCGCCGACGCGCGCTTCTGCGAGTCCGTCGAGTCGGCCCACTCCGACCAGAGTGAATCGGCCCGGATCGCGGCCCGGCTCGGCATCACCCAGCAGCCCTTCCGGATCGACAGCCAATGCAAGTATGGAGCGGTGGCTCGAGGCGACGCTTCGATCTACCTGCGCATGCCCACCCGCAAGGACTACCGGGAGAAGATCTGGGACCACGCCGCGGGGAAGATCGTCGTGGAGGAAGCCGGTGGCCGCGTCACGGACGTGTTCGGCAATGATCTCGACTTCGCCCGCGGGCGCACCCTCGAGAACAACCGCGGCATCGTTGCGACCTCCGGTGCGATCCACGACGAGGTGATCGCCGCAGTGCGCGAGGTGCGCGGCGAATAGGGCTCAGGCCGCCTCGGCCTGCCGCTTCAGGATCCGCAGCATCTCGAGTCGGATCCATCCGCTGAAGGGTCGGATCACCATCCAGTAGATGCGCATCTACCCGAGCGGCCAGACCCACGGAATGACCGTCAACGCCACCGCCGCACACAGCAGATCCAGCGGAAGGCCTGCACGCACGAAGTCAGTGAACCGATAGCCGCCCGGGCCGTAGACGATCAGGTGGGTTTGATAGGTCACCGGGTTTGCGAACGCGCAATTGGCGCCCATTGCGATGGCCATGATGAATCCACGTGGATCCGCGCCGACCTGGCTCGCAGCTTGAATGGCGATCGGGAACATGATCGCCACGGCCGCATTGTGGTGGAGGAATTCCGAGAGCAGGACGGTCACCAGGTAGACGGCAGCCAGCGTGACCCAGGGTCCGAGGCTGCCCGTGCCTCCCACGAGCAGGCTCGCGAGCTCGCCGGCCGCCCCGGTCTTCTCCATCGCCAGGGCGATCCCGAGCCCCGCGCCGATCACGACGAGCACGTTCCACTCGACGCTCTGACGTGCGATGCGGCCATCGATGCAGCGGGTCCCGATCAGCGCGCCGACGGCCACGAAGGAGGCAATCGAAATCGGGAGGATGCCGACGGCAGCGACTCCGACCATGCCGACCAGGATCGCGATGGCCAGGCCAGCTTTCTCCGTGCGGTGTGCGACGTGGCCTCCGATCTCGCTCACCAGGAAAAAGTCCGGGCTGTTGCCGTGGGCGCGCATGAAGCCGGTAGCCGTCTGCAGGAGGAGGGTATCCCCGGGGCGCAGGACGATCTCTCCGATCTTCCCCCCCACGCGCTCGCCATTGCGGTGCACCGCGACCACGGCTGCATCGAAGGTCGTCCGGAAGTTCGCGTCTCGGACGCTCTGGCCGCGCAGCGGTGAACTGCTCGAGATCACCGCCTCGATCAGGCGGCGCTCGCGAGAGGCTTCGCTATCCGCTGCGATGTCATCATCCGTATCCGCGACGAGCCCGGGGAAACGCTGGAGATCGACGATGGTGGCCACCGCCCCTGCGAAGACCAGGCGATCCCCTTCGCGGAGGACCTCCTCGGGAGCGACGGGTGTGAGCGTTCGACCGTCCCGGTCGATCTCGATCAGGAATAGACCGGGCAGTTGGCGAAGGCCGGCCTCTTCTACGGTCTCGCCGGCCAGTTGGCTACCGGCCTCCACCCGCATCGCGGCGGTGTACTCGCGCCGGCGATCCCCCAGCTGTTGAGCGAGGTCTTGTCGGGCGGGGATCAAGTGGGGTGCAATGAAGATGATGTAGGCGAGCCCGGCGAGACATACGGGCAGGCCGACCGGCAGCAACTCGAAGAAGCCCATAGCCGGCATATCCGTCTGGACGATCAAGCCTGCCACCGTGAGGTTCACACTCGTCCCGATCACCGTCAGCAGGCTGCCGAGAATGGTCGAGTAGGACAGTGGAATCAGGAAGCGGCTCGGCGAGTGGCCCCGGCGGCGGGCCCACTCGATCACCACGGGCGTCATCATCGCGACGATCGGTGCGTTGTTCAGGAAGGCCGAGAAGCCTGCCAGCGGAGGGCACATCCGGGTCAGTGCCGAGGTCTCCCCCCGAGCCCGGCCGAACAGCCGCACCACGGCCGCCTCCAGCAGGCCGGTTTCCCGGAGGCCCGCGGAGACGATGAACAGCGCGCCGACTGTGGCCATCGCGGGATTCGCGAAGCCCGAGAAAGTCTCCTCCGGGGTCAGCACACCGGTCACGGCCAGGGCGAACAGCCCCGCCATCGCGATCAGGTCCGGTCCTGCGACCTCTCGGACCATGGCCGCCACCATCAGCACGAGTACGCCGAGCGTCAGCCAGCCGTCGAATCCCATCGAAGCGCCACCATACCGGGATGGCCGATGATCCGCGACAATCCGCCGATGTCCGATCTGGCCTCGGAAGCCCTGTCGCCCGGGTTCTCGGAGCGCGCCTTCTACCAGCGCGAATTCCGGGGTCGAACGCTCGCCCTGGCGGCTCCCCGCTCCGAGGATCTTCGGCACCCCGGCGTCGTGGAAGCGCTTGCGATCCTCGAGCAGGGGGGCTCGCGCGTCGTGCTGGTGGCGCCGGATCGGGAGGTGCTCGACGAGCACACCCAGCGCAGAACCTGGCCCATTGGGCAGGAGCGGCTGGAAGGCGTGCTGTGGCGTGAGCTGCGTACGGCCGCTCGGGTTGGAGTGCAGGTCGGGGCGGGCGATTTCGCCGCCGAGCTCCGTGGACTGGCTGCGGGCCTGCGTTTCTTCAAGGTCGTCCGGCTCGATCCGCAGGGTGGCCTCCAGACCCTCGAGGAAGGCCGACACTCCTTCGTCCATCTGGAAGAGCTGAGGGCCTGGCTCGCGGGGGGTGGTCCCGCGGCCGCGGGCGCCGACCGGACGGCCCTCTGGCAGGAAATCGCCGCCTTGCTCGGTGCCGGCCTGCCCGCGGTCAACGTCTGCGCCGCCGCCGGCCTGACCGAGGAACTCTTCACCTACAGCGGTGCCGGGACGTTGTTCACCTCCGAGCGCTATGTCGGCGTGCGCGCTCTGACCATCGACGACTACGCCGCAGCGGCCGATCTCGTTGCCCGGGGGATGCAGGAAGGCTACTTGGCACCGCGCAGCGAAGCGGAGATCGACCGCATCCTGGTCAGCGGTTTCGGGGCCTTCGTCGAGGATCATCACCTCGCGGGGATGGGTGCGCTCCTCCATTGGGATGACCAGGGAGAGATCAGCGCGCTGTACACATTGACCCGGTTTCTCGGCGAGGGTGTCGGCCAACACCTGGTGGCGCATGCCGTCGAGCGCGCCGCTGCGCTGGGCCTGCGAGGAATCTTTGCCTGCACGACCTCGGAAAGGGTCGCAGCCTTCTTCGAACGGCAGGGCTTCTCACAGGTGCCGACAGATCGGCTGCCCGAAGCGAAGTGGAAGAGTTACGACCCGGCACGCCGCGGGAAGCTCTGCTGCCTACGACGAGACGTATGAGTCCGCACGGTGCCGGAGGTGGACTGTAAGCCGGGTTCTGTTCCGGCCCGGAGGCCGGCAAGGATCATTCATCTAGGCGGCGCATTGCTGCGTCGCTCCAGCACTCTCACCCGGACACCGGACCCTTTCGGATCTTGGGCGGGCCGCCCTCAGCGATGTCCCTATTCGAGCTTGCTCCGGGAGGGGCTTGCCCCGCCGCCGGTCACCCGGCTGTCGCGCGTGGGCTCTTACCCCACGTTTTCACCCTTGCCTGTGCCTCCACCGGCCGCCCCTCTCAGAGCGACTGGGCTCATCGGCCATCGGCGGTGTTGTTTCTGTGGCGCTTTCCCTCGGGTCACCCCGGGTCGCCGTTAACGACCTCCCTGCCCTGTGGAGCCCGGACTTTCCTCCCGCGGGCGATGCATGCCCGCCGGCGATCCTCCGTCCACCTCCGGCAGTCCCTAGCCTAGCCCCCCCGGGGCAGATGCCGCAACCAGCGAATACCAGTACACAATTGACTCCTGGGTAAGTATCCGTTAGATACCTTGTCTCGTGTCTGAGCATGCTTCCCCCACGCTCATCCGTCGGCCCGGCGAGATCTTCGATCCCGTCGCCAGGGCGCTCGATTGGATTGGCGACAAATGGGCGCTCGTGCTGATCCGCCATCTGCTTCGCGGGCCTCGTGGCTTCCAGGAGCTGCGCCAACGCACCGGAATCACACAGCGGGTGCTTTCGAACCGGCTGCGACAGCTGACCGCTGCGGGCTTCGTAGGGACGGCCGAGACCGAGGGGGGGCGGCAGGCCTATGCCGCCACCGATCGGGCGCGTGAGCTCGAGCCGATCATCGCGGCGCTCGCGCGATGGTACGTCCATCACGCGGTGGAAGAGCTCGATCTCGACATCCAGCAGTTCACCGAGACGTCGGCCATCTCGATCCTCGAATCGCTGCCCTTCCTTCTACGGGAGGAATTGGCCGCGGATGCGGACGTGGTTTTCGAGCTGCGGCTCACCGGCGACGGTGGTGGCGTCTGGTCCATCCATATCCATCAGGGCCAGTGCCGGGTCGAGTCCGGTTTCGCGACCGGTGCCGACGTCCGCTACACGGCCGACGCCCGCATCTGGTGCGCGGTCGCCCTCGGGCTCCTCGATGCCCGTGATGCTGCCAAGCGTGGCCTCCTCCAGAAGGAAGGCGGCCGCGAAGCCATGGATCCGTTCTTTCATCAGCTTGCCCGCCCAATGGCTCCGAGCACGTTGCCGGAGACCTCGGGCGGAATCAGGGAGTGACAACATGATCTCATTCGGACCCACCGAAGAGCAGGAAGTCGTACGCGATGCGATGCGCGAGTTCTCGGAGCAGGTGCTCCGCCCGCTGGCACGCGAAGCCGACGAAGCCAGTGCGCTTCCCGACGGCGTGCTCGACCAGGTATGGGAGCTCGGCCTCACCAACACCCAGTTGCCCGAAGAGTTCGGCGGTGGTGGCGAGGCCCGTTCTCCGATCACCAACGCGCTGATCCTCGAGGAGCTGGCGTTCGGTGACCCGGCGTTGGCCATCGCCGCGACCCATCCCTCGGTGTTCGCATTCGCGATCAACGATTTCGGAACCGAGGATCAGAAGGGCGCCTACCTGCCGCGCTTCTGCGAAGAGCGCTTTGCTGCAGCCAGCCTGGCGCTGATCGAGCCGTCTCCGGCATTCGATCCTTTCGCGCTCCAGACCACGGCCGAAGCCAAGGAGGACGGTTTCGTCCTCACCGGAAGCAAGCGCTTCGTCGTGCTGGGCGATCGAGCCGAGCACTTCCTGGTGCTCGCCCGCAACGTCCAGAGTGCCGGCACGGGTACCGAGAGCCTCGATGCCTTCATCGTGGCGAAGGATGCGGCCGGCCTGACGATCGGCGACCTCGAGCTGAACCTCGGCATGAAGGGCCTGCCCACCGTGAGCCTCGAGCTCGACAAGGTCGAAGTACCGGCCGAAGCACGCCTCGGCGGCGAGGCCGGTATCGATGCGGGACGCCTGCTTGCCGGGACCCGCACCGCCAACTCGGCACTGCTCGTCGGCCTGGCCCGTGCGGTACGCGAGTATGCGATCCCCTACGCCAAGGACCGCCATGCGTTCGGCGAAGCGATCGCGCAAAAGCAGGCCATTGCTTTCATGCTCTCGAACATGCAGATCGAGACCCATGCGATGCGCTGGCTCACCTGGAAGGCTGCAGCGACTCTCGAGAGCCGGGAGGAGGCGACCAAGGCCGCGATCTTTGCACACAGGTACACCGCGGAGCAGGGCATGAAGCTGGCCGATGACGGCCTGCAGGTGCTCGGTGGCCACGGTTTCATCCGCGAGCATCCGGTCGAGATGTGGTACCGCGCCGCGCGCACGCTGAGCGTGCTCGAGGGCGTTGCGGCCGTCTAGCGCCGCATTCCGAATTTCCACCTCTCGACGATCTGGAGACATCCCAATGATCGATTTCAACCTGACCGACAACGACCAGAAGATCCTCGACTACGTGCGCACCGAAGCGCTCGTAGCCCGCAAGTACGCACGCTACTACGACGAGAACGAGGCCGAGTTTCCGCCCGAGGCACTCGACGAGGCCAAGGACTACCCGGGCGTCTGGTCCCTGATGGGCGAGCGCACGGCCGAGGACACCAGCCAGAGCGTGATCGGCATGCTCATCACGATGGCCGAGACCTGGGGCGACTACTCCGTCCGCATGCACAAGGGCCGCGGTGCGGGCCTCGGCAACGCGGCGCTCGGCGCCGCGGGCACCGAGGAGCAGCGCACGAAGTGGGGCGGCTTGCTGCTCTCGATGGCCATCACCGAGCCCGGCTGCGGCTCCGATCCGTCGCTGGTGCAGACCACCGCGGTACTCGACGAAGAGACCGATGAGTGGGTGATCAATGGCGAGAAGATCTTCGTGACCACAGGCTGCCGCGCCGATGGCGTCGTGATCTGGGCCACGCTGGATCGCTCCGCTGGCCGTGCGGGCATCAAGTCCTTCCTGGTCGAGAAGGAGACCCCGGGCTTCCAGGTCTCGCACAAGGAGAAGAAGCTCGGCATCCGCGCCGACGATACCGCCACCTACGTGTTCACGGATTGCCGCATTCCCCGCGGCAACCTGCTGGGCGGCAAGGAGGAGATCCCGAAGGCGGGCTCCGGCGGCTTCCGCGGCGTGATGAAGACCTTCAACATCACCCGTCCGATGACCGCGGCCTTCGGCCTCGGAATGTCCAAGGCGGCCCTCGACTTCGCCCGCGAGCAGCTCGAGCAGGCCGGTGTCGATCTCTCCTACACCAGCGGTACGCAGGGCCAGTCCGCCGCAGCCGCGAAGTTCCAGCGGCTCGAGGCGCTCCAGGAGGCGGCCGAGCTCGCGGTCTGCCACGCGGCTTGGCTCTCCGACCAGGGCCAGTCGAACAACCTGGAGGCCTCGATCAGCAAGGCCAAGGGCGGCTCGTCCGTTCGAGAAATCACCCAGGGCTGCATCGAACTGCTCGGACCGATGGGCATCTCCCGGGAACACCTGCTCGAGAAGTGGTTCCGCGACGTGCGCATCACCGACATCTACGAGGGCACGGGCCAGATCCAGAACCTGATCATCGCCCGCACGATCCTCGAGTACGATCGCAGCCAGCTGAAGTAGGTGCGACGGACGCCCCCACTCCTGTGGGGGCGTCCGAACACCGTCAACCGCGCTAGCCTGATCGGCCATGCGAGCCGTCATCGTCGACAACCCGGGCAAGGAATCCACGCTTCGTATCGGCGAGGTTGCGGCGCCGGAGCTCGGTCCGGGCGACGTGCGTATTCGCGTCGCGGCGTTCGCCCTCAATCGCGGCGATCTGCTGCAGCGCCTGGGCCTGTATCCACCGCCGCCCGGGGCGTCCGAGATCCTGGGGCTCGAGTGCGCAGGCCTGGTGGCGGAGGTCGGGGCCGATGTCAGCGACTGGAAGCCGGGCGATCGGGCGATGGTTCTGTTGGCCGGCGGTGGCTATGCGGAAGAGGTGGTGGCGCCCGCACCCTGCCTGCTCCCGGTCCCGGAGGGCCTCAGTCTGACTGCGGCCGCAGCCACGCCGGAGGTCTTCCTCACCGTCCATCAGAACGTGTTCCAGCATGCAGGGCTCGCGGAAGGCGAATGGCTGCTCGTCCACGGGGGTGCGAGCGGCATCGGCACGACGGCGATCCAGCTGGCAAAGGAGGCCGGCGCCCGTGTGATCGTCACCGCGGGCAGTGACGACAAGTGCAGCCGTTGCACTGAGCTTGGCGCCGACGTGGCGGTGAACTACAAGCAGGCCTCGTTCGCCGAGGCGGTTCGCGACGCGACCGACGGGCGCGGTGTGAATGTCGTGCTCGACCACATCGGGGCGGACTACCTGGCTGACAACCTGGCCTCGCTGGCGCTGGACGGCCGCCTGGTGATGATCGGGTTGATGAGCGGCGCCAAGACCCAGATCAACCTGGGTCTGGTCGTCGGCAAGCGTCTGCGGATCCAGGGCTCCACGCTACGAGCCCGGAGTGTGGCGGAGAAGGGCGCTCTGATCGCGTCGTTCCAGGCGCGGTTCGGCAAAGCGTTGACTGAGGGGCGGGTCGCTCCGGTAGTCGACCGGGTCCTGCCGATGGCCGAGATCGAGCAGGCCCATGCGCTGATGCAGCAGAGTGGCCACTTCGGGAAGATCGTGCTGGAAGTGACGCCGGGCGACGGCTAACGTCCGGCGCCTTCGTACCCGAAACCGAGGAGGCCAACGTGGCCGTCGAGCGAACTCTCTCCATCGTGAAGCCGGATGCGGTCGCCAAGGGCGCCACCGGCGAAATCCTGCGCCGCTTCGAGGAGGCCGGCCTCCAGATCGTCGCGATCAAGAAGCTCCAGCTCAGCGAGGAGCTGGCCCAGGGCTTCTACGCGGTTCACAAGGAGCGCCCGTTCTTCGGCGATCTGGTCAAGTTCATGACGTCCGGACCGGTCGTGGTGAGCGCGCTCGAAGGCGAGGGCGCGATCGCGAAGAACCGCGAGCTGATGGGCCCCACGAACTCGACCGAGGCCCCGGCTGGCACCATTCGCGGCGATTTCGGCACCGACATCGAACGCAACGCTGCGCACGGATCCGATGCGCCCGAGACCGCGAAGATCGAGATCTCCTACTTCTTCAACGCGAGCGAGATCACAGGGCCGTGCGAGGCACTCTGACCCGCGCATCTTGCGCCGCGCTCGTGGCCGCCGCGCTGATGCTCGGCACCACCGGGTGTAGTGAGGAAGGCCCCGCCGAGAAGGCCGGCAAGAAGGTCGATGAGATGGTCGACCGGATGCGCCACGGCGACGAGGGCGATCTCGAGAAGGCGGGTCGCAAGCTCGGCGAGGCCGTCGACGACGCCGTCCGGGAGACCGGCGAGGCGCTCGAAGAGCTCGGCGAGGATCTGCAGGACGACTAGCCGGAAACGGGGCCGGAGTTAAGAATTCACTTGTTGAA
>JAAELW010000403.1 GCA_024226235.1 bacterium
ATGCTGGTTGCGTGCCCTGTCTGACCTGCAAGTTCGAGAACCCCCCCGGGATGCGCTTCTGCGGAGGCTGCGGTGAGCCCCTCGCTGCCATCTGCGCGGGGTGTGACACCGAGAGTCCGGCGGGTTTCGCATTCTGCGGCCATTGCGGTTCGGCACTGCCGGGGATCGAAGCGACCCGCGGGAAGGCGCCCCCGGAGCGCTCGCCCCGCGACTACACGCCTCGTCACCTGGCCGAACGGATCCTGGGGCAGCGCGGCGCCATGGAAGGCGCCCGCAAGCAGGTCACGGTGTTTCTCGCGGACGTGAAGGGCTCGATGGACATCTCTGAGCACGTCGATCCTGAGCAGTGGCACCACATCCTGGATGGCTTCTTCGAAATCATGTCCGAGGGAATCCACCGGTTCGAGGGAACCGTCAATCAATATACCGGCGACGGCGTGATGGCGATCTTCGGCGCGCCTCTGGCGCACGAAGATCACGCCCAACGCGCCTGCTTCGCCGCACTGCGGGTACGAAAGGCCATCGAAGACTACGCGGACGAGCTGCGACGTCAGGGACACAACTTCGCGATGCGCATCGGGCTGAACTCGGGCGAGGTGGTGGTAGGAACCATCGGTGACGACCTGCGCATGGACTACACCGCGCAGGGCCATACCGTCGGTGTCGCTGCACGCATCGAAGGCCTCGCAGCACCCGGCAGCGTCTACCTGAGCGGAGAAACCGCACGGCTGGTCGACGGCTACTTCGAACTTCGCGGTCTGGGCCCCACGAAGGTCAAGGGGGCGGGCGCACCGATCGAACTCTTCGAGCTCGAGAGCGTCGGCGCTCTGCGCACGCGCCTCGAGCGCTCGAGAGCGCGGGGCTTCACGCGCTTCGTCGGCCGCGGCGATGAACTGAAGATGCTCGAGCAAGCCCTGGATCGGGCGGACGCCGGCGAGCGACAGATCGTGGGTGTGGTCGGCGAGGCGGGAATCGGCAAGAGCCGCTTGTGTGCCGAGTTCGTCGAGCGCGCCGTCGTCCGCGGTATCCCTGTCTACTCGGCTCATTGCCCACCCCATGGAAAGAGCCTCTCCGGCGTCGGCGCGCGCGAGCTGAACCAGAGCTTCTTTGGCGTATCCGAGTACGACACTCCGGCCGACGCGCGACGCAAGATCGCCGGCACCCTGGTACTGCTGGATCCGGACTTCCAGGAGGTCCTGCCGCTGGTCTTCGACGCCTGTGGCGTGCCGGATCCGGAACGCCCCAATCCAGCCATCGACCCCGCATTGCGACGGCACAAAACCGTCGCGTTCTTGCGAGCGCTGATCCAGGCACGCAGCGCCCGGGAGTGTGCGCTCTTCCTGCTCGACGACCTGCACTGGGCCGATCCGGAAACCGACCTGCTCTTCTCCCAGATCGTGGAAACCGCGGCGGGGACCCGGACGATGGTGCTCTGCAACTTCCGGCCCGAGTACGAAGCTGGCTGGATGGACTCCTCGGATTTCCTGCGCATTCCGCTGCGCACCCTCACGACCGAAGATTCAGGACGCCTGGTGGACACGCTGCTAGGGACCGACCCGAGCCTCGCAGGGCTGCGCCGCCGTATCCTGGAACGCGCTGGCGGCAACCCGTTCTTTGCGGAAGAGCTGACGCAAGCGATGCTGGAGGCGGACGTGCTGGAAGGCGACCCGGGTGCCTATCGGCTCCGCGCCGATGCCTACGTCGATGAAATCACGGTTCCGGAAACGGTCCAGGCCGTACTGGCCGCACGGATCGACCGGCTGGACGAGCGCGAAAAGGAGCTGCTGCAAGCCGCGGCGGTCGTGGGAAGGGAGTTCAGCGAGCCGATCCTGATCCAGGTCGTGGAATCTGAGTCGAGCGAGGTCACCGAGACTCTGGCGGCGCTGCGAGCCGCCGACTTCGTGATCGAGGAAGCGGTCTATCCCGAGATCGAGTACGCATTCAAACATCCGCTCACCCACGAGGTCGCTTATCGAACGCAGCTCTCGAGCCGGCGCGCTGGGCTCCACGCTGCTACCGCGGCGGCGCTGGCGGATCGCCGCAGCGACCCGGCGCTGATCGGCCAACATCTCGAACAAGCCGGTGAACCCCTGGCCGCAGCGAAGCGCTTCGCAGAGGCCGGCGGTGAAAACAACCATCGCGACACAGATCCGGCGAACCGCTGTTGGAGGAAGGTCCGAGAGCTCTGCGCACCGCTCCCCCAACCCGAGGCCAGAGCACTCCACGAGCAGGCGATCTCACAGATCCTGCTCACTGGCTGGGCGGTCGACATCGAGAGCCAGGAAGCCGCCCTGCTCCACGAGGAAGGAATGGAGCTGGCTCGGGCACGCGGGGATGTGCGTGCACAGGTCATCCTACTGGGGATCTACTCCTTCATCCGTTGGCGTTTCGAGAGTCCCGCAGCCCAGGTCGAGACTCTCGAGCAGGCTGAAGTGCTGGTCGCCGACAGCGAAGATCTGGAGCTCTACGCGATGGTTCAGCAGCGACTCGGCTGGGCCTATCTGACGGCTGGCAACCTCGACCGCTGTCTCGAAGTGACCGAAACGGGGCTCGCCCGCTGCGGGACAGATCGCTCCAAGGCAGGACGGCTCGCCGGGTACGGGAGCCATCTGTTCATGCTCACACAGCGCGCTTACGCGAAGGGCCTGCAGGGTCGTTTCGACGAAGCCATGCAGGGCCTGCTGGAGACTCAGAGGCTCGGCATCGAGGACGACGACTTCCTGTCACTCTCCAACATCATGGCCTACCAGGCCAGTCTTTCCATCCTGTGTGGTCAGCACGACAAGGCCGAGACGGCCGCGCGCCGCGGCATCGAGTTTGTCGACAAGGGGCTTGCAAGCGGTTTCGGAGTAATCCCCCGCTTGAATCTTGCGTGGGTCCTGGTCGCAGAGAATCGCTTTGAGGAGTTGGGTCAGATCACCGACGAAATCGAGATGCTGGACGGATGGACAGCGGCCTTCGATAGAGCCGGCGCAAGTTTCCGCGCACTGATCCTCTTCGGCCAGGGACGGCATCAGGAAGCCCGCGCGCTACTCGAAACGGCATACGAAAGTGGGGGGAGCTCAACGATCGAGTGGATCCTCGGACAGATCCGAAGCATCGGCATCCGACGGCGAGTCCTTGGGACCGAAGCGAAGGAAAGCTGTGATGAGATCGTCGCCCGGCTCCAGCGTGAGATCGACTCGACGGGCCTGACCATCTGCCAGCCGGAGCTGGACCTCGAGCGGGCAGCGCTCGCCCGCGACGCTGGCGACGAAGCGGCTTGGAAATCACTCCTCGCCGGTGCCCGACGAGTCTTCACCGCCGACGGGCGCAGCTTGCGAGTGGCCGAGATCGATGCCGCATTGAAGACGTAGCAAGCCCCGCCTTTGCGTCCCGG
>JAAELW010000404.1 GCA_024226235.1 bacterium
GGGAAAGCGTGATGGGGCAGAGAGTGGATCCGGCGGTCGAACAGGAGATACCGGGGCTGCTCAGCGACGACGGCACCTGGGTGAGTCGCCGACTCTTCTTCGATCCGGACCTCTACGAGATCGAGAAGCATCGAGTCTTCGGCCGCTCGTGGCTGATGGTGGGCCACGACAGCCAGATCCCGGAGCCTGGAGACTTCTTCCTCTCCTTCATGGGCGAGGAGTCCGTGATCGTGGTCCGGGACAACGAGCGGAAGATCCGCGTCCATCTCAACTCCTGCCCGCACCGGGGCATGCCCGTCTGCCGTGAGGATCGAGGGAACACCCGGACGTTCTTCTGCGCCTATCACGGCTGGAACTTCGGCCGCGACGGCGCGCTAGTGGGGTTGCCCAATCAGAGGGCCACCTATCCGCGGGACTTCGACAAGTCGAACCTCGGCTTGATTGCCGTGCCCCGGGTCGAGACGTTTCGCGGCTTGATATTTGCCAACCACGACGCCGGCGCTGTGTCTGTCGAGGACTACCTCGGAGACATGGCCTGGTACCTCGACACGAGCCTGGCCCGACGTGAGGGAGGGGTCGAGGTACTCGGTGTTCAGAAGTGGAGGCTCGGCACGAACTGGAAGGTTCCGGCCGAGAACATGATCGGCGACGTGGCGCACGCACCCGCCTCGCACTCGTCAGTCTTTCAGATTGCGCCCGGCGACCCGTCCTCCGAGATGGCTCTCAAGTCGGTGCTCGAGTATGGACACAACGTGGCCCTGCCCGGTGGGCACGGCGGCACCTTTCGCGTCTATCCCGAGGACGACACCGAGGGGCGCCTCCCGGGTGAGTCTGCCCTGCGCGCGGCCCCGGGCGTCGCCGACTATCTGGCTGCCGTTCA
>JAAELW010000405.1 GCA_024226235.1 bacterium
CGAGCTCTGCCCCTTGCTCGAGCCCGAAGCTCACTGGACCGAGAGCCAGCTCACATTTGATTGGACGAGGAAGGGAACCGACGAGTTTCTGGGACACGGAGACAACGAGCCTCCGAGCAAGATCTCCAATAGGTGTTTGGTGCAGGCTCCAGGGCCTGGAACCCGAAGAGAGAAACGGAAGTCGGAGACGAGGGAGGATCGACGCGCCCAAGAACAACGCGGCTCCAAGAGGGCGGGCGTCAGGGGACGTCAATGCCTATTGACAACCGGGGGCCTGATAGGTGTTGGGCGGCGCGCTGCCCGGACGGAGTGCACAACGAGGCTCGAAATGCGGATCATTGCCATTGCCCCGCTGAGTCCCGCGACACAGATTAGAAGAAGAGTCAGATCTGGCTGAATGAACATCATCGTATTGAGGTGAATCGACCAGAGGTATGGAACCGCGAACACGAGAGCAGCGGCAAGGGAAACATCGAACGCGACGAGACCGCACAGCAAGGGACGGGGTCCACTCTTGAGGCTCTGAAAGCTCCGAACGGTCCTTGCTGCTTGGAGGAACACGCCGGCCACGAGGAGCGCAAGCAGCGTCGCGTACGAGTAGCTCCGCTCGGGCTCGGGTCTCGAACGGCCGAGCACCGCCCTGGCAATGTTGGGAACGAGCTCACGGAGCTCGCCGTCCGAGAACATTGTGTTCACGTTCATGAGGCCCACGATCCCCAGATCCACGTCCGGAAGGAGGAAGGCGTAGGAGCGGAAGGTGCGATACCCGCCTTGGAAGAAATAGGCTCGCTCTCCCTCGAATCTTGTGGTCAGATACCCGTAGTCGTAGGTTCCTTCGTACCCGTCGACGACTGCACCCTGCCGTGGCGCGCCGATGTCGCCGTAGCGTTTTGAATGCGATGCCTGTTGCTCTAGGATCGCTTCGAACAAGACCGGCAGATCGGCAGTGCAGGAGACGATCGTCATCGATGGAAGGAATGCGTCGAAGAAGGGAACATCACTGGCGGCAACCGGGTGGCGAAGAATCATGCGATGGCCGTTCTCGAGTCCGGCCGAACGCGCCGCGGGCAAATCGGTGAAGCTGCAGGTCATGCCCAGCCTGCCGAAGACCCGCTCACTCACGTAGTCGGCGAAACTCCCTCCTGTGGCCTGAGCGACGATCGCCCCGAGAAGATTGTAGTTCACGTTGGAGTACTCGAACGAGGTTCCCGGTGGGCGATTCAGCTTCGCCGCGGGATAGGTATCGACCAGCTCCAGGAGTGTGGAGTGCGCAGCGTGGCGGTCGAAATCTACGCCATCCCTCCCGGAGTACCCAGAGGTCTGCCGAAGCAGATCGGAGATCGTGATTCTCGGATCTGCCCAGGCGAGATATCGGCTCACGGGCTCGTCCAGCTTCAGCTTTCCATCGTAGACGAGATCGAGTACCGCGTACGCTGTCACGGCCTTCGAGATCGATCCGATCACGAACGGAGTCTGGGCCGTCACCCTTCCTCCGCCCACGTCCGAGGTGCCGATCGCGCGTGAATAGCCCACACCCTGCGAGTCGAACACCACTACCGCTAGGCCGGGAATCCTGGCCTCCCTTACCGCCGCCTCGAGTAGGGCATCGATCTCCACGGACGCAGTAATTCCGCTCCCACCCCCCGCGCTTTCGTCTCCAATGACGAGCGTGCAGAGGAGGATCGCTGCAGTGAGAAGCAGCGTAGCCCGCCTTCTCTCGGGATACGGTCGCGCCCCTCGCAGAAACCGCTGTCGCATGTCGAGCGCCGCCCAACTAGTATTCGACAATCGAGCCTCTTGCCCGATCGAGCCGAATATACACGATCCCTGCCGGCGTGATCTGGCCAATTCGATGCAATTCCACACACTTGGCGCGCTCTGCATCGTATTCGGCTGCGTGATACGCGGCGGCCGAATATCGTGCGGCTGGATATGGTGCGCGAGACGATTGATCATGGTGTGTCGATTGGGTCTCGGGCCTTGGGGCCACTGCCAGGTGCCAGGGTGCAGCTCGTCATCGTGCGAACGCTGTGTGGCAGAGGAGGAGCTGAGGAGCTTTGCCTGGAGCGTCTTTCCGGCGTGCTCAGCACTTCTCGTTGAACCGGATGCCGCGCTCTCGTGACCCACGCTGCGAACGACCGATTTGCCGGGACGCAGACAGCGCCTGGCCAACCCAAGGAGAAAATCATGTTCCGCAGCAACACCAAGTCCGTGACCGCCACCCTCCTCGCCGGCACCCTGCTGGCTCTCGCCATCGGCACGCCGGCCTCTGCCGGTTTCTTCGACCGCAAGAAGAAGTACGTCAGTGCCACCACGAACGTGAATGAGCACGCGTACTCGATCGGCAACACCGGTCGCGATCGAATCGGGCTCAGCAACGTGCGGCTCGGCGCGACCGTCGGCGACTCGGCGATCCGCAACGCTCCGACCGTGAACACGGGCAAATTTGACCAGTTCCGCGACTACCGCGCGAACGCCTCGACGAACTTCGTGTTCAAGGGCCTGGGCGGCCAGGGTCGCGACTTCACGCAGGCGAACACCTACTACAACGGCACGATCGGCAACAACGGCCTGGTCGACCTGAGCTCTGGCTTCGGCATCACCACCTCGGGTGGGCAGAACCGACAGGGCATCAGCCAGGGCCAGGATGCCGAGGCGGGGGCCACAGCCTCGACCCAGGATTCGGAGAGCACGAGCGCTTCGATGGAGACGGATATCAGCGGCCTGTAGACCGCACCGACTCTTCTCCCCCGGAGCCGGGGAGCCCATCTGGGCTCCCCGGCTTTCTCGTTTTCGTAGAATTATCAAGTGGTTACAAGATGTTTTGCACATCATGAACCGTTTGATCAGAGCTCGTGACCTACGGGGCGAATCCAGGGAAGCCAAACGGAGGACATCCCAATGAAGACTCTCAAGACTCTCGCAACGATCACTCTTTCCACCCTCGTGCTGCTGGCCGGAAGCGCTGGCGCCCAGACCCAGGAATGCTCCGGCCCGAAGCGCCGGATCGCGGTCATGAAGTTCGGCTCGACTTCGAAGCTTGCCCTCTACGAGGGTTACGACGTAGGCGAGGCGCTCTCCGCTCAGCTGACGACCGCACTGCAGCACACGGGCTGCTTCATCGTGACCGAACGGCTCGAGTTGAAGAGCCTGCTGCGCGAGCAGCAGCTTGGCATGAGCGGCATCGTGAACCCGGAGACCGCCGCCAAGGGCGGCCGCGTGATCGGCGCCGAATGGATCATCAAGGGCGAGGTGACCGAGCTCGAGGTGGAGGCTCGCGGCAAGGGCTTCAGCCTCGGCGTGCCGATCCCCGGACTGCCGGCCGGCATTCGGCTCGGCGGCGAGAAGGCCGGCGCCCATCTGGGTCTCGATCTCCGGATCGTCGATTCGACGACCGGCGCTACGGTGCAGAGCCACTACGTGAGTGCCGAATCCAAGACCAAGGGCATGGCCATCGGCTTCGACAGCGCCTGGGGCAGCGTCGGCGGCGATACCTTCAGCAAGACTCCGCTCGGCAAGGCCGCGCGGAATGCGATCGTGCAGGCCGTCGACTTCGTCCTCGGACAGCGCCAGGCTACACCCTGGACCGGCCGCGTCGTGCAGAACCGCCACGGACAGATCTTCCTGAACGCGGGGCATAACATCGGACTCGAGGCTGGACAGACATTCGTGGTCCTGGCCTCCCTGGACGAGCTGGTCGATCCGGAAACCGGGCTCAGCCTCGGTGCCATCGAGCAGACGGTGGGCGAGATCCGCATCGAGAAGGTCGAGGAGAAATTCGCGATCGCCAAGGCCATCAGTGAGTACGCCCCCCAGCGCGGTGATCTGATCCGCGCGGGCTCCTTCTAGGGCGCTCCCCTTCCCTGGAGCCCCACCGACCTTTCACGGGTCGGGCGACGGCGCGGCAAGCGATGGCTTGCCGCGCCGTTTCGCGTTGAACTGGCTCCGCGCCTACGGGCACACCGCCGAGCCGGCACGCAGCGTTTCCGCGGCCGCGCACAGGTCGATGCCACCGGCCCCGTAGAGAGGGTCGCGACCGGGGTCTCCCAGATCGGTCCCGGTCGACATCAGCGCCTCGCGAATACTCTCGGCCGTGGCGTCCGGCTCGAGCTCCAGCAGCAGCGCGGCAGCACTGCTGACGAACGCAGTCGCGAACGATGTGCCGGACAGCGCCGGATAGCCATCGGGTGCCGGCGCGATGACTTCGACCCCGGGCGCTGCGACATCCACGAAGTCTCCACGGGTCGCCTGCCGAAAGAGACGTCCGTCGGCGTCGATCGCTGTCACCGCGAGCACGCCCTCGATCGCTCCGGGGTAGGACGGCTCCGCGTGGGCACCACCGTTTCCACTGGCAGCCACGACGATGGCGCCCTTGGCCAACGCGGCGCCGATCATCCGCTCGACCAGGGGATCACTCGGCCCGGCGATGCTCAGGTTCACGACCCGGGCGCCTTCCTCGAGGGCCAGATCGATGGCTGCCGCCACGCTGGCAGACCAGCATCGCGCGTCGAGTTCATTCTGACCCGCCGGTTGGCAGGCCTTGATGGAGAGGATTTCAGCTCCGGGTGCCGCGCCCCAGGCACCCATGCCGTTTCCCGGCTGGGCGGCGATCAAACCCGCGACCGCAGTGCCATGGCGATCGGCGGAGGGGCCGTAGCCGGTCGTATCGTGGCTGGCCACGACGCGACCTGCGAGCTCTTCGTGGCCGGCATCCACACCGCTATCGATCACCGCAACCCGCACGCCCTTGCCCGTGGCGGCCGAGTGCATGCGCTCGGCACCGATCTGGGCCGGTCCGTAGCTGAATGCACCGAGCGGATCAGAGTAGGCGGCCGCAGTATGGTAGCGGCGCTCCTGCTGTGCGAGGTCGACCCGTGAGTCGGCACTCAATGCGGCGAGCGCAACCGCAATGGCCGCTCCTCCGGCCGGCGCACTGAAGCGCAACAGGGTTCGATCGATGGAAGCGAGGGGGCGCGCATCGATCCATGCCAGACCCGCCAGGCTGGCCAACGCGGCGCCGGCCCCGGCGGCATCGGACGGCACCAGCACACTGATGCGCCCTGGCTCCAGCTCGGGCGCGAGTTCGTGAAGCGGCGTGCGCTCGGGATGACACTCCGCATCGGCCACGACGTCCCAGCAGCCGTGATCACCTGCGTTGGCTCCGCTCGCAGCGAGGCTGAAACTGCCCGAAGCATCGGTCTTCACGCCATCGGAGAAGGGCGTGTCGAAGCCCGGAGGCGCGCAAGCCAAGGCCCCCGGCGCAGTCGAGCCTTCTGCGAGGGTGGGCGCTGCTTCGCCCAGGAAGGCACCGAGAAGTGGTGCCTTCGGTATGAGACGCACGGGCTTGTCTGCCAGTGCGCTCGCACCGTCGGTAAGCTTTCCGCGGAGCACGAGCTGGGACGGCCCGGCGAGCCCGGCGCCCGCTACCACGGGTACGTCCTGTCGATAGGTCCGGCAGGGATCTTCCGCACATTCCTGTCCTTCCGGACAGACTTGCGACTGCGTCTCGAGCGAACGCGAGAGCGCGATTTCATCGGCCGCGCCATCGTTCGGCGCGAACTGCGGTCGAGCCGGGAGCCATAGCAATGCAGCGGCCGCTGTCGGGGCCGCGAGCCCCGCGAAGGCCGGGGGTGCGACGGAACGCTTCGCCTCCGCAATCCCCGTGACAAAGGCCAGGCCCGCCCGGCGGCCTCTTCCGTCGGCGTGCTTGACTTCGAGCTGGATCTGCCATTCAGGGGCCCCCGCGAGCGCACCCCGTTCGATCCGCGCCAGGATCCCATTGCGCACTGCCGAAGCCAGGCCGAGGGTAATCGGTGCTGGCGCTTCGTCGTCTTCCTCTTCACCAGACGGAATGACCGGCGTGAATGTCAGGCTGGCCTCACCGAAGTCGTCGGCTCGGGCCGTCCCGACCACGCGCAGCAGCTGTCCGCCCGGTGTCAGTTCGATGCGAACCAACCTAGCCTCGACGTAGTGCTCCGGATCCGCCGCAAGAGCTGCGGCCGAATCGAGGTTTCCATACCCGGTAAGCGGGTCGACACCCTCCGGCAACACATCGCGGGCCGACTGCTGGAGCATGCGGACGACCTGCTCCGGCCGAAGCGACGGATCGGCCGCGAGAATGCGCGCGGCGACGCCGGAAACCAGCGCGGCCGAAAACGATGTCCCGCTGGCCCGAAGATACGCACGATCCGCTCCGACCCACGCAGAACCGGCATCTGCGCTGCCACCGGAAACGCGCAGGAAGTCGCTTCCGTGCGCACGCAGAGAGACGATATCGACGCCGGGTGCTGCCAGGCCGACCTCCGATCCGAAGCTCGAGAAGGGCGTCCGCGCACCATCTCGCCCGGTGGCTGCGACGACCAGTACGCCAGGCCGGCCCCCGACCCCACCAAGAGCCGCGATGCCACCGGTGTTTCCAGCAGCAATGATCACCACGCTGCCGGCAGCCGTCGCGCGCTCGATCGCCTGGCGCTCGGGCTCCGTCAGCCCCTGGCCTCCGACGCTGAGGTTGATCACCCGAGCTCCTCGCGCCGTCGCGTAGTCGAGAGCTGCCACGATCTGGGATGCCCGTCCCTTGCCGCTGGCGCCCAGCACTTTCAGGGGCAGGATCTGCGCCGTGCTGCTCACGCCCGCGATTCCCACACCGTTTCCGGTACCCGCGGCGATCAGGCCCGCGACGTGGGTGCCATGGCCCACATCGTCCCACGGCTCGGGGCGATCCTCGATGAAGTTCCAGCCGATCCGATCGTCGATGTAGCCATTGCCATCGTCGTCGATGCCGTTGTTCCGCTCGGCCTCGTTGCGCCAGATGCTCCCCCGCGGAAGATCCGGGTGCAGCCAGTCGATCCCGGTATCGAGCACCGCGACGATCACCCGCGAGCCGCCGACCTGCGGAGACCATCCGATCTCTGAGAGTGCCCACTGATCGCGGCCGGGCTGTCCCCATGAGCCCGAGCTCTTCGCGAACGGGTCCGGCTCGCCGCTCTGTGCTGCGGCCGGGGTCGCCAGCCCTACGCCGACCGCGATCCCAATCAACCCGATCCCAATCAGCCCGATCCCAATCAGCCCGATCCCAATCAGCCAGATTCCAATCAACCCGATTCCGGCCCAATCGCGAATCCACATCGGTGGTTCCCCTCCCGCGAGCGCAGCGTAGCCGTGCAGCCCGAGCTTCGCCGAGCCGGGATGGTAGGCTCGCATTGCCTCAAGCGAGAGGGAAACCATGATCGAGCCCGGCCGTCAATCGTCTCTCGTGTTCGCCAGCCTGCTGATCCCGCTCTTGATTGCGCCGATCCCTGCACACGCCACGACGAGCGGCGCCTTCACGGAAGACGTGAGGCTCGCGGTCTCGGATTTCATCAGGAACGCGACGGATACGGCCAACAGTTCGGGCATGCTCGATCGTGGCATCCCGTGCAAGACCAAAGGACAGACTCCGCAGAAGATCGCAGCGAACCAGATGCGAGCCGGCGCACGCGAGATGCGCATCGGCCAGCTCGGCGAGATCTTCGGCAATGCAGCACTCGACATCGTCAAGGAGGTGGCGAAGCTCCACCCCGCTCTGAAGGGTGTCGGTAGCGCAGCCGGCCTGCTCAAGGACTACCTGGGCTCCAAGGACGTCGGTGATTTCGCCGGCAAGGTCTTCAAGGACAAGATCAAGGGGAAGGCCACCGGCAAGCTGAAGGACGCGATCGGCGAAGACGCATACAAGGGCGCCGAAGCCCTCTACAAAGCGCTCGACAAGCAGCTTCAGGAGAAGGTGGCCAAGGCCTTCGCAAACTCGATCAAGTTGAATTCTCCATGCGGTGGCGCTGGAGACACCTTCACGGTGAAGGCGGACATGAAGAGCCGCCAGATCGAGATCACTGTGGCGGGCGATTGCGACTGCTCGGTGGGCGGCGTGAAGAGCCATGCGGGCGTGATCCTCGGGCGCATTCAGGTGAGGCAGCGCAAGGGCAAGTTCGAGTGGCGCTTCGTGCTCACGGGCATGCGCTTCACGGGAGAGTGCTGCAACGGTTTGACCGGAACGCCCGGAAGCTGGGGCGCCGTGCCGATGCCCGGGGGCAAGGCCATCAAGATCGGAGATGACAACTACAACGGTGGCGGCGACTGCGACACGGTCGACTGCAAGAAGCTCCATGATGAATTCCGACGCCAACATCAGCGGCTGCAGAGCACCAACCAGGCCCTGAAGGGACTCGACAGGGACGACCCCGCGTGGGAGGGCCTCGACCGACAGGCCTCGAATGCGGCGAACTCGATCAGGCAGATCTGCAAGGACCTGAACCGCTGCTGCAACACGAAGGAGCCCCCGCCCAAGGACATCAAAGACCTGTTCACGAAATACTGCGTGAACCGCGACTTCTCGTTCCTGCTGCTGCCGGGCTACGAGCTGGCCCCGGACTCGACGTTCGCGGTGAGCTACGACCGCAGCGAGTGGTGCTCCTATGGTGGCGACAGCACCCCGGTACCGACGACGAGCACACCCACGGACGGGGATCCGCCGGGAACGAGCGTCCCGCCGATCCCGGTCGGCGTGCCGATCGAAACCGGAGGGGGCGACGAGGACGAGCCGATCGCGAGTGTTCCGCCCGGAACCGCGCCGCCCGTACCCGTCGTGGACGAGCCCTCGAGTGAGCCACCCACGCTCACGGTGAAGGCCAAGGAGAGCGTGCTGGTCGCGGGCGAGCTGCAGGACCGCGCAGTGCCCCAGGCCATGATCAAGCTGAACCTGGCCGAGGCACCGGCCCTTCCACTGGCGGGCAACCCGCGCGACGACGCGGGCTTCGACGAAGGGCCCGTCCAGGGCCTGACCGACGATGACGGCAACGTGACCCTGGCGCTCACCGGCACTGCGGCGGCACTGGCTGGCGCCGGGGCGGCCACCCAGATGGAAGTGGACCTCACGGCCAATGGCAGCACCCTGGTGCACATGGACCCCGTGGCGGGCGAGGACCCGCGGACCTCGCTGCACGATTCGCTGCATCCCTACTTGGCAAATAGCTTCGCAATCGGTTCGGCGATCGTCGCGGTGCTCACCTACGACAAACAGCATGCAGATGAGATCCAACACGGGATCGAGCAATCGGAGAACGTGCTGGAGCACGAAGAGAACTACTGCCGGGACAAGCAGGAGCCGGACCCGTTCTTTTCGAGCCGCGGCAGCTGGCGGCAGGCCTACGACGACCAATGGGCGATCCACCGGGTCGGCATCACCGCGGGCCGGGACTCCGCCTGGGCGAACCTGGGCCCGGAACCGGAAGAGGTGATCGTGGCCGTGATCGATACCGGCATCGATTGGAACCACCTGGACCTGGCCTGGGATCGGATCTGGCACAACCCTGGCGAAACGCCGGACAACGGTGTGGACGATGACGGCAACGGCTACGTCGATGATGTGATCGGCTGGGATTTCTTCACTGGCTCGAACGCGCCCTTTGATCGCGACGGCCATGGAACCTTCGTCGCGGGCCTGATCGGTGCGAGCACGAACAACGGGATCGGGATCGCCGGGATCAATCCCGCCGCGACGATCATGCCCCTGAAGGCACTGAATGACTTCGGCCATGCCCGTGCGTCGCATCTTGCCGAGGCTCTGGTCTATGCAGCCGACCACGGTGCGCAGGTGATCAACCTGAGTGTTGGCGGCAAGAATCTGACGCGTGCCGAACGGTTGGCGATAGAGTACGCCCACGGCAAGGGTGCGGTCATCGTCGCCGCTGCCGGAAACGAAGCCACGGATCTGACGGATTGGAGCCCGGCCGGGCTCGAACATGTAATTGCGGTGGGTGCATCCGATTCGACGGATGCCCACGCGGTGTTCTCGAACTGGGGTGCAGGGATCGATCTCGTGGCCCCGGGAACGGATGTGCTGAGCCTGCGTGCGCGCCGAAGCGACCTGATGCAGGACATCCCCGGCGTTCGCTACGAAGCAGGCGAGGGCTTCGTCGGCGACGACCGACGCTACTACCGCGCTTCAGGCACTTCTTTCTCCGCGCCGATCGTCGCGGGCGTGGCGTCGTTGTTGCTCTCGAAACAGCCCACGCTGACCCCGGACGAGGTCGAGCGCATGCTCGTCCACTCCG
Source organism: bacterium (assembly GCA_024226235.1). Taxonomy (GTDB): domain Bacteria; phylum Myxococcota_A; class UBA9160; order UBA9160; family UBA6930. The sequence goes on from JAAELW010000405.1 coordinate 10,086, forward strand.
CGCGAGACGTCGGTGTCCCCGGCGTCGACCACTATACGGGCTACGGGCTCGTCGATGCGCGCGCCGCACTCGAGGCCGATCCTGCGTTCTTCATCGAAGCGCGCATCGCTTCGGTCGCGGTGGCCCAGGTCGGTGGCGCGACCGTCGTGCAGATCACGGGCACCGCCGACGCGGACCACTTCGCGAAGGCCTGGCTGGAGGTCGGCGCCGGGGAGGATCCGACCGAGTGGACGCGAATCGAAGACGCGCCGACGGGCCCGGTGAGGGACGATCTACTCGGGCAAGTGCCCGCTGCTGCCTTTGGCGGAGCGGCGAAATGGACCCTTCGCGTCCGGGTCGAACACCAGGATGGCACGCTTCGCGAAGCGCGCTTCGTGCTCACCCTTGGATAGACTCGAGAGCCGTACCGACCGGAGAACGCCCATGGAAAACGCCCGCTCGCCGATCCTCGTTTCACTACTGGCACTGGTTGTGGCGCTCAGCGCTCCGGCGGGTGCGGTCGTGACGAATGTCTCGATCGTCAGCAAAGGGGAACCGCTTCCGGGCGCAACCCTGCAGATCCTCGACCCGGCGGGTGATGTGGTCGCGGAGGAAGAGACGGATGAACATGGCGCGTGTGTCGTCGATCTTCCGGAAGGGGATGGCTACCAGCTGCGCACGGCCGATGGTGCATTGCTGGGCGCGACCTTTGCCGCCGGGGCTACCCTGGAAATCGAGGCGCCAGCCAGCCTGGCGGCCGGGCACGCACCCGTTGAACCCGGGACGGATGATCCGAGACTTGCCGAGATTCCCCCGGAGACACTGAAGGGTGACACGGTGGTGGGCGAAGCCATGCTCTGGCCTGCCATGGCCGCGGTCGCGGGCTCTGCACTGGCCGTCACGCGATGTGATCCCGAGCTCGAAGCCCAACCGCTGGTCATTGGAACCGCCGAAGGTTTCTCCGCGGCGGGTCTCTTGAAGGGCTTCGGGAAGTCCATGTTCAGCACCGGACTCGGCATTCTGAGTGGCGGCATGGTGTCGGTGGGTGGGGGATCCAGGAGGAACAAACCCGAGGTCCATTGGGACGACGTGAAGCGAAGGGCCAAATCAAAGGTGAGCCACCCTGAGGGCCATACGCGTGTGCGCATCGGGTCGATGGTCGAAGAGGATCAGCTGATCATCTCGACGAATCTGGAGAAAACGAAGGGCAAGGGCACCCTGCACACGCTCTACCTGGAAACCGACGACTGCCAGCGCTTCTGGCCCGAGGACTACCTCGCCTACTCACTGTGGGGCGAATGGAACCTCTCGGTCTCGTTCACGAAGACGTCGGAGACCTATCAGGACGGTCAGCTGGTCGATCGCACCAGCTCGAGCGGCGGCTGGTCGACCGGCTGGCAGCGTCTGCCCGGGGGCATCGATGAAGTCGTCAGCCTGAGTGATCCGGCTTCGATGGAGGCCCTCACCGAGTACCAGGTGGCGCTGCTCGAGGAGATGGGCGTTCCCGCGTGGCGAAAAGCCGGTTTCAGCGCACCGACCTCCGGCGCGCGCTCGATGGGCGCCATCTTTCCCGCAACGCCTGAGCTGCTCGAACCGATTGCAGCGGGCCAGATGCGTGCGGTGGTTCACGTGACTCGCGAAGTCGACGGCGTCTTCCAGACGACGGCCCTGCCGATGCGCATGACCCCGACGGAGAAGAAGACGAGCTTTGCGCTGCTGGAAGGGGCTTTTCCGGGAGCCCAATAGAGCATCCAGCCCCCGGGGGCAGCCATTTCATTGAACCCTTCCCGCCTTTCCCATGACTCACTGGCTGGGAGGACGAAACAATGACGATCCAGGCAATCCACTCCGCGACCGAGGAAAGGCCGATCCCTGCCACCCTGCTGGAACTCGTGCTGGCGCTTCAGGAAATGACCGGCAGCGAAACACTGACCGAGCTGCTCGCCGCAGACCTGGTTGCTTCCGGCCGCGTCGTGCTCACCGGGAACTTCCGCGGCTGCAATCTGAACTGAGAATTGCTGGCGGCGGCTATCCGTCGCCGAGCGCGTCCTTGACCTCGCGCCGCAGCAGCTTTCCCGTCTCGTTGTACGGCAGCTCGTCCCAGAACTCGATCCGCTGCGGAACCCGCGAGGAACGCAGGTGCTGCTTCACCCAAGCCTGGAGGGTCTCGGCGCTCACCTCGGAACCCTGCCTGCGAACGATCACCGCACCGACGCCCTCGCCCCATTGCTCATCCGGCACGGGGACCACCGCGCAATCCGCGACCCCTTCGTGCTCGTGGAGGACATCCTCGATCTCACCGGGCGAGAGGTTCTCGCCGCCGCGGACGATCACGTCGTCGATGCGGCCCTCGACGAACAGGTAGCCCTCCTCGTCGATCCAGCCCCCATCGTTCGTGGGGAACCAGCCGCCTTCTACGAGCAGGCTTCCACGGCCCTTGTACTCGCCCGATACCTGCTCACCGCGCACGTAGATTTCGCCTCGCTGGCCCAGCGGAGCGACCTTCCCTTCTTCGTCACGGATCTCCACCTCCACACCCGGCAACGGCCGACCGGCCGAGCCGAGACGCCTGCGAAGAGTCGCATCGGTGCTACCGGCGGCTTCGCGATGCTCGTCCGGGCCCAGCACGGCGATCGTCGAGCTGGTCTCGGTAAGCCCGTAGGCGTTCGTGAACGCGGTATCGGGAAAGTGGCGAATCGCACGTTCGATGACCGGAAGCGGCATCTTCCCACCGCCATAGGCCAGCGCGCGCAGGGAAGAGGGTACTCGCGCAGCGCCGGATTCCAGCTCATCGACGATGCGTGCGAGCATGGTCGGAACGACGAAGGCGTTGGTGATCGCTTCCTTATGGGCCAGGCCGATCCACGTGGAGGCATCGAAATTGGGCAGCTGCACCATGCGGCGGCCGGCGTAGATGCCGCTCATCAGCGCGGCCATTCCGGCCACGTGATAGGGCGGCGCGCTCACCAGCGCCGCATCCGCTTCATCGGCCGCCATGAACTCCACAGAGCCGAGGATGTAGGAGACCATGTGCTTGTGGCGCAGCACTGCAGCCTTGGGCACGCCGGTCGTGCCGCTGGTGAAGAGCAGGATGGCGATCTCCTCCGGCTCCATTCCCCAATCCGGATCCACCGGGTCGGCGTCCCCACGTGCGATCGCGAGCAGTTCGTCGCGGCGCATGATCGTCAGGCCGTCGCGGTCCGCGAGGTGGCCGGCGCGCTCCGAGTCCGTCACGAGAACTGCCGGAGTGATCCGCTCGAGGAGTGCGTCTAGCTCGTCACCGGTGAGCCGGTAATTCAATGGCGCAAACGGCAGGCCTGCCCAACCGGCACCGAAGAGCGAGAGCGGCACAGCCGGGCTCGACACGTCGAGGAGCGCGACGTTTTCGACATCGAGGCCGCGAAAATGGGAAGCGATCCGGCCAGCGCCTGTGAAGAGATCCTGCATCGTCCAACGATCGTCTTCGCATTGGACGGCGATCCGATCGCCCATCACCTGGGCGGCCATCTCGAGCAACATCATCGTGTTCATGCCACAACAATCCTCGGCAACTTAACAAACGGAACCGGCCCTTTGCTTAACACCTTACTTAACACCTTGCTTGACACGTTGCTTGAGATTGGGTGATTAGTCGGAGCTGGGGAGGGCTTTGGCTTCTTTGAGGGCGAGGGGGGTGCCTGCCAGTGCCAGGCTGCCTTCTCCGGGCTTGGTGCAGAGGAGTTCCAGGTCGGCCGCTTCGTTCACGTAGCGCTTGCCGATCTGGGTGCCGTTCTTGTGATCCGGAGCCACCTCACCGCCGGGAGCGTCCGCAGTTACGTCCACCAGCGGGGCGCCGCCGCAAGTCAGCTCCAGATCGCCATCGGGGGCGGCGATCACCATCACCTGGGTGTCGCAGACGGCGCTCTTGAATCGGGTGCCTGCCTTGAGTGCAGCCATGGAATGTCTCCTCGTCATGAAGATGGGCGGAGGGCCCTGCGCTTGCGGGCCCGGGATGAACGGAGATTCTAACCCGGAATGCCGATCGGGGCGGTGCAAAACGCCTGCCCGATAGCTAGCGTCCCGGATCCCATGCGCCCGACCACCATCTTCATTCCCGCCTACCAGGCGGAAAACACCATCGAAGCGGTGATCGAGCGCATTCCCGAGACCTTCTGGGCTTCCATCTGCGAAGTGCTCGTGATCAATGACGGCAGCCAGGATGACACCAGCGGGGCCACGAGGCGGGCGGCCGAACGTTTCCCGAAAGTGCGGTTGGTCGAAGAGGCCGAAAACCATGGCTACGGTGCGGCCGTGCGGAAGGGGCTGCGGCTTTCGCTGGATTCGCCCGCCGAGTACGTGGTCTGCCTGCACGCCGATGGTCAGTACCCACCCGAAAAGATGCCGGAATTCGTCGATCACATGGCGGAGAACGGAATCGACATACTTCAGGGCTCGCGGCACAAGCACGGCACGGCCAGCCAGGGCGGAATGCCCTTCTACAAGGTCGTTGCTGGAAAGGTTCTCACCTGGTTGGAGAACCAGACCTTCGACCTGGAAATGACCGACTATCACTCGGGTTTCATGCTCTACAGCCGCAAAGCGGTGGAGAGCATTCCCTTCGAGACGCTCTCCTACTACTTCGATTTCGACCTCGAAGTGATCGCCAGCGCACGCGCCCGAGGGATGCACGTAGGCGAGCTGGGCATCCCCACCCGCTACGACGACGAAGAAAGCCACCTGAACCCGATCTGGTACGGCCTGCGATGCTTGCGGGTGATGCTCCGCTTCCGGCTGGGGCGCTATTGACTCAAGGGGATCGAGCGCCCGGTCGATTCCACCCCCATGCGCGGAGAAGCAATCGCGATCAGCAATACCGAGGAAATCCCCGGCCGGCAGGTCCGAGAGCTCCACGGGCTCGTATCCGGCAGCACGGTTCGGGCCAAGCACATCGGTCGTGACATCATGGCCGGCTTGAAGAACCTGGTCGGTGGTGAGCTCAAGGGGTACACGGAGCTCCTCCAGGAAGCCCGGCAGGAGGCTCTCGAGCGCATGCTCGAACAGGCCCGGGGTGCAGGTGCAAACGCCGTCGTGAACGTGCGCTTCCAGACCAGCTCGGTCGCCCAGGGAGCCGCGGAGTTATTCGCCTACGGCACTGCCGTCACGGTGGAGTAGTGGACGGGCCGGAACCGTTCGACTCGCTTGCGTGGCTTCGGCTGCTGCTTCCGTTCGCGCTGTTGGCGCTGGGTTTCGCGATCGGAAAGGTCATCGAGAGCGCCCACTTTCGAAGCCTTCGCCGGCGGGAAATCCACTGGCGGAGGGTCCAGGTTTCGACCCTTTCCCTTCCTCCGCAGGATTGGCGTGTCGTGCGAGCTGGGCTCGTAGACGGTTCGGTGGTGATCTCGATCGACCACTGGAAACGCATGGTGGCAGGCTTGCGTGCGCTCTTTGGTGGGCGCATCCGATCCTACGAATCGCTCCTCGAACGCGCGCGCAGGGAAGCCGTGCTGCGCATGAAAGAGAGCGCCCATGCGCGTGGCTTCCACGGCATCGTCGGCGCACGCCTCGAGACGGCCCGCCTCGCAAGCACCAGCCGCGACGGCAAGGGCACGGCTGGAATCGAGATCCTGGCGTTCGGAACCGGTATCGAAGCGGCGCGCTAGGCCTGGCTCATTGAGCCTGGACTATTGCGACTGAACCGGAGACATCCCCTTCTCGCGACCGTACTGCTCGAAATAGTGGGTCATCGTGATGCGCAAGGTCTCACGTAGATCGGTCTTGGCCTTCCAGCCGAGGCGGGATCCAGCCTTCGAGATATCCGGCACGCGACGGTCGCAATCTTCGTAGCCTTCGCCGTAGAACTTCTCGCCGGTGATCTCCTCGATCGGATGATCGCGGAATGCCTCCTTGCCGGTAATTTCGGCGGCGAGGTCGCGCATCATCAGCGCGAGCTCCTTCATCGTCACCTCGCCGTCCCGGTTTCCCACGTTGAAGACCTGGTTCTGGGAGCTCTTCGGGTTCTCCAGCATCAGCATGAGAGCATCGACGGCGTCATCGATGTAGGTGATGGTGCGGTAGGCAAGGCCACCGTCGACGAGCTGGAGGGGCTGGCCGTCCAGCAGCGCCGTCATGAAGCAGGCCAGCACCCTGGGCACGCCCTCGCCATCGCGGCCGGGGATGAAGTCCATTCGCGCGCCGAACCAGTTGTAGGGCCGGATGATCGTGAACGGCATTCCGTTCTCGACGTTATGCGCAAAGATGTAGCGCTCGAAGAGCTGCTTTGCGTTGGAATAGCTCCAGCGATGGTTCTTCGTGGGCCCGACCACGAGCGGCGTCTCGTCCTCGCGCTGCTCGTAGAGATCCGGATCATCGTAATCATCGCTCGGCACGTAGCTCGAGAGCGTTCGGCCGTAGACCTCGCAGGTGGAGGTATGAACCAGCCAGCTACGATGCTTCGAGCACAGGTCGATCAGCGCGTAGGCGTCGATGAAATTCGATTTGATCGTCTTCACCGGGCTCGACACATACTGGGCCGGCGTGCAGACGGCGGCCAGTGAGATCACCGCATCGGCATCGGCGACATAGGGCTCGATCTCCTGGAAGGTCGTATCCGCGTCGATGTAGCGCTGGTGGAATGAGAGGTTCGGATTCTCCAGGTGCTGGGAGATCTTGTCGAAAGAGGTATCCCAGCCCTCGATGTGGTAATCGCCAGATGCCAGCAACCGGTCAGTGAGGTGGCTTCCCACGAAGCCGCCGCAGCCCAGAATGATCACCTTCTTCATGCTTCTCCCCTCGTGGCGCAGCCATGCCGAGGCCGACGCGCAGTAGCGGCACGGAACCAAGACCGTCTGACGGGCTGGTACCGCCGGCCGCATTGGCTCCCAACACCCGGCGCCCTGTGGTTAGCACCCGCCGCAGACCCGGGCAATTTCAACACAAATGTCCCCTGGGGGAAGTCAATCGACAGGAAACCGCTCGCTGGTCTTGAAAAGATCTGCGTCGATCCTTAGATCTGGCTGTTCGGAAATGAAAGGCGTTGCCATTGCCGATTCCCGGGAGATCGTCCGCGAGGGCCGCCGTCGACGCCTGCCATCGCATCGGGCTGCGGTTGGCGTGGCTCGGCTTGCGGGTCTTCTTCTTCATCTTCCGCCCCAGACTGCGAGCCAGCATCGTGCTCGTGCGCTGGAACGGACGGCTGCTGCTGGTCACGAACTCCTACCGTGCCGGATCCGGTTTCCCGGGTGGGATGCTCAAGTGGCGTGAAGATCCACAGAAGGGAGCGCGTCGTGAGCTCGAGGAAGAAGTGGGATTGTCAGTGGGTCCAGAAGCCCTACCCCTGTTCGAGGTCTTCCCACAGGAGAAATGGTGTGCTCGGATCGAGCTTCACGTATTCGCGTTGGATCTCGAGCGGGAGCCCACCCTCGAGATCGATCGACGCGAGGTCATTGAAGCAGGGTTCTGCACCCTCGCTGAGGCCTCGCACCAGCTACCGGAGCTTCGCGAACTACTCGAACGCTTCGCAGCGGCGATACCCGGCCGACTGGTAGGATCCCCCGACGAGGAAAGCGAGGCCCCCGGTTAGCGTGCGTGGAAATCGAGATGACATCGTCGCTGGCGTCATGGCGGAGTGCCTGACTCGGGAGCCGCTCTCGGGATCCCTGCTCTGCGCCTTCGACGAGACCGGCCGAGTGGAGGAAGCCGCCGCGAAGGCCGGGCTCTCATGTTGGACGTGGAGCCGATACCAGGCACCCTGGCCTCCAGACGTTCGCGCCGACAATGTGGCGCTGCGTCTGCCGAAGGGGCGGGAGGCCCTGGTGATGAGCCTTCACGCGCTACTCGCTCGTGCCGTCCCGGGCGCACGCGTATTCGTATTCGGTGCCAACGACGAGGGCATTCGTTCCGCAGACAAACCCCTCGGCGCCTGGCTCGAGGACCTTCATTCGCTCGAAGCCAAGCGACACAGCCGGGTCTGGAGCGGGCGACTCGCTGAGGGTGCGGGGCCGTTTCGAGGCGAACTCAAAGATTGGGAAGAACCCCTCGAACTCGAAGCCCCGGGTGGCCCGATGCGACTCGTCTCCCTGCCTGGTCTGTTCGCTCACGGCCGGCTGGACCCGGGCACACGCTTGCTTCTGGAAGCGCTGGAAGAGCTTCCGCGGCCGAAGGCCGGCGCGCGCATGCTGGATTTCGGATGTGGCGCTGGCGCCATTTCACTGGCTTTCGCCCGCCGCTGCGCAGACGCTGAGATCCACGGCGTCGACCGGGACGCTCTCGCGATCCACGCGGCCCACCGCAATCTTCCCGATGCCAGCCTTCACCTTGGGGACGGCTGGTCCGCGGTACCGGATGGGCTCCGCTTCGACCTGATTGCCAGCAATCCCCCGCTCCACAGCGGGAAGGACCACGACCTGCGCGGGCTCGTTAGGCTAGTCGAAGGCTCACGGCGCCGGCTCACGAGACGGGGCCGCCTGACACTCGTCACCCAACGCCCACTCCCGGCCGGTTCCCTTCTGGCCGAGCAATTCTCACGCGTAGACATAGCAAGAGAATCCCGAAGCTTCCGAGTATGGACCGCCCGTTGAGATGTCTGTTAAGAGAAGGGCCGGTCCCATTTGTTATGTTGCCGACTTCCCCTTCGGGGACATCGGCA
>JAAELW010000406.1 GCA_024226235.1 bacterium
CCCTGATCACCGAGTCGGACGGCGGGCGGGCGTTCGAGGTGACCGCCGATCAGCGGATCGTGTGGGAGTACTACACTCCCTACCGCGCCGGCGAGAACGGGGAGTACATCGCGACCCTCGCCGAGGTCGTGCGTCTGCCGCTCGATTTTCCCGTCGACTGGTTGCGGTGAGGATTGTGAGCGCGGACTGGCATCTCTGAATCCCTCGGGAACATTCCCGGCGCAAGCCCACAGGGCGGTCGGTCGTGCAACCGTTCCTAGCCGGAATGGGGAATGCAGCATCGGTCGTGTCACTGTTCCGAGCCGGATGGGGGAATGCAGCACCGGTCGTGCAACCGGGCTCGAGATGCCGCTGGTTGAAGCCCATCTTCAGGGCAGCGCCAGTCCAGGTTCCGGATCCTGCTGCCGGAGAACCTAGTGGCAGACCCCGACGACATTCGCCTGTTCGCGATCCTGGGCGACGCCGCCAGCGAGATCCCGCTGAGGACGGAACCACCGCCCAAGTAGGGTCTGAGAGGAGCGTCATGCCGGGAGCGACCAGCGAGAGCCCGCTGAGGATGGCGAAGGCACCGAGGATCAAATGGTCCGACAGAACGATCCCGAGCACTCGGCGCCCGTCGCCAGGCACTGGGTGAAGCTGAGATTGTCGCCAGGCACTGGGTGAAGCTGGGATTATGGCGACCTTGGTGTCTCACCTACTCTGGCACAGAGGCAGGGGGTGGTATGCTGGCCGCGTCGCGTGTCTATAGGTCGCGCGGCTACGGAGTAATGCATTATGGGCCACTCTCGCGTCCCCTCTACGCGCTCCCACGATACCCCCACCTGCGACTCGTCAACCGATCGGGCGTCGTCCGCGCGCGTAGAACCAGCACACCAGAGCGCCACTCTCCAGACATCGGGCGCCCAGTTCTCGTTCGGCGACATTTCCATCTTCCCGACCCGATCGGTCGGCCGCGCCGCCCTGGAGACAGAGGCATTGCACGCGGTCGACCCTGCAAATGACTTCCAGGGTTCTCTCTCCAGACCTGCATGGGGCGCCTCGGTAGCGGAAGCGAGCCTGATGCGGCGGGTCACTCGGGCTCCCGCGCAGCCACTCCCGGAGGACGTCCGTCGCCCACTGTCAAAGCAGCTGCGCCGGCCACTCGAACACATAAAAGTACACGCCGACGCCAACGCCAACGCGGTGTCCCTGGCTCTCGGAGCTCAAGCATGGGCCTACGGCGACCACATCGGATTCACCGCATCCGCGTGGAACCAGGGGGGCGCGGATGGACGCCAGCGCATCGCCCACGAGGCGGTCCACACGCTGCAGCAGCAGGGCGGTCCTGCGGTCCTGGCCTTCGACGACCCCCCTCGAGGCGTCTCGTTCTACTTTTCTGTTCGAGTCGATCGAGAGATGGGGGCCGAGGCGCTGTTGGTCGAGGTCATTCGCCAGTACTCAGACCTGGAAACCAACGAGGAAGCTGAGGCAGCGATCGCCGCGAGAAACTGGCACTGGTCTGGCGATGGCCAGACTGTCGAAGCCGAGGATGTGCGCAGGGGTTACATCCTCGTGCGGTTGCAAGATCTGAGCCTGACCGCGCTCACGCCAGAGGAACGATCGGCGGCCCGATCCGTGGTGGGTGGGCTGGACGAATCCGAGAGACAGAGCCTGTACGACGAGGTGGATCGACGGTTCTGGGAGCAGACCCACTACCAGCCGGGCGAGCGTCTCGGAGACAGCGCCGACGATCGGCGAATGGCCGAGCACTGGCTCGTTGTTCGCGACAATCTGGTCCGAGCTCGACAGTCGATTCTCGATCTGCCAGAGCACGTCCGAGCACTGCTCTTCGATCCCGAGGCCACTCGACGTTTGTCGCCAGCGGACTACGACGTCGCACTGCGGGTGGGGCTCACGCTAGCGGCCATGTCGGTCACCGAGCTCGCGGACTGGGCCTCCCGCACGAACGCCGTGACCGACGACTGGGCCACTTTCGAGGCCTCGGTGCAGGCCTACCTGGAGCAGGAGGCCACACGACGGGAAGAGCAACTCGACCTGGGGCAGCGATCCGCCGCGCTGTTTGGCCGGGAGGAGCTCTACGCACTGACCAAGCTCGTGGACTCCACCGCGGACCTCGCCGGACTGCCGAGCTACGATGAGGCCGGCATCATGGATCGGGACGTCGTACGCGCAGAGAGCGAATTGCCTGAGCTTCGCAGTCAGCTGCAGCTGGCGCTGAACCAGAACGGATTCGCCAACCGCGCCGAATTCGAGGCGGCCATCAAAGCCTGGCGCGCCGGCTTCGAGCGAGAAACCGTCCGCATCAGCGATGTGATGCTCGATCGCTTGGATCACATGCTTTTTGAGCAGCAGCGGCGCTACGGCGACGACGCCGAGGCCACCGGTCTGACCGCCGCGGTCGCCCGGTCTGGCGCGCCGTCGGACTTCGCCACGGCCGCTCGACACGGCGAGGCCGCCATCTGGCGTCCGCTCCACGCCATGGACGAAGGCGGATTCGGCGGGTCCGCACGAGAACGACAGATTGCCGAGGCCGCAGCGGCCTCGGCAGCGGCAGAGCGAACGGGGCGGGCCGCCATCGGTTCACTCGCCGGCGAGCACCCGTTGGTGGCCTTCGACGGCTTCCCCGTGCGCCGGCTCGCCCGGGCTTCGGAGGGCTCGGTGCAGGGCATCATGCTCGAGTTCATCTCGGATCAACGAGCGGCCGTGGAGGACACCAGATCGGAGATTCACGGCGACTCCGATTTCATCTACCGGCTCGATCAGCTCCTCGCCGCCTCGATGGCCGAGCAGGGCATCACGACGGACTCGATCTTCGGTCAGATCATCAGTGACCACATCAGCGATAGAGGGCTGGTCGCGCTGCTTGCGGGGATTGCGGTGGCTGTCGTCGCCATCGCCCTGACGATCGTCTCCCTCGGCACGGCGGGCCCGATTGCCATCGGGGCCGGCGCGGCAGCCTTCGGCCTCAGCGCCTGGCAGGCATGGGACGCTTTCACGGACTATCTGCGCGAGTCCGACGCCCACGATGCCCGGTTGCTGTCGGAGGATCCTTCCATCGCGTGGGTGGTCCTGGCGATCGCCGGAGCCGCGGTAGACATGGGTGGAGTCTTGGCCGCGGTAAGGGCCCTGCGGCCAGCGGTGGTGGCGTTCAACGAATTCGGCGATCTGGCTGCATTTCGCGAAGCCCTCGAGGCCGCCTCCGGTGTCGAAACGCGGGTCCTGCGCGCCATAGAGCGCGGTGCAGAAGCCGAGGCCGCCTTCCAGGTGCAGGTGCGGGCCATCGGGGCCATGGGTTCACGGGCCAACGATGTCTTGGGGGTCGTGGCCGAGGGTTCCTACCGGCTGATGGTCATGGCCTGGCACCTGGGGCGCCGGGGGTTCTGGCGTTTCGAGCAGTACCTGGCAGAGCTGGCGCGGGTAGGAGTCATCGGCCGAATCGAGGATCTCACGGGCCCCGAGCTCGTCGCACTTCGGGGACCCTATGACGAGGGCTTGCGCCGCGCGCGGGAAGGCTTCCTGGATCCATCCGTGCTGAGCGCCGAGCTGCGGGGCGCCATGAACACCGAGAGCGTCGACACCGCGGCTGCCTATGGCCGTTTCATCGGGCTCACTGACGGCGAGGTCCAGGAGGTCCTCGAGCTACAGGTCATCGCCGCACGGGCGGATGCCGACGCGCTTTCGCCCGAAGCCCTCCGCCAGGCCATGCGAGCGCGGGGCGGCTACGTCGACGATGTCGAAGCCGTGGCCGACGTCCGAGGCCTGCCCGAGTCCGGCACCCGCACTGTCGGCGCCATCGAGCAGACCCACGACATCGGGGTGGCGGAGGGCCGCCGTCTCCTCCAGGGCCTGGGCTGGCGGGAATGGGGCAATTGGATCAACCCCCGGGAGTTCTACGGTCGCTACGGACAGGGGATCGACGCTCTCTTTGTCGACGGATCCGGCAGGCTCTGGATCGTGGAATACAAGGGAGGCGGCTCGACGCTCGCGGGGGATCAGATGACGCTGCGGTGGGTGCGAGATAAGATCCAGGAGCTCCACGATGCTGACTACGACTTCGCAGCCGACCCGATCGAGGCGGCGCTCAAACCCCCCCGCACCCTCCGGGGAATTGTCATCTCCACGCCACACGGAGAGCCCGCTCGTGTAATCCGGAGGTTCCACTACTGATGGACGATGCGATGCGACAGGTGCTCCGCCGGCGTAGCGCGGGAAAGGAGGGCATGGCACGGGCATCGGCCGCACTCCTCCTCGACAGGGATGCCGCGTCGGCAGCCCACAACCTGGCCGCCGAAGAGCTTCAAATGCGGGGGGACCTGGCACGCGCGTACCCCATTACCCCTGGTCGATTCGGCTATTCCGCCTGCGGATTCGCCGATCTGGCCGCCTGTCGGGTGTTGTGTACCCAGCCCGCCGAACGCACGCTCGAAGATCTCCACGGGGCCTTCGACCCTGCCGTAGCTGGGACACGGTGGAAAGACTGCGGACCGAGGCAGCTCGACCCCGCCCTCGCGCTCATCGCCTTCCTCCTCGACGACGAACCCCTTGCCGCCCGCCACCTGGTCCGGTGCCGCCCCGAGTCCATGATGGACGGTTTCCTCGTGCGAAGCCTAAGCCTCCTGGTACGAGGTCGGACGGCCGAGCTGCCCGCGGTGTTCGCTCACTTCGCCCCGCTCTACGAACAGGCGATGACCCACGGCCTGTGGCGATCGGACAGCCACGCCTTCCTTCACATCCGCCTGTTGGCCGCACTTCAGCGCGCCCGCGAGCGCGATCTAGTGGATCTGTCCACGCTCCCCGACAACATCCCCTATGCGCCGGTCTGGTTCGTGGCGGCGCTGGTTCGAGGGAACGGTAAAGCGCTTCTGCCGTAGGGTGGGGCTTGCCCCACCGTGCTGGCCAAAGGCCGGCATTCAAAGGGCGCCAGCGTCTCGGAAGCCTTCGCCTTCGCCGGAGCTCCTACGCGAGCAACGACTTGCCGGCCATCGCCGCCGGCGGCTCCAGGCCCATCAGCTCGAGAACGGTGGGGAAGACGTCGGCCAGCCGGCCGTTTTGCCGCAGCGCCGGCGACGGCTGGTCGGCGCTGCCGGTGGCACCCGCGGTTCGGTCGCGGTCGACGACGATCAGCTCGACGTCGTAGGTGGTGTGGGCGGTATGCGGCGCCCGAACGTCCGTTCTACTCCCGGACCTGCGGTACCGCCCAGCGCCTGGCCAATGGCAACACCCTGATCACCGAGTCGGACGGCGGGCGGGCGTTCGAGGTGACCGCCGATCAGCGAATCGTGTGGGAGTACTACACTCCCTACCGCGCCGGCGAGAACGGGGAGTACATCGCGACCCTCGCCGAGGTCGTGCGTCTGCCGCCCGATTTTCCCGTCGA
>JAAELW010000407.1 GCA_024226235.1 bacterium
CGTGAGTCAGTCTGCCCCGGAAGGCGTTGGCGAGTGTCCGTCTCTGGGAAGGCGGATCCGGAACTCCGTCCCGGATCCGGGACCACTGCTGACCTCGATACTGCCGCCATGGTCCACCACGATGCTCTTGCTGACGACGAGGCCGAGGCCGGTCCCCTCCCCGCGCTGCTTGGTGGTGAAGAACGGTTCGAAGATGCGCTCGAGATCGGCAGCGGGGATCCCGGCCCCGTCGTCCCGCACTCGGACTTCGACTTCATGATCTCCAACGGGGCGGAGCTGGACGGCGAGTGTGCCGCCATCGGGCATCGCGTCCACGGCGTTCACGAACAGGTTGAGAAAGAGCTGCTGCAACCGGTCGGCGCTGCCACGAATCTCCGGAACCGGTTCGAAGCTTCGCTTCACGGCAATTCCATGTCTTCTGAGCTTCTCCTGGTAGAAGAAGAGGGATGAATCGAGCAGCACGTCGAGCTGCACAGGAACGAACACGCTCTTCGCGGGCCGCGCCATGTTGAGGAGCGTGTCGACCAGCCGCACGATCCGGCCGATCTGTTCCTTGATGTGGGTGGCGCGCTCTCGCTCCTTCGGGTTCGTGAGGCTCCTCTCCAGCATGTCGGCATAGCCCATGATGACGTTCATCGGCGTTCCGACATCGTGGGCGATGCCCGCCATGATCGTGCCGATCGAGGCCAGCGACTCGGCCTCGCGTGCCCGCTTCTCGGTGACGCGCAGCAGATCATCCGCCCGGGCGCGTCGAGCGGCGAGCCCAATGAAGCTGGCGATGGCCTGCATGAAGTCGATATCGCTGTCACTGTATTGCCGCGCCTCTCGCCCGTGTACGCCGAGCACGCCATAGGGACCATCGTCTCCGTAGATGACGACGCTCACGCCACTGCGCACTCCGTGGGCCTCGAGCAGCACCGGTCCTGCGAAGCGGGTTTCGCTCTCGAGATCGGTGACCACGACGGGTTGGTCCACTGCGAGGGTGTAGCCCGATTGAGTGCTCGGATCAGAGGGGATGGGAGGCGTTTCGCTCGGGTTCACCTTCCAGCCGGTCCCGGCGACCAGCCGTAGCTCCCTCCGGCCCGGAAGGAGCTCGAGCACCTTGGCGAATTCAACATCCAGGGTCCCCGCCAATGTCTCCAAGCACTCCTGGATCGTCTTCTCGAAGGATCTCGCGAGAAAAGCGCGCCGGCCGAGGTCCGCAACCACAGCCTCCTGCTCTGCCCGGACGGCCAGCTCCGCACTGGCCCGGTTTCGCTCGGTGATGTCGTGGATGATGGCCGTGAACAGCCGCTCCCCTCCGACTTTGACCTGGGAGATGGAAGCCTCGACGGGGAACTCCGTTCCGTCCGAGCGGCGTCCGAGCAGTTCACTGACAGATCCGAGGCGGTGGCTGGCTTCGCCGCTTTCGGCAAAGCGGCGAATCAGATCCGGCTGCTCACGCCTGATGCGCTCGGAAAGAAAGCGATCGAGAGGCCCTCCGATCGCATCGGCCGCGCTGACACCGAAGAGCCCCTCCGCGGCGCGGTTGAACACCACGACTTGTTGGTCTTCATCGACCGTCACGATGCCGTCCATCGCGGATTGGATCACGCCGCTCAACCGCGCCTGATTCTCCGATAGCGAGATCGCGTGCTCCCGCTCCCGATCTTGGCGGCTTTCGTTGGAGGCGCTCAGGGCGTCCTGGGCACTGCGCCGTTGAAGACCGACCGCAGCGGTGGCCCAAATGGCGAAAAGGGCCAGGATGCGATTCGCCCCTACCTTCCACAACTCGGCCCCCCCGGGTCCTGGCGACACCGCGATTCCGAGCAACGCGAGGACCGAGCAGCCCAGAGCGAAGTACAAAACCTCTCTAGAACTCGGCAGCCGCAGGGAGACCAGGATCACTGCCACATAGGGGACACCCGTCGCGACCCCCAGGGGCATGAAGCAGTCCAGGGCGAAGAAACCTGCCGCGAGCAACAGTGCGAGGGCCCGGCGCCAGCCGGCGTTGCCCGGCTGGCCGGTTTCGTTCAGGTCAACGAGTGATCCGACCACGGGCGGATATTACCGGAATGAATGTCCCACCGAACCACCGCTCCGCCAGGGGAGGCTCTGCCAACAGCTCGTAGAAATGCCCGCTGCCTCAGCTCGATCGGGTTACCCTCTGCGGCGGCCGAGATCATCGGTCTCCGAACTCCTCGCCGAGGGTCATTTCATGCCGACGCCCGAAGCGTACCTGGAAGCACACCAGCCCCGATTCCTCGATGAGCTGCTCGACTTCCTTCGTATCCCAAGTGTCTCTTCGCTCTCCGCCCATTCCGCGGACGTGCAGCGGGCCGGCGAGTGGGTGGCCGAACGCATGCGGAGCGCCGGAATCGAGGAGGTGAAGGTCCTTCCGACCGGCGGACATCCGGTCGTCTACGGGGAGTGGCTGCACGCTCCCGACCAACCGACGGTTCTGATCTACGGCCACTTCGACGTACAGCCGGCGGACCCTCTCGGGGAGTGGAAGCACCCGCCCTTCGAGCCGGTGGTCGAGCAGGGACGCGTCTACGCACGCGGCGCCTCGGATGACAAGGGCAACATGCTGGCTCCGATCGTGGCCGTCGAGGGGTTGCTGCAGTCGACGGGCTCGATTCCGGTGAACGTCAAATTCCTTTTCGAGGGACAGGAAGAGATCGGCAGTCCGCAGCTTCCGGATTTCATGGAGACTCACGCCGATCTCCTCGCCTGCGATCTGGTGCTGAGTGCCGATGGGGGCCAATGGAGCGAGGGACGTCCGTGCATTCTGGTCAGTCTGCGCGGCGGCTGCGGAATCCAGATCGACCTGAAGGGGCCGGACCACGATCTCCACTCGGGCCTCCACGGAGGGGCCATCCAGAATCCGATCCACGGCCTGGTCCGGTTGCTCGACTCGATGCGCAGCCCGGACGGTCGGATTCTGGTCAACGGGTTCTACGACGACGTGGCGGAGCTCTCCGATGTCGATCGTGCACAGATCGCCGCGCTGGCCCATGACGACACTGCCTACCTGGATCGGCTGGGTATCGACGCCGTGTTCGGAGAGCCGGGCTACAGCACATTGGAACGGCAGTGGGCACGACCCACGCTGGAGCTGAACGGAATCTGGAGTGGGTTCCAGGGAGAGGGCACCAAGACGGTGATTCCCGAAGCCGCCCACGCGAAGATCACCTGCCGCCTCGTCGCGCACCAGGAGCCCGATCGGATCGTCGAGCTGTTGACGGCGCACGTGAAGGAGAACATGCCTGAGGGCGTGAAGGCGACCATCACGCCTGCGGGCTTTTCCGCAAAGCCCTACCTGATCCCCCACGATCACCCGGGCAACCAGGCCGCGCATGCCGTCCTCGAGAAGATGTACGGAAAGCCGCCGCACTACGTGCGCATGGGTGGCAGCATTCCGATCTGTGCTCTGTTTCTCGAACACCTCGGTGCGCACACCGTGAGCTTCGGGTTCGGGCTCCACGACGAGCGAATCCACGCACCCAATGAATTCTTCCGCTTGGACAGCTTCGAGCGCGGCCAACGAGCCTACTGCGAGCTGCTGGCCCAGCTAGCCCGGCTGGGCGCCTGACCTACACCGACTCCGGGCGGGGCAGATCCGACAGCTACCTGTGAGGGACCTTGCTCAGGGCCTTTGCCGGTCCGCCAACCAGCGCTTGAAGATCTTCTCCTCCTCCTCGTGCCGGCTCCTGACGTCCGCCGTCCCGCCCGCAGGCTCGTCGGCAGTCAGATCCTTGCCTCGATCCGCAATCACCCATGCGGGGACGGGCTCAGCCGGCGGACAGCCCGGGATGTGAAGGCATGTCCCCCCGGCCTTCTCGATGCGCTTCTTCAGAGCCAGACTGCAGTCGCCCATCAACACGAGGTTGTCCCCGACTTCGACACCGTCGGGAACCTTGTGATGCCGGCCCAGAACGATGTCGACCCCGGCGTTGTCGTCGTACTGCTCCAGGGCCTGGAGCTTCGTCATGGTGAAGGAGAGCAGCCCCTGGCAGGTGCTGCAGGCCTTCTCCAGATGGATGTTGTACTCGGGCCATGCCTCGAACCCCTCGAGGTAGGGAAGGTAGAGTTCCTGGCGAACCTCTTCGATCGAGTTGCCTCGGATCTCGATCTGATCCTCCTCGAAGACCCCGAGACCCTTCGCACGGGCAGCATCAAAGTACTCCACCTTCTCGATCGGAAGGCCCGCCATCCTGCAGGCGGTGGCATCGATAGCCACCATGTCCTGCCCCGCAACGATGCAGTCGAACTCGACAGGCGTACCCGAATGAGGACCGAAACCCTCCATCGGCCGGATCATGTCGACGACGGTGAGGTCCGGACGGACGACGTCTCCCAGGTCCATCATCGCATCCGCCAGGTTGGTGCAATGCATGACGTAGTGGTGCTTGTCCTGCACCACTCCCTTCAGATTCTTCAGCGCGCAGGTGAAGACCATGCTCACATGCGACTTGAAGATCGGTACGTTGACCAGGTGGTCGGCCTCGAGCAGGAAGCGTGGAAGATCCACCTTCGTGATCTTGGAAGTGGGGTTGGCGAATGGCTTGCTCACCAGGTCTTCATCGCTCTTGATGTCGCGAATCTCGTCGACGCCCTCTTGCTCGGCGACCTGTCTGATCCCGCTCGCTTCGAGACACCTTTCTGTGTCGCATCCGATGGCAGACGACTCGGCCAGGATGATCTTGCCGGGGTTGGCCTGCTTGACCAACCGGATCACGGCAGCCACGACCGCGGGGCTCGTGTTTACCGAGGTTTCCGGTCCAGCCTCGTGACCCGCGTTCGGCTTGATCACGACGGTGGAGCCGGCCTGGATGATCGACTTCACTCCTCCGATGTGGTCTACGGCCTGCTCGACCATACGCTCCGCGTCGTTCCCCTTGACGATCGATACGGTTGAATTCTGCATGGTGTTCACCGGTTCCTTTTCAATGGGTTTGGTGGACTAGCGGTAGGGCAGCCAGCATTCGGTGATTTCGTCCACCGGCCACCGCGTCAACACTTCGTAGCCGTCCTCGGTCACCAGGAGGTTCTCCTCCAGCCGGACTCCGTCGGGGCCCCCTTTGTGTCCAGCATAGGTCTCCAGGGCCAGGACCATCCCCGCCCGGAGTGTCGTCGGCTCGTAGCCGACGAGCTTCTTGGCCATCACGATGAAAGGCCGATCGTGGAGCGTGAGGCCCAGACCGTGGCCACACGCGTAGGGTCCGACGTCGCCCCAACTATCGTACCCCCAGTACTGGGGCGAATCAGGCCAGGCGTCGAGGATGTCGAAATCCGTAGACCCATCCCGGACCGTATCCATCCCCGCATACAGCATCGCCCGACACTCTTCGTAGAGGTCCTTCTGCTCCTGGGTGGCCTTCCCGCAGGAAAACGTTCGATAGACGCAGCTCTTGTAGCCCTGGTACGAAGCACCATCCACGTCGATGTAGATCAAGTCTCCAGGTCGAATCGGCTTGTCGGTGAACGACCAGCCATACGGGTTCGTGTTGTAGCCGGAGCAGCAGACGAGATCCTCGGTATGGTCATCCCCCTCCTGGTAGAGGGCCTTGACCCCGATCCCGACCAGGTCGCACTCTCGAACCCCGGGCCGGATCGCGTCGGCAATATCCGCGAAGGCCCGCTCGGAGTTTGCGCAGGTGATCCGCATCAGCGCAATCTCATCCTGCGTCTTGATCATGCGAGCCTCGTCCATGACCGGCTTGCCATGTACGACCTCGATCCCCTTGCGCTTGAACGCCTCCGCAAAGAGCATCGAGAGCGTCGATCCCTCGATACCGAGGGGCTCCTGCTCGACGCCGTACTTGGCCATCATCTCGGCGATCACGTTCACGATCCGTCCGAGCTGGAGATCGTTCGAATCCTGGGCGGTAACCCTCGGCATGCCCAGCGGTGGGTGAACGTGCTCTTTCAACCAAGGCATACGTCTTTCGGTTTCGACGGGTGTACCACCGCCGAACAGATGCGGATCTCCATTTCTCGGACAGAAGACCACCTGGAGCTCGCTTGCCCGCATGGGCGTAGTGACGTAGTAGGACGTGAGATACCGGATGCTGGCGTCGTCCCAGGTGAGGAGAGCTCCGAGCCCGGCCTGGTTGATCTCGGCTTTCGCCCGGTCGGTGCGCTCGCGGCGCATCCGGTCGTAGTCCACCCGCATTTCGTAATCGACGGCGTACTTTCCAAAGGCTCCAGGCTTCATCGCGTATCCCTCGAGTGTTTTTGCGTGGAATGCATAATTGCACTCAGTGCAAAAAAATGTACACTGTCTCCCTGCAGGCTTCAAGAGGATTCTCGCTGACCATTGAAATTGCAGAGGAATTAGATGTCTGAAGCACCTCTGACAAAGCCCCCGGGAGGCAGGCGCCCCGGTCGGGTCGAGCGCCGGCGAGCCCGGGTCCGCCAGCGCATCCTCGAAGTGACCGAGGCACTCACGCGCGCGAACGGCGTGGACGCCGTGACGGTCGAAGACATCACCGAGGCGGCCGACGTCGCGCGCCGCACCTTCTACCACTACTTCGAGTCGAAGAACGCCGCGCTGGTACCGATCGCCCGAAAGCAGACCAGAGAGCTCAACCGGCGAATCGATCGGACCGTCGAACGGATTGACGACCCCGCCGAGGTCATCTCGGTCGCGCTGCGTCACACGTTGAGAAGCATGCCCGAGGACCCTCTGTGCGCGTGGTTCCTGTTTCACTCAGGCCTGCCGCACAAGCGCCTGAGAGAGGGAATCGGTGAGAGCGGCTACCGCGATGTAAAGCGCGGGGTCGAGAGCGGACGCTTCAAGCTCGACAACGAAGCGGCCGCCGCCACGCTTCTGAGCGGGGCGCTGATCGGTGCACTCTCAGAGCGACTGGAAGGCAAGCTCACCGACAGCGACCTGGACGACACAGTGGAGTACTTGCTGCGCCTGCTCGGTGTATCCCCCGACGAAGCGCAGGATATCGCCCATCGCCCGCTCCCCGAACTCGTTTCGGAATGAGCGAACAAGCCTGAACTGCCTGTGGCCTGAGACCGTTCGGAAAAGCGCCCGTCAGGGGATGGCAGAAACCCGCCGCCGTCCCCAGGCCAGCAGCGGTACCAGCAGGAGCAGCTCGGCGCCGAGGCCACAGGTCGACCCGACTTCGCTGTTCCGCCACGGCGTTCCCACGCAATGCGGATCCGCTCCGTCCGGATCGATCGGGGCCCCCGGAACTGCGGCGCCACCGTCAAAATCGGTTCCCAGCGCACCATCGTTGTTGATTCCGTCCTGGCAGGCCGGATCCTCCCACAACCAGGAGGAATTGAAGCAGCCCGGATCGTCGAGGTCGATCAGACCATCGCCATCGTTATCGAGGCCGTCATCGCAGGGAATCGTGAACCAGGAGCGATGGCGCAACAATGCCTCGACGAAATAGTAGTCACCGTAGATCAGCGAGACATCCACCTCGCGGTCGGCTGGGCGGTGGCCTGTTCCGTGCAATAGCAGTCCGCTGCTGACGACCCCGTCGGAGAGGTAGGTGTCGGACATCAACGAAACCAGGATATGCTCGGCCTCGTTTCGGTAGACGAGGGCAAGTGCAGGGTCATCGACGAGCGTGCTGAGTTCCAGCAGGCCCGACGCGGCGATGGCGGCCGCACTCGAGTCGCGGGGCTCGTCCGGAATGCCGGGCGCTTCGAAATCCCAATAGGGAATTCCGTCGGCCGGAAGCCGTGCAATGAATGCATCTGCCAACTGCTTGGCTGTGGTAAGTAGCCAGGCGTCACCCGCCTCCCGATAGGCGGCCGTGAAACCGTAGAGCCCCCACGCCTGCCCCCGGGTCCAGGTCGTCTCGTCCCCAACACCCTGATAGGTCTCGCGACTCAGGACAACGCCCGTCACAGGGTCGAAGTCGACGAGGTGATAGGTCGTGCCATCTCCTCGAACGTGCTCGAGGTCGGTCACGGTGGCATGGCTCACTGCTTGATTGCGCCAGGCCTGGGCCTCGACCGGATCGGAACTCCAACTGGCGCCACGAAAGAGCAACTCCAGGTTCATCATGTTGTCGATGATGACCGGAAACTGCCAGGAGCCGAAGTCCCAGGAGCGGATGGCTCCGACCTCCGGGTCGAAGCGGGTCGAGAGTGATTCGGCGGCCGTCAGAACGGCGTCCCGGGCGGCGATGTCCCCGGTGATCCGATGGGCGTGGCCGAAGCTGTTCAAGATCATGAAGCCCAGGTCGTGGGTGTGGGTGGCTGTCGTCTGAGAGGCCATGTCCGCGGTCCAGGCTTCGGCAGCCGTGCGTAGCGCGGGGTTGCCGGTGTATTCGTAGAGCATCCAGAGCTGCCCCGGAAAGAAGCCGGCTGCCCAATCGCCGGCACTGCGGGTGTTCCAGTTTCCGGTTGCAGGATCGGTCGATCGGGGATGACGGGTGGGGTCATCGACCTCGGCGATGCTTGCGAGCGCCTGTCCCTCGGCGAACGCCAGGGTCGCCAGCAATTCCTGGTGGAAGGCCGCATCGGCCACGGCCACGTTGGAGCTCAGCAGGCCGAGCAGCAGGACCAACACCGCCCGACCAGTCCCCCCTCTGGCGAGCAGCCGCGGTGCGGGAGTTTTGACGCTCATCACGTTGTCTCCGCTATGGCCGCGCGACACTGCGATAGAGAGTCTGACCGTCCACGAAATCGCGCTCGATCCGGCCCTGGACTTCCATGTAGCGGATGTGGGCAATCGACTCACCGGTCGCAAACCAACGCTGCATGATCGGAAAATCGTCCCAGGACGGCGCCACGATATCCCAGGTCATTCGACCGGCGGTGTCGTACGCATTCCGAGGGCCTTGATCGAGGATCTCAACCACCTCGTCGGCTCGCATACGATGGTGTTCGACGAGCTCCGCAATGCGCTGTGAGCAGTTTTCGACCAACGCCCG
This sequence comes from bacterium, assembly GCA_024226235.1. Taxonomy (GTDB): domain Bacteria; phylum Myxococcota_A; class UBA9160; order UBA9160; family UBA6930. The sequence goes on from JAAELW010000407.1 coordinate 8,889, forward strand.
GTGGCCCGGCAGACAGAGATCGATGTCGAGCGCGTCCACTCGGGCAAGGCTCGTCAGGAAGTCGCCCAACGGGTCCTCGTCATCACCCCAGGCTTGCAGGTTGGGTGTGATGTCACCTAGCACGTGATCCCCCGAGAGCAAGATCTTGGCATTCGGCTCATACAGGCAGATATGTCCGTCGGTGTGTCCCGGAGTCAATACCACCTGCAGCGTGTAGTCGCCGATGCCGATGGTCTCGCCGTCTTTCAGGCCGACGAAGTCCACGGGTACCTGTGGGCCGTACTTGAAACCGGGATGGTTTTCGAGAGAGGCGCGCAGCACATCGGCCGGGAATCCCGCCTTGATGGCCAGCTGACCCATGGGTCCGCTCTCGGTCCAATAGTCACCGCTTCCGTTGATCACCTCCACGTCGCGCTCACCCATGAATGCACGCGAACCCTCGCGAAGCAGTGTTGCGACCAGGCCTTGATGATCAGCATGGAGGTGGGTGGCGAGGATGTCCGTCCGCTCGAGGTCGACACCGATCTCGTCCAGACCCGCTTCCATGGCCTCGAGGCACTCCTCGCGGTTCATGCCGGTGTCGACGATCAGGTTGCGATCATTCGACGTGAATACGAAGGAGTTGATTTCGCGAAGCGGATTTCCAGACAGCGGGAGCACGATCCGGAAGAGCCCGGGCAGGATTTTCTCGACCATCAACGCGGATACTAGACCGGATGCCGATCGAAGCCAGGATCACAACTCGGGTACGAAGATGTGAAGGAGAAAGAGCAGAACGGGAAAGAGGATGAAGAGCAGGAGCACGCAGAGCATGCCCCTGGTCGAGATCGCCCCCGCGGTCTGCCCTCCTGCAGCTGCCTGTGCCGGCTCTCCGCAGTGGGGACAGCTCCAGGCATCGCGGGGTATGTCGCTCCCGCATTCCAGACACCGAATCTTGGCCATGCGACCTGCCCTTTCGTTGCCGGCCCCAGTGGGCTCCGATCGGATTGGAGGCCGGAGAACCGTTGACTACACCTCGGCCAGAGCCCAGGCCTCCAGATCCTCGGGCAGGTCTACCATCCGGTCCACGAGCCCCTTGGCCTGCTCACCGTTGTTGCGAACGAGTACATCTTCGAAGCAATCGCGAATGCGATCGCTGAACAGACCGATCTCGCGCAGTGTCGGCAACACGAAACCACTAAGCGGGCCCATGCGCCCGCCTTGATCTGCGATGTGCTCGCGGATCTTGTCGCGATCCTTGGCAATCGCCGCTACCGCCTCTGCAGGGTCGACACCTGCCTCACGCCAGATGGTCAGTGCGGATTCCCGGATGCTCGTACCGCCGCGCGAATCGATGAGCAAGCGGGCGATCTCGAACGCGAAATCCTCGAGCTCTGCCTTCTCCTGATCACTCAGGGTGGGGACCACCTTCCCGAGGTAGCGGATCCCAAAAGCCGTGTGGCGCGCTTCGTCACGTGCCACGTTCGTGAGGATTCCCTTCAGGAGCGGCTCCTGTGTCGCATTGCGCATCTCGCGGAAGACGTAGAGCGCGAGACCCTCCACCACGATGTTCATTCCCAGCGCCTTCGTCTTCCAATCTCCCGCTTGCACGATGTTGTTGAGCAGTTGCTTGAGCCCGGGCGCAATCGGATACACCTGGTCCAGCTTCTTGATGTAGGCCCCGAACACCTCGACATGGCGGGCTTCGTCCAGCGTCTGCGTCGCGGCGTAGAGCTTGCCGTCGATATCTGGAACGGCATTCACGAGTTCGGAGGCTGCGATCAATGCCCCCTGCTCGCCGTGAAGGAAGTTGGAGAGCATGAAGGCCGTACTTCGCCGCGACACCTCCCATTGCGTCTCTTTCGGGAGCCCTTGCCAGAAGTCGGTCTTGTAGAGGGGCATCCCCGCAAAGCTGAAGTTCTTGGTGAAGGACTCGCGATCGACCTCGATCTCCCAGTCGAAATCGCGCATCGCGTTCCACTGACGATCCAGGGCATTGACATAGAGCGAGCGAAGCTGGTCCAGCTCAGAGTCGTAGTTCCAGTTGTAGATCGCCGTCAACGCGACGTCGACGGTCTCCCCATCGAAGGGCTGGGTTTCCGGAAGGGGGTTCGACATGGCTCAGTTCTCCTTGGTTTCAACTGCTCTCTCAGGGGATGGCTTGGAGGCGGAACGCCATCGACGTGCCGCGATCGCCGCCGATCAGTGCGATGAAATCGTCTGCCCACCCATACTTCGCAGCCATTTCCTCGCGGACCCGCTGCAGTTGGGCAGGTTCTTCGATGACACGCACATCCGATAGCTTTCCTGCGCGCTCAAGCCGTACCTCCGGATTGGCGCGTAGGCGGACCACCCAGCCGCTGCCTTCGGGCGTACTGGCACGCAGGTAGGCTGCATCGCCCAGGTCGACGATCCACAGCGGGGTCGTCTCCCACCCGCCGTCGGCACCGCGGGTGTGGAGTTTGACGACCTCGCCCACCAGAGGTGTCGCGGTGATGATCGAGACCGCAACCAGAGCCGCGAACAGAACGCCAATACCGATGAGCGCGTTCTTCATATCACTTGCTCCTCGATTCCCGGCGACCCGGCCTTCGCGTGGTCCCCCAGGTCAGGCCCCGAGCCCACGGACCTCTTCGACCTTGATCTTCACAGCGTTCTTGATCGGCGGAAGTTTGAGCCCCTTCTCCTTGATCGCAGCCGCCAGTCGATCATAGATCGGACCGTCCTGGGTCAACTCGACCGAACCCTTGAACTGGAAACCCTGGAAGATCTCAGGTTTGCAGACATAGATGGCCACGCGGGCGTTCTGCTCCAGGTTGGCCCTCGAACCGGGGCTCATGATCTCCGCGAAGGCCAGGTGGTCGTCATCGATCACCATGATCGAACCCTTCGGGCTCACGTTGGGCTCGCCATCGCTCGAAGCGGTCGCGACGTAGCAAAGGCCCACCTCTTCGATCAGGGCCTTGTGTGCATCTTCGATGATTCCCATTCTGGATCTCCTTGGATTGCCGCGGCTGGGGGTAGCACAGCCCGCGAGCTGTGATCGGTCGGAATCGAGCGCCTCCCTCTTGCGTGACACGACCGTCGGTCACTCTGCAAGGGGGCGAAGCCACCTCGCAACGGCATCGCCACACGAGGAGCCGCCAGACTCTAGATCGATTTTCGGTCCGGCGCTGCGGCCCGGTTTCTGGCCGTCCAGCCTACCCCGCTACAGCTTTTCCCCCCAGGCCTCCATGCTTCGCCCGATACGGACGGAGCAGAGACCACCCGATAAGCGGAATACGTGGTCGTCTCTCCCCCGATCGATTTCGGCGCACTTCGCGGGCAGCTGCCCAGCGACCCGCGCCCTTCACTCCGCGGCCCTTTGGGCCCTTCGGGGCAAACTGCCGATGAAACGACTGAGAGCGGCGGCGTGCGCATGTCGCTCAGCGCCGAGGGCCTGGCCAGAAGCCGGGGCGATGAACAGGAACTGCCGGGATCAAAGGGCACGGATTCTGACTCCGAGCTCACTGAAGAAGAACAGCGCGAGGTCGAAGAGCTGACGCGCCGTGACCGCGAGGTGCGCGCCCACGAGGCGGCCCACAAAGCGGCTGCGGGCAGCCTGGCCAAAGGAGGTGCGAGCTTCAGCTATGAGACCGGGCCTGACGGCCGACGCTACGCGGTGGGCGGCGAGGTCTCGATCGATGCCTCCCCCGTCGGGGATGATCCGGCCGCCACCGCACGCAAGATGGAGCGGGTCCGGATGGCAGCCCTCGCGCCCGCAGATCCTTCAGGCCAGGATCGCCAGGTCGCGGCACGGGCAGCCAGCGACGCCCGAGAGGCGCGCAGTACTGCGGCCCGCGAGGCCATGGACAAGGAAAGCGATCGTTCGGAGGCAATGCCCGGACGGGGAGAAGCCGAAGAGGCTTCCGCAGCCGGTTCCTGCCCCGTATGCGGCATTGGTTCCCACGGGCCCGAGCAACACAGCGGCGAGATCGACTTCCGCGCCTGACTGAACGCGACCCCTACCCCTGCAGGAATGACCCCTGCCTGATCAAGCCGGCACTGGATCGCCTCTGGGAATGTGGGGCTAGACCAACCGTCGTCGGTTCGCGGCACCTCGCACGATCACCGCACCCAGCGCGAACACCAGGGCTGCACCGGGCTCGGGGATCGGGTTCGAAAAGACCTGATCCTGGCGGCGGGACATCTCCACGATCACTGCGCGCTCCGTGTGACCACTTCTGGTCCCCGCCATGACCGTGTCGTAGGTCGAGCGAGCTCCCGGCGAAAGGCTCGAAAGCTGCACCTTACCACCGCCATAGATGCCGTCCCAGATCGCAGCTTGCACGCCGGTAATCGCCTGCGTGCGTGTAACCGCGCCGCCGGTGAGCATGCCCACATCGTAGCCATAGTTGTCCATGACCGAGCCGGCGAAAGCAAAGTCACGGGGCGTCTCGAGGGGCGGTGAACTCGCGGTATACGGGTCGAGCACGTCGCGCACGTGGAAGGAGCCGACTCGGATGTACTTGTCGACGTCCACGCAGAAGGAGATCCCACGTACGTCATCGAGTGATGCATCGAACTGGGCCGTCCAGACCTGACGGCCCGAGGTGAGTGTGACCCGTTCGCCCAACTCGTATCCATGCACTGTGAAACTGGTTGCTGCCGCCGGCGCAGAGAGGAGGACGGCCGCAAGGAGCGCGAAGAGCGGAGAAGCCAGACCGGGTTGTCGTCGGATGTTCGAATTCGCCATGCACTCCGTCTAGCACGATGCGTGCCACGCATGACGGTCAGGCCCAATCCGCTCTTGCGCCGGGGAGTTGGCTGGATGAGTTGCCGGGTGCAACTTCTTGCGGGGCCGGCCGATGCCGGTAGTGGCGTTCTCAATGACGGCCGCCTAAGGAAGCCGGCTCCACAGCAACGCAATATCTTGCATGGACGACGTGGCCTGACTGCTGTCCCGCAGCATCTATTCTTGTGCCGCGTGCTCCCGTCTCATCCTCTCCGCCTCTTCCATGATCTCGTTGACCGACGTATTCAAGGGCGCCCATCCATACCAATGGGCGTAGTCGTTGCTCGCGTGGAAGGCCCCTTGGAAGGCGCGCTGGCGATGCTCCAGCATGATCAGATAGAGCTCCTGCTCCACTTTCGTCTTCGCATGATAGTACTGGAGAAGGTCGGGCGCGTACTCCCACCCTTCCGGCTTCTTCAGGATCCCGTCCGCGTAGAGGCCCTGAACCGTGCGAATCGCCTTGGCGAAGAGCTGGTCCGTCTGCTTGATCAGCAGGTCGGCGGCATCGAAGTGTTTGCCCACATATGAGCTGCTATGGCACTCGTTGCAAGTCCGCTTCATCGCAGAGCGAAGCCGATTGAACTCCGCCGGTCCACGGGCGGCCCGTCCCTGGACCACGATCTCGGTGAAACGCGAGGTGGGCTGCAGGTCTGCATCGAGGATTCCCGCTGCCTGAAGAATCGCAGCTCGGTCCAAGGTCCACTCGGGATCATCATCGACCCCGTCGTAGTGTCCCGAGGGAAGTGCTCCGGCCAGCGACCTCAGTTGTTTCTCCAGGGAGGGAGCCACCTCGATCAGGGCCAGGACATTTTCCTTCGTCGGAATCCGTAGCCCCAGGAACCCCCACGGCGTGGAGACTTCGTGGTCTCCTTCGGGCATATGGCACTTCTGACAGGTGGGCGCGCGTCCTCCCGACGTCTGCTCCCCTTCGATCTGCCAGATGATTCCGTGCTTGGCGGAGGTGTACATCTCCCACTGGGGATGATCGAAACCCATATGGCAGTTCGAACACGTCCTGGGATCCTGAGCCTCTTGTTTGCGGAAGCTATGTCGTGTGTGGCAGGCATCGCATTGGGCGTTCCCGTAGTGGTACTCCGCCTCTTCCTTGCCCTTATCGTGCTTCAGCGCTCCCGTGTTCCCATCCTGGACTCCCATCAGCCCCTTGCGGCCGAGCTTGTGGCAGCCAGAGCAACCCCGATATCCATCACCCGCGAGGGTGGAGGGAATACTGTGGTAGGCGATCTGGGATTTCATCGCGAACCAGGCCAGCTCGTGCTTCCCCTTGCGGAACTCCGCGCCCTCTTCCTCGTGACATTCGATACAGGTCTCGGACGTGGGCAGAGTCGCTTTGGCGTGGTCGTCCTTGGTCTTGTGGTCATTGCCGTGACACTCGCCGCAGGACACACTCTCGCTGGCTGTGGCCATCGGGCTGTCCAGGTACTCCTTCACGATTCCCGGCGTAACGTTGATGTGGCAGCCGATGCAACCGTCTTCCTCTTCTTCCACCGGAGCCGCCGCCCAGCCGGGGCGCCCCATGAGGACGAGAGCCGCGAAGGCCGAAATGGTCAGTAGTCCACAGGTTCGAAACATGTCTCCCCCCAAGAAATGGCGACCTTCCCGCTCACAGGATGGAGGTCTCTCCAAGCCGTCGAGCGACGTCGGGTCGTGCCATGTGGATGCGTCGCAAGGGGCATGCCACTTGGGGCGCATGTTTCGCGACGGCTCAGTCGGACCTGGGGCAGGCTGTCCTGTAATCATGGGGTAGCGCTACCCAGATCCGGAGGGCCGTGAGGCGAGAGAGAGCTGCCAGGCTCACACCCATCAGAAGCAGCGTGCCGGGCTCCGGGATCACGCTGGCCAGCATCGCAGGGTCGTTCACGATGTAGCCGTCGAGCCCAATATCGATGGCGGTCTGCATCCGCTCGGGTGTGTCGGGAATCGCATCGAAATTCCACGCAAATGCGAGCAACCCACGCTCCTGCGTGGCCACCGCGAGGCCCGGGGCGTTGTGAATGTAGTTCTCGAACACGACCGAGATGCCGTCTACGCCCAGGGCCACCATGTCGTCCAGGAAGGCTTCTGTGGCCGCAGTCCAGACACTGGCAACTTGGGTCCACAGGATCTTGGCCGTGGGCATGTTGAGCTGGATGTCGGCCACCTGGGCGGCGTTCCAGGCGGTCGTCCAGATCTGATCGAGGGGGAACGCCGTGGTTGCCACCGCCGCTGCGATTTCCGCTCCGAAGAGCAAGGAGCTCTTCTGATCGAGAAGCAACGATCCGCGACCCTTGGCCTCCAACAAGATCTCTTCGAGCGTCGGAATCAGCTCTCCGGCAAACGCGGACCCGAACCGCGCAGGATATCCGGCGTCGAGCCCCCTCAATTGGCTGAGCGTGAGGCTGTCCACCCGATCATCGGTGAGGGAATCCGTAGTGCGACCCACGGTGTCGTCGTGGATGACCACGACGTGGCCGTCCGAGCTCTTCTGCAGGTCGAGTTCTGCCATGGCGGCACCCACATCGAAGGCACTTCGCTCCGAGATCAGCGTGTTCTCGGGCGTGGCAGCCGCGTACCCTCGGTGCCCAACGATCATGGGAACCCCCCAGGCCGAGACGGCCGGTAGGACCAGCGCAATGATCACGAGCACTCTCAACATGAAGACACCTCATAGATGAGTCCATTATCCCACATCTCGACGCCAGATGGGAAGCCGGGATCCCTGGGGCCAGTTACGATTCGGACGCGCCGCGCTGACCGGGCAGGGCGAACACCTGCCGAGGAACGAACATGCCCCGGATTCAGATCACCCACTTCTCGGACGCCCTCTGCGTCTGGGCCTATCTTGCGCAGGTCCGCTGCGAAGAGCTCCACGAGCGCTTCCCCGACCAGATTTCGATGGACTACCGCTTTCTCTCGGTCTTCGGTGACGTCCGGGGCAAGCTCGATAGGCAATGGTCGAATCGCGGCGGCCTCGAGGGCTACGCGGCGCACGTGCAGGAGATTGGCGCGAGCTTCGACCACGTCGAGCTGCACCCGCGCGTCTGGCTCGAGGCAACCCCAGCCTCGTCGATGCCGGCACACCTCTACCTGTGTGCTGTGCGCCTGCTCGAGGCGCGCGGCGAGTTCGGGGGCGGAGCACTGGAAGGGGCGGCCCGCAGCCTTCGACAAGCCTTCTTCGAAGAGGCTGCCGAGCTAGGCGGCCAGGCAGCGCTACTGGGCCAGGCTGAACGCGCGGGCCTGGCCCGGGCACCGATCGAGGCCGTGCTCGATGGCGGTGAGGCTTGCGCCGCGCTGTCCGGCGACATCGAGCTGGCGCAGGCCAGCGGTGTGCGCGTCAGCCCGACTCTCTCGCTCAACGAGGATCGCCAGCGTCTGACGGGCAACGTCGGCTACCGGGTGATCGAAGCGAATGTCCGCGAGCTTCTCGAGCGACCGGCACCGGAAGGATCCTGGTGCTAGGCGCATACCGACGACGGAAGTCGGGGGGGTGTCAGTTTGCCGTCTGCTCGCGAAGCGGCTCGAGCTCCTGCCTCAGCCCTTCACCCTTCTTGCGTTGTGCAGCGATCACTTCGAGCTTTCGAAGGATCTCCCGGTGCTGCCCTTTGTCGCCTTCCCCCTCCAGCTTCTCGCGCAACCCCAGCTCTTTCTTTTCGAGTTTCTTCAGGATCTTCTCGAGCGAATCGATCTTCGCGATCTGAGCGCGCTGATCCGCGCTCAAGAATGACTTCATCTTTCGAAGTAGCTTCTTGGTCTTCATCAGATCTCTCCGTGGTCGCTCATCGCGTCGATCTCATCCTCGTCCAGAGCGAGGCTTCGCTGGGCATCGAGAAGGTCCCCGTGATCGACGGCAAACAGAATCTGTCCCAACTCGATCAACCTCTTGCATATCCGATAGGCATACCTGTAGTCGTTGATCAATGAGGTCGCTGTCGTTGCAGATATCCGATCCTTGCGGACGAGAGAGTCCAGCTTTTCGTTGGCCAGCACGTCTTCCTGCCTGTTGGCCAGGATCGTGTCATTCAGCGAGAGGATAGCCAGCCGGTCGTCGTCGGACCGCCTCACACCATCGACCTCCCTCACGACGTAACCGATTCGTCGCTGAATCCCCTCATAGGCGGCCCGGATCTCCGGATTCTCCGAATGGATCAGCACCTTCAGGTTCTTCTGCAGATGCGCGACCCCTTTGATGGCTTCCACGAGATCGCGGCCGGCCATCCGAATGGCCAGCAACTCCTCTGCGTTTTCCGGCTCCTTGCCAGCCTGGGCCCTGCTGATGAACGCCACGATTGCTGCATAGATCGACTTGATGCTCTGCTCGTACCGCTCCTGGATCCTCTCTTCGAAAGGCCCGCCTTCGCTGCCATCGAACCCTTCGAGCGGATCTTCACTGAATACGTCCCGCCGGCGCAGGCCCACACCGTGGACGATCAACTCGAGTGCCTTGTCGTAGAGCCGAACGGTCTCCTTCCGCGACGCCTCGATGGCGGCATCCGCGAAGTCGATGGAGGCTTCGTTCAGGTACTTCGGTTGCTCGAACACGGGGACTGGCATGGGCATCCACCGTTCGAGCACGCTCACAAGCTGTTGGACAAAGGGCACCATGACAAGGATGCCCATCGAATTGAACACCGTATGGAATGTCGCGAGCTTCAACGTGTAGTCATCATGTGCGATCCCGACGATGCCGCTCAACCAGTCGACCAGACCGATGATCTGCGTAATCGCTGCGATCGCGATGAACCCGGTGACCAGATTGAAGATCAGATGAGCGCCGGCGAGCCGCTTTCCTTGGATGTTCGAGCCCATGGACCCCAGGATGGCCGTGATCGTCGTACCCACATTGGACCCGATCGCGACCGCCAATGCGTTCTCGTAGGTCACCTGACTTGCTGCAAGTGCGGTGATCACCAACACGAGTGTTGCGTGACTCGATTGCATCACGACGGTCGCGAGGATGCCGATCGCGACGAACAAGAACAGGCCGGGGTAGCCCGCCACCGCGTAGCTGGCCAGATCGATGCCTTGCTTGAACGCCTCGAACCCTTCCTTCATGTAGTGGATTCCGAGGAAGAGGAACCCGACCCCGGCAAGCACGTAGCCGATCCCGTGGAGCACCTTGGAGCGCTGGAAGATCAGCACGACGCCGAAGACCAGGATCGGCATCGCGTAGGCCGAGAGTTTCACCTTGAGGCCGAACCCCGCCACCAACCAGGCCCCCGTGGTCGTGCCCAGGTTGGCCCCGAAGATGATCCCGATCCCTGCTGCGAGGCTGATGAGCTCTGCGCTGAGAAAGGAAATGGTGATCACCGACACCAGGGAACTCGACTGCATGATCGTCGTCGTGACCGAGCCGAAGACCAGGCTCTTCCAGAGACGGTCGGTGGTGCGCTTGAGCACCCGCTCCAGGGCTCCGCCGGTGAAGGCCTGGAAACCCTGCTCCATCGCGAGCATTCCGAACAGGAAGATCGCCACTCCCGACGCGATCTCCTTGAAGTCGGGACTGACCCAGAACCCATAGGCCAGAACCAGCAGGATCGTGGGTAGTAGGATTCTACGAATCATCAAGTTCGGTTCGAGCCGCCTCTAACCCGGGTTCGGGACAAACGAAGTCCGCCAGTCTAACGGGCCACCGGAAAGAACTGGAGCGAGTCGACTAGGGCAGGATATCGCGCGGAATCATCATTCCGCGGATCATGAAGAACAACAGGGCGGAGAGAAGGCCAGCGGCCGGAACGGTGATGACCCATGCCGCAGCGATCTTCAGCAGCGCAGAGCGCTTCACGAGTTCCTTGCGATAGACCTTCCGCAGGTCTCTTCTCTCCCGCTTCGAAAGCTCGGCCGTCGCCGTGTGTTGTTTCAGCTGCTTGAGCATCACGCGCTTTTCTTCGATGGAACCATTCTCGAACTCCACCATGAAAGCTTCGACTTCAGACTTGTCCTTGCCTTGGTGATGGTGCTCGATCTCGTGGACGGTGTTCGCATAGTTCGCCTTCAGGTACTCCCGGAGGAAACCGACTCCGAAGACGCCGCCAACAGCAATATGGGTCGAGCTGACGGGCAGGCCGAGCTGTGACGCGATGATCACCGTGATCGCAGCCGCCATCGCGATGCAGAACGCACGCATCTGGTCCAACTCGGTGATCTCCGAGCCGACAGTCCTGATGAGCTTGGGCCCGAACATGGCCAGCCCGAGCACGATGCCGAGCGCGCCAACCGCCATCACCCAGAACGGAATCGCGGCTTTGGTGGCGACCCCATGGTGAGTGACGGAATCGGCGATCGCAGCAAGGGGACCGACTGCGTTTGCCACGTCGTTGGCTCCGTGGGCGAAGCTCAGCAGCGCTGCAGCGAAGATCAGCGGAACGGTGAACAGGGAGTTGATGCTCGCTTTCTCATTGGGCAGTGACGCCGAGAACCTGATGATCAGGGGTCTGACGACGAGGTAGGCGATGCCCGCCGCCACCAGTCCGAGGCCTCCAGCGGTAAGGAGATCGAGCTTGATGATCTTCTTGAGGCCTTTCATGATCAGATAGGTGCCGAACGCCCAGACCATCAACGAAACCATGATCGGAACCATCCGCCGCGCCGATTCGATCATGTTCTTCTTGTAGGTGATGCTGTGCTTCATCCAGTACAGGAAGCCCGCGGCAATGATTCCGCCGATCACCGGCGAAATGATCCAGCTCGCAGCAATCGCCCCGAAGCGCTCCCAGTTGGCGATCTCCACACCTCCGGCAGCGATACCTGCCCCGAGGACCCCCCCGACGATGGAGTGCGTCGTCGATACTGGAGCGCCGACCGCCGTCGCGAGGTTCAACCAGATCGCTGCCGCCAGCAGGGCTGCCATCATGAGCCAGATGAAGACCACACCATTTGGAATCAGGGCCGGGTCGATGATCCCCTTCTTGATGGTGCTGACGACATCGCCACCAGCAACCAGGGCTCCCATAGCCTCGAAGATCGCCGCGATGATGATCGCACCCACCATCGTGAGTGCCTTGGAACCCACCGCCGGGCCTACGTTGTTGGCGACATCGTTTGCGCCGATGTTCATGGCCATGTAGCCACCGATCATCGCCGCGACGACCAACTCGATACTCACCGGGCTATGGATGCTCGAAACGAAGAGCATCGTGCCGACGATGAACAACAGCACCGTTCCAAACCGGAACATCTCTTTGCGGCCGAACCGCGTAGCGTTCTCGATGCTCTGAAGACTGTCGATTTCCATGGCCTCGTTCCGATATGGGGTCGGTTAGGAAGCGCGTGGACAGACCACCGCGTGCTTGATTGCGGCAGCAAGCCTCATGCCACCCTGTTGCGCTTGTCGCGCCTCGGGAACTTCGCGGCTGAGGAGGAAAGCCCCGATTCCGGCCACGAAGGGCCAGCCTCGGGTGTGCGTGCCCGATTCTTGGGAGGCAAGGGCCGGTAGGCCATGCCATCAGACAGGCGAACTTTCGCGGGGCGCCAGGCCGAACGCTCTCGGCCAATCGGCTTCAGTCGACCCGGCGGGAAACGCTCAGGGATCGACGGC
>JAAELW010000408.1 GCA_024226235.1 bacterium
CGTGATGACGATGGATTCCGCGGTGGGGGAGGTCGCCCTGGAGGCGGCTTCCGCCGCGACGGTGAACGCCGCGAACGGGGGCCGATGAGCGTGAAGGCGCGCTTGCGCGCGCGTGCCCGAAAGAAGGCTCGCAAGCAGAAGAAGTCCAAGGGCAGCTTTCTGCGCAAGAAGGTCTGCCGCTTCTGCGCCGACCCGAAGGCTGAAATCGACTACAAGGATCCGAAGGGTCTGCGCTACTTCATCACCGAAACCGGGAAACTCATCCCGATGCGCATCTCGGGTAACTGCGCGAAGCACCAACGCGCCGTGGCCCTCGGCATCAAGCGTTCCCGGCAGCTCGCTCTGATGCCCAACGCGCCCCATCACGGAAACTAGGAGGCAGCATGGCGGTCAAGGTCATTCTGCGCGAGGACGTTGCCAACCTCGGCGATGCCGGCGATCTGGTGAAAGTCAAACCCGGTTACGCTCGCAACTTCCTGATCCCCAAGGGCAAGGCCATCTTTGCCACGGCCGCAAAGGTCAAGGAGCTTGAGCACCATCGGCGCATCATTGCCGAGAACATGGCCAAGCAGCTGAAGGACCTGAACGCGGCCAAGGATCGCTTGGAGCAGTTGCGGCTCGAGGTCGAGGCGCAGGCTGGAGAAGAAGGCAAGCTCTTCGGCTCAGTCACGACCCTTCAGATTGTCGAGCTGGTGGCGGCGAAGGGCATCGAAATCGATCGCCGCAAGATCGACTTGAAGGAGCCGATCAAGGAGCTGGGTGACCACGAGGTGCCGGTCAAGCTGCACCGCGAGGTGATTGCGAAGCTGAAGTTGAAGGTCAGCCCCACCCCGCCTCAGGCGTAGTACACTCGGCAGGCAGCGACGTCCCTCCGGCGTCGCTCGAGGAGGGGTGATCCTTGGGCGAGGCGACTCCGTATCAAGGCGAGGCGATGGCCGAGCCGCGGCGACGTAAGAATCGCGGTGGTGGCGGCGGAACGCCTACCTCAACGGGCGACATGCTCGGCGGCCGGGTTCCGCCCCACGATCTGGATGCCGAGAAATCGGTCCTTTCGGCGTTGTTGCTCGATCCGCGGGTCTTCCACGAGATCTTCGAAGACGTCTCGCCGGACGACTTCTACCACCCGTCGCATCAGCTGCTGTTGCGGGCGATGTTGACGATCCACGATGAGCGTCGCCCCGTCGATCTGATCACGCTCTCCGAGTACCTGACCACCGAGGGGACCCTCGACGCCGTCGGCGGCCCGGTTGCCCTGGCCGAACTCGCAGACTTCGCCGCGACCAGCGCCAATGTTTCCCATCATGCGCGGATCGTCCGCGACAAGGCCGTGAAGCGTCGGCTCATTCATGTGGCCAGCGAAATCGCCGAGACCGGCTACGACGAGGATGGCAACGCCGACCAGCTGCTCGATTTCGCCGAGTCGCGGATCTTCGAGGTCTCCAAGGCACAGAGTCGGAGCTCCTTCGCGAGCCTTCATGACGAGATGCCCGGCACCTTCGACTACGTCGAGGCGATCATGAACCGGGGCGGGGATCTCACGGGTCTCCCGACGGGATTCCATGATCTCGACGAGATGACCGGCGGGCTCCAGCCAGGTGAGCTGATCATCATCGCCGCTCGGCCTAGCATGGGAAAGACGGCTTTCGCGCTGAACATCGCGCGCAACGCCGCCGTGGGGCACAACAAGAACGCTGCGGTCTTTTCGCTGGAAATGACCACTCGCTCGTTGATCGTGCGACTGCTTTCCACCGAAGCCCAGATCAACTTCTCGAGCCTGCGCAAGGGCTTCCTGCCGATGTCGGACTACCGCAAGTTGCAGGCGGCGGCGGACAGGCTCTCCCAAACGAAAATCTGGATCGACGATTCCGGCGCCCTCGACATCCTGGAAATCAAGGCCAAGAGCCGTCGTCTCCACGCGGAGCATGGGCTCGACCTGGTGATCGTCGACTACCTGCAGCTGGCCAGCGCTGCTGGCAAGAACACCCGCAAGGACCTGGAGATCGCCGAGATCTCGCGCGGATTGAAGGCCCTCTCGAAGGAACTCGATCTTCCGGTGGTCGCACTCTCCCAGCTGAACCGGGGACCGGAGCAACGAGATCCGGACAAGCGCCGCCCGATGATGGGAGACCTCCGCGAATCCGGTGCCATCGAGCAGGATGCCGATGTGATCGCGTTCATCTACCGGGACATCGTCTACAACAAGGAAACCGCCGATCCTCGCCTGGCCGAGATCATCATCGAGAAGCAGCGAAATGGCCCCACGGGCACTGTGAAGCTCGATTTCGAGGGCCAGTACGCCCGCTTCGCCAACCGTTCCAGCGACGAACCGCCCGATCTTCCGCCGATCCCGGGTGGGATCGGAGGGCCGGGCACCGACGCCGGCTTCGATGGTGGCGGAATGCCGGGTGCGGGGGACGAGCCCGTCTTCTGACCCGGGGTCGGCGCAGCCCAGGCCGGCGAGTTGCCCCGTGCGGCCGTATGCGAGAGCGGTCACACTATCCCAATGCCGAACGTATCGATGTGGGCCCGCGCGCTGCGGGTCATGCCCCAGGTCGACAAACAGGAATGGGACGCGCTGGATCTGGTGTCGCGCTGGTTGATCGCTACGCGCTCGGCCGTGTTGGTAATGACCTTCGTCTCCGCGGCGTTTGCGGGATTGTTGGCGTTGAAGGATGGCGCTTTCGATCTCGGGAAGTGGCTGCTGGTCACCCTGGGGCTTCTGCTGGCCCACGCCACCAACAACCTCGTCAACGATCTCACCGACCACTGGAAGGGTGTCGACAAGGACAACTACTTCCGCACCCAGTACGGCGCACAGCCGATCGAATCCGGACTGATGACGATTCGGCAATCGCTCATGTACATCGCGTTCACCGGTCTGGCAGCACTCGGAATCGGCGTCTGGCTCGTCTCGACGGGTGGCCAGGGTGTGCTCTGGCTGCTGGGGGCCGGTGCGTTCTTCGTGCTGCTCTACACCTGGCCACTCAAGTACATCGGCCTGGGAGAGCCCGCCGTGCTGGTCGTGTGGGGTCCGCTGATGGTTGGAGGCGGCTACTACGTGATCACCGGAGAGTGGAGCACGCCGGTGGCCTGGGCGAGCGTCGCCTATGCGCTCGGACCGACCGCCGTGTTGTTCGGCAAGCACATCGACAAGCTCCAAGAGGACCAGGTGAAGGGCATCCACACCCTGCCCGTCATTCTCGGTGAAGCCGCCTCGCGCTGGTCCGTCGTCGGCATGCTCATCGCCCAGTTCGGCGTCGTCGTCTACCTGGTGGCGACCGGCTATTTTCATCCGGTCATGTTGTTCGCGCTTGCGGCCGCGCCGTCTTTGAAACGCGTCCTCCAGGTCTACCGCGAACCCCGCCCGACCGAGCCCCCGGCTGAACTTCCCGAGGGCATCTGGCCCCTCTACCTGGTGGCCACAGCCTTCTGGTACAACCGGCGCTTCGGGGGCCTCTTCCTGCTGGCCTTGCTTGCGGATGTGACGATCTCGCGCCTCTGAGTCGAGGACGTTCTTTCCGGGAAAGTACGTCTCCTTCATCCAATGACACTCAAACGATTCGATCGCAAGTTCGGGGCCGACCTGCTGCGCGAGCTGCCGGCCGAGCCGGCGGTCTACCTCTTCAAGGATGAAGAGGGCCAGGTGATCTACGCCGGCAAGGCCAAGGACATCCGTCGCCGGCTCCAGGGTTACCGCAATGCGAGCCGGCGGAAGGCCCACCGCAAGATGCGCACGCTCGTGCGCGAGTCGAGCACTCTCGAGGTGCGGCTCCAGCCGAGCGAGCAGGATGCCCTGTTGGTCGAGAACGAACTCATCCGGACCCTGCGGCCACGCTACAACGTGGAAGGCGCCTACACCTTCCTCTATCCGGCGATCGGGACGGCAGTGAGCGCCCACCAGTCCTTCCTGGTCTTCACGACGCGGGTGGATGGCTACCCGACCCTGGCTCCGCGTTGGCACGGCGTCTTCCGTTCCCGCCATCGGACCCGCGATGCCTTCGACGCGCTCGTGGCGCTGCTCGATTTGCTAGGCCACCGGGAGCCTCGCTCGCGCCTGCCCGGGCTTCCACTCGTGCGGGGCTCGCGAGTCGTCGCGTTTCGGCGCATCGAGGGCCTGATGCCCGGCATCGAACGCCTGCTCGGTGGGGAGAGTCAGGCCGTCCTGAAGGAGATCGCCCGGCGCCTGCTCGAGAAGCCAGACGCCCGCCAGGACGCAGACCAGGTAGGTGAGGATCTGCGGCTGCTCGCCGCCTTCTACGAGAGGGACGCGCACAGACTGCACAGCACGCTTCGCGCAGCTGGACGAAAGGGCTGCTACGTGTCCCAGGACGAGCGGGATGCATTGTTCATTGCGCATCCTCCGGGGTGAGACGGCCAAGTGGGTCGAGCGCCCTTCCGCCATGCATCAGGGCGGGCAGGTTCGATCTGCTGGGGTACGTTGCTTGTTGCCATCAATCTCGGGAGGACACCATGGAACTCCGCACATTCGGTCGAGACATCGCCCACATCGATCTGGCCGCCCGGACCTGGGAGATGCGGCCGGCACCCGAGGACTGGGTGCGCAGCTATATCGGTGGCCGTGGACTCGGTGTTCGCTACCTGCTCGAGGCGGGCCCCGAAGTCGAGGCCCTCTCCCCGAGCAACGTGCTCTGCTTCATGAGCGGGCCGCTGACGGGTAGCGAGGCGAGCATGAGCGGCCGCTGGGTCTGTGTGACCAAGTCGCCGCTGACCGGAACCGTGACCGACAGCCATCAGGGTGGCTGGAGTGGTGCACGCTTGCGCTGGTCCGGGTTCGATGGGCTGGTCTTCGAGGGGCGCGCCTCGGCGCCCGTCTATGCCTTCATCGAGGACGGCAGGATCGAGCTACGCGATGCATCGGATCTCTGGGGCAAGAACATCCATGAGACCATCCGCATTCTCCAGGAGCGTTACGGTGAAAAGGACCTCTCGGTCAATGCCATCGGGTCGGGTGGTGAGAACCAGGTGCGCTTCGCTGCGTGGTTGAACGAGGATGACAGGGCTTTTGGTCGCGGGGGTACCGGGGCCGTGGGGGGTTCGAAGAATCTGAAGGCCATCGTGGTTCGCGCTGGAAAGAAGAAGAGCCAGGTCGGTGACCCGGACGGCTGGAAGGCCGCGCGCAGTCGTGCCCTCGATGGGATTCGCGACGAGAACAACCTGACGAGCCCCCGGAAGGGCGGGCTCTCGATCTATGGCACGAACGTGCTGATGAATATCGCCAACACGATCGGCGCGCTGGGTACCCGCAACAGCCAGTTCACGGCGTTCGGCGATCGGGCCGAGAAGATCAGCGGTGAGTACGTCGATCAGCATCTGCGGGTGGGCAAGCCGACCTGCCATGCCTGTCCCGTGGCATGCAAGACAGAGGTCGAGGTCAAAGAGGGGCCGTGGGCGGGGTTGCGCATGGAGAGTGTCGAGTACGAGCCGGCCTGGAGTCTGGGCGCGAACTGCGACAACGATGATGCGGCGGCCATCATCAAGCTCATCGATCAATGCAACGATCTGGGCATCGATCCGATCGAACTGGGCAACGCCTTCTCCATGTGGATGGAAGCAACCGAGAAGGGCTGGGTTCCCGAGGGCCAGGGTCTGGCCTGGGGGGATACGCAGGCCATGGTCGCGTTGACCGAGGACGTCGCCGCTCGGCAGGGTGTGGGCAAGGCGCTCAGCGAAGGGCCGGCGATGGCTGCGGCTGGGCTCGGCCACCCGGAAATCGCGATGGCGGTGAAGGGCCAGGCCTTGCCGGCCTACGATCCGCGGGGCCTGAAGGGCATGGGTCTCGGCTATGCGACCAGCAACCGCGGGGCCTGTCACCTGCGGGCCTACGTGGCCGCCGCAGAGCTTGGGGTGGTACCGATCGAAGCCGATCCGCTCGAATGGCGTGGCAAGGGCGAGCTGGTCAAGGTCTTCCAGGATCTCCATGCGTTCTCGGACAGTCTCGATCTCTGCAAGTTCAGCGCCTTCGCCGAGGACGCGGAGGTGTACGCCGCCCAGTATGCGTCGGCGATGGGCATCGAATTCG
This sequence comes from bacterium, assembly GCA_024226235.1. Taxonomy (GTDB): domain Bacteria; phylum Myxococcota_A; class UBA9160; order UBA9160; family UBA6930. The sequence continues at coordinate 6,041 of JAAELW010000408.1, forward strand.
GTTCGGATGACGTGATGCTGGCCGGCGAGCGCATCTACAATCTCGAGCGCCACTACAACAACCTGGCGGGTGTCCCGGCGGACACGCTTCCCGCGCGTTTCACCGAAGAAGCCTCGACCGAGGGCGGCTCCAAGGGCCACGTCTCCGAGCTAAGCGAAATGCTCGTCGAGTACTACGCTGCGCGCGGCTGGGAGGATGGCGTCGTGCCGAATGCGAAGCTCGAGGAGCTCGGAATTCGTTAGGTCGTGAAGCTGACGTTTCACGCCACGCTGCGTCCGGTCGTGGGCGAGCGGACACTGGATATCGCACTGCCTCCCGGAGCGACCGTCGCGACCTTGATCGAAATCCTGGTCGAGCGCTGGCCGGGGCTCAGCGAGCACCTGCAGGCCGAGCAGGGCGAGCTTTCCCGCCGGGTCAACGTATTCGTCGCGGGCCGGAACGCACGTTGGCTCGACGGTGCCGCGACCGCGCTCGATGGTGTGGCAGAGGTGGACTTCTTTCCGCCGATCGCCGGGGGATAGGTTCTCTCGGGGTCACTGGAGATAGTATCGGGCGACGAGTGAGTTCAGCGCGATCGCCAGCACGGCGAATGAACCCACACTGGCAAGGATCCGCACCCGCAGGTCGGGCCCTCCGGCTGCTCGGCGGTACGGCAGGTGGAGCGCGACAAGCAGCAGCGGAGCGAACGGGATGAAGTAGCGCCCCTGCACGGCCTGCACGAGGGAGCCTCCGACGCGATTCCAGCCGACGTAGGCCAGCAGCATCACGCTCAGAAAGGTCGCGGCGGCGAGAAGCAGCGCGATCGCACGCGTTTTCCCTCGCACAGGGCTGTGTGGTCCGCCGTCGAGCAGTGCACAGGCGAGGATCAGCCACGGGTAGCCGAGGTAGACACTGTCGGGAAGCAGGACATCCAACGTGCCTAGTTGGCCGATGAATGTCCGGACATACAGCGGGCCACCCCCGACCATCGTTCGGAGGAGAACTCCCCATGCATCCATCGGATGGTTGAGAATCCAGCGCAGCTGAGCGCTGGGAACGGCGCCGCGGACGGCGGGCGGCTGTTCGATGCTTCCGAGCGCCGCAAGCCAGAGTCCGGTCACGAGCAGGCCAGCGAACAGCACCAACCCGATCACCGCGAGCCGTTGGCGCGGGGAGGCGAAGCGGGCCGCCGGGATCAGCCATATGGCCCCGGTGATCGGCCAATAGCCGATCTTCGAGAGGCAGAGCAGGATCGCGACCGTCGCGAGCTCGGATATCGCGCGGCGCGTGAGTGGGCCCGCCAGGCTTCCCTCGCGCAGCACCAGCGCCACGAACAGCAGTGCCAGTGCAATGGTGATTCCGTCCGCACTGAGCGAAGCCGCTTCGAAGAGGGTCATCGGCAATGTGGCGATCAGCAGGAAGCCCAGCCGATGGGCGGGGAGGATCGAGAGCGCCAGGCCCACGACCCACACGAAGATCAGCAGGTTCAGCCCTCTCCCGAGGTAGACAGCGTAGACCGGGGCCGCGTCCAGCCAGCGGACCCCACCCATCGCGAGCGCCTGGGGGAGATGGGGGACCGGGCTGTACTGGCTGGGAAGCGGGATCTCGGTGGTCCGCTCCGCGTCGAGTTTCCTTTGGAATTCGGCCGACAGATCGCTCCAGCTCACCTTCTGATCTGGCCGACGGTACAGCCGGCCGCTGAACTTGCGGCCCATTTCCAGCAAGCTGGTGGGCACCTCGCCGCGTGCCGGCCCGACAGGCCTGGGCTCTGCGAGCAGCTCCCCGGTCGAAATCATATAGGCGCGCATCAGGTGCCGGCCCTCGTCCGGAGCTTGCAGCGGCGGGGTCAGGAGCGCGAAGCCGGCCCCGAATAGCAAGGCGAGTAGCACGAAGGTGGGCGTTCCCCCAAGGCCTGGTAGTCGGGCCGAGGTCACATCTCGTTCGGGCGCCTCGTCAGGGTTGCGCTCGGTCACCCGCTCCTGACTCCTCTACTCCCAACGCCAGAGCATCCATCCTTTGGCGCAGCAGCGCGATCTCCTGGGCCAGCTCACGGATGCGATCTCCCGCCTGGGAGAGGCGAACCGCATAGTTGAGGCAGATTGCGAGCAGGAAACAAAGCCCGAGGAAGAAGATGGTGGAGCTGATCGTCCAGGCACCCAGCAGATGGGCGGCGCTCCGCAGCAGGCCGAGGTCGGCCACTGCCAGGAAGAGCCCGACCGAGACACCGATCCAG